>JALGSW010000019.1 GCA_029821635.1 Candidatus Zipacnadia bacterium
GGAGAAGGCGCGTCAGGCATCGTGTCTGTCGAACGTGAAGCAGATGGGTCTCGCAGCGATGATGTATATTCAGGACTACGACGAGGTCTTCTTCCCGCGCTGCACGGGCACCTGGGGACAGCCCGGCGCCGTCTACTGGTACCCCCGCTCGACAACCGAGCCGGGCCTCATCATGCCCTACATCAACAACATGCAGGTCTTCATCTGCCCCAGCGAGCAGACCCGCAGAGGCTACGGCTACAACATCGGCTTCGGCTTTGTTGAACTGGCGAGGATCGACAAGCCTGCGGAGAAGGTCCTCTTCTCCGATGACACCTTCGGCAGCGCCATCCTCTACCACCCGTCCCAGGGCGTCTTCAACTGGGGTGCGAACTTCGTGAACCCGCCGGGCTCGACGGGCGCCGCGATCCAGTGGGGTGTCAACTGCCCGTACGGCCGGCACAACGACTTCGTCAATGTCGCCTTCACCGACGGTCACGCCGCGATGCGGCCGCTCGAGCTGTGGTCCGACGGCACCGACACGTACTACGATCCCTGATCGCCCGTCTCTACCGAAGACCGGCAATCACGCGCGCCACGCCCTGCATGCAGAGCGTGGCGCGTTTGCCTTGTGGCAGGAGTTCGCGGCCGCGGCGACGAACTTCCTTGCACCTGAAGCATCGGAGGACGACATGCATCGAGATCGCCGGACGAAGCCACGCATCGGGTCAGTCATCGCGCCCTGCATCGCGGTCGCACTGGCGGCCATCGCGCCTGCGGCCGGCTTCGAGCTTGCGTTCGTCTCTGACCGCGACGGCAGCGCCGACATCTACGCGGTCGGCGATGACGGCTCCGGCCTGCGGCGACTGATCGGCGATGACGCGGAGGATACCTCCCCCGCCTGGGCGCCCGACGGCGCACGCCTCCTCTTCCTGTCCGACCGAGACGGCGATCAGGACGTATACCTCGCCGATCCGCGCGGCCGGCATACGCGCGACATCACACAGAGCGATGCATTCGAGGAAAGCCCTGCCTGGTCGCCGGACGGTCAGCAGATCCTCTTCGTGTCCGATCGAGACGACAACCTCGAGGTCTACGTTGCGGGGGCGGACGGCGGCTCAGCACGCAACCTCACGGCCGATCCGGTCTGGGACGGCTCGCCCGCATGGTCGCCGAGCGGCAACCTGATCGCATGGGTCACCGACCGCGCGGAGAACCAGGAGGTCGCGGTCGCTGCGCCCGACGGATCCGGCATGCGCATCGTCGCCACACACACCGCGTGGGACGGCGACCCCGCTTTCTCACCGGACGGGACGCAATTGGCTTTCCGGACTCACCGCGACGGCAATATCAGCGTCTATGTCTGCGACCTCGATACTGGGGAGGCCCGCAGCGTCAGTGGCCCCGAATGCTGGAATGAGCCCGCCGAGTGGTCGCCTGATGGCAGCAAACTCGCCTGGGCGTCATCGCCGACGGGGAACCGCGAGATCGTCGTGGCGGACGTGGCGTCGGGCGTCGTGGTCAACATCAGCAACGCGTCGAGCAATGAGTGGGCTCCGCGGTGGTCGCCGGATGGGGCGAAGATCGCGTTCCTGTCCGATCGAGGTGGCGACGTGCGTCTGTTCGTCGCGAACGTGGATGGCTCGGGGGTCGTCGAGGTCGGCGGCGGTCCGGTGCTTGATGTCCCCTGTTCGTGGCGCCCGGAGCCGTGAGCTACTGCCCCGCCTCCTGCTCGCGCAGCTTCTGCCACTGCGCGACCACGTAGGTGAAGATGTTCACGCCCATGCGGAAGGCAGGCTCCCGGGTCTCAGGCCTGACCCACTCCCCGGTCCCCTCCCAGCAGTCCCCGTAGTCGTTGCGCGAGAAGATCACGCCCAGGCGACCGCCATCGACTTCCATGCCCTGCAGCGGATAGCGCTCGCCCATGTCCCCTGCAGGCACGCGGTCGATCACGTAATGTGCGCGGTAGACCTCATGCTCGAGGCCCAGGTCCTCCAGACCTGAACCGAACGTCTTCCTCATCTCGCGCCGGAAGCACTCGCCGAAGGGCCCGTGGGAGTCCTCACCGAAGACCGTCCCGCCCTGTGCGACGTAGCGACGCAGCGTCTCGCGCTCCTCTTCGGTCAGCGCGAAGGCGCGGTGGCCGCGCAGGTGCAGCACCGGCATACTCTCGATGTTCTCCAGCGTCAGCGGCACATAGCGTTCGTGCAGCGTAACGCGGACCTTCGTTCGTCCGCGCACCTCCGCGAGCAGGTTGACCATGCCCGGCGCGTCTGCCTGGTAGTCACCGGTGGTGACGCCCATCGGCATGTCGAAGCTGCCGCTGATGTCCATGTAGAGTCCGCCGCCGGGGGCGGTCTTGAGCTCGTTCAGGTCGAAGCCCAGCCCAAAGCCGACCGGCCCAGGCTGTGCGTCGGGAGCGCTCGCGAGGAGCATCCCGTCGCCAATGTCCGGCAGCGGGGGAAGTCCGGGCCCACCCTCGCCTCCTACGGCCAGAATGCCCGCGCCCACCGGCCCGCCCGGTCCGGATGGCACGTCGCCACCGCCGCGTCCCGGCGCAAGCCCCCCACCCTCCCCGGCGCCTCCGCCAACGCCTGTCCCGGTCGCTACCTGATGCACGATGAACGGTACCAGCTTGTTGTCCCAGGGGCCGCCCTCCCCTGCCACGCCGCCTCCCGGCTCGCCGCCCGGTATCGCGCCGAGCCCGAACGCACCGACCAGCGATCCCCACAACGCCTGAGGCACGACGCTCTGCAGAGGCTCGGGGACCTGTGATCCTGCGCCGGCGGCCTCAGCCACCGGGCCAATCGGCCCAACGCCCGGCCCCGCACCTGCGCCGATGCCGCCGCCGGTGCCCGTCCCCATCCCGCCATCGCCGCCCTGTCCTCCGCCCGGACCGTCACCGCCAACACCAGGCGCCGTCGCAACGAGTTGCCACTCCCGCGGCGCTGTCTTCACAAGCGTCCAGCCACGGCCGTCTCCGTCGCCGCCGCCGGAGGGTGCCTCGCGTCGGCCACCTGCGCCGGCGCTGCCTCCTCCGCCACCACTCCCTGGCGAGCCCGCGTGCACGAGGCCCCCGCCGCCGGGCAGAGACGCGACGCGCACCGGCGCGCCTGCCCCCGAGCCGCCGGATGCAGGCGACTCCCCGCCGCCAACGCCACCCGAGCCTGAGCCGGAGCCGGAGGGAACCGGCGAGCCCGCGAGGCGGATCGGAGCGGCTTTCGGCCCGCCGGGCCCATCACCTTCGTCGCCGGGCGGGCCGGGCTCTCCCGCCCGTCCAGGGCGTCCCGCGACCCCGGACGTGCCGGACGCAGGCGCGGGCGGAGCCCCGGGGCCTCCGGAGCCGCTCGCGCGCGACCCAACGCGCTCAAAACGCGGGCCCGTGCTGCCGCGGGCAGTGCCTGCCGGTTGATCGGCTTCACGGCCGCCGCCGCCGACGCCCGGCGCCTCAGACGGTGCGCCATCCATCTGTGGGGCGAGCTTCTCACCACCCGCGACCTCCTCGGCGCGCCCCAGACCTGGCGCCTCGGTGGAATCTGCGTCATCCGAGGGAGCCAGGGCGATCATCGGGCCGGGGGTCTCGGGGCCCTCCGCCCTGCCCCCTCCTGAGGAGGGCGGCGCGACGGGCGCGGGCCGGGCTGATAGCGCGGGCGGCGCGCCGGCTCCGGACATGGCCCCGGGGGCGCTTGAGGCGGTCTCGGGCGCGGCCTTCGGCACATCGAGGGGCGCCGCCGACGCCAACTGCGGCTCCATCGCCGGAGCCGCCTCGGCGGCAGGCCCCGGCGTGGGATGGATGACGACCGGCTGCGGCTCGGGCGCTGAAGCCACGGCGACAGGCACCGGCGCAGGCTCGGGCTCGGGAGGCAGCACGGCAAGCGCGGGCGTCGGGGCGGGTTCGGGCTCAGGCGCGGGAGCAGGTTCGGGTTCGGGTGCCGGCGGCGCCACCTCAGTGACAGGCTCGGGGACGGTCTCCGGCTGATCGGCCGGCGTCTGCTCCTCAGCAGGCTTCGGCGTCGGTCTGCGAGGTCTGCGAACGCGTCTGCGCCTGACCACGCGGCGCACCACGCGCCGCTGGGTGATCTGCGGCCGGGGCGGCGGAGGCGGGGGCTTCGGCTTGACATACGTGACGAACTCGACCGCGGTTTCCGTCAAGCGGCGCACGGTCTCATCGCGAACGTCCCCGATCGTGCCACCCATGGGCACGGTCAGGAAGACGATGATGTGGATCATCGCCGAGTAGAACAGCGCCCAACCAAACCCCGACTTCCGCCGCATGGCCTTCTCTCCGTGCGCCTACGCTCTCACCTGACGGGATCGCCGACTACAGCTCCAGGATGCCCCTCTTCCATCTCGGCGGCCAGCGTGATGTCGGCCCCGAGCATCTTCGCCACGTCCATCACGGTCACGATCGTTCCGTAGGGTACACCTTCGTCGCCGCGGATAGTGACACCCTTCACATCGGCCTTCGCGAACTCAGTGCGCAACGCCTCGCGCAGATCAGCGGCGGCGATCCATGTCTCGTTGAGCCGGACCTGGCCCTCACGGTTCACCCAGATCGTCACCTCGCGCTTCTCCAGCTTCTCCGAGGTGAGCGCCGTGGGCAGCGTGATGTCCAGTCCGGTGTCCTTCGCGAACGTGCTGGTGAGCATGAAGAAGATGATCAGCAGGAAGGCCACGTCCGCCATGGTGGCCATAGGGAGCGGGTTGAGGGGGGGGAGACGGCGCCGCAGCCTCACTCGCCGTCACCTCCGGAGACCATGCTCGCGAGCCGACTGCCCGCGACCTCCATCGCCAGTGCCAGTGCATTGACACGTGCGCTGAATACGCTGTAGGCGATGAAGCATGGGATGGCGACGATCAGCCCGGAGGCGGTTGTGATGAGCGCCTCGCCGATGCCCGCGGCGACCACGCCCGGCTCACCCATCCCGTGCTCGGCGATCGCCGTGAAGGCGCGAATCATCCCGCTGACCGTCCCCAGAAAGCCTATCAGCGGCGCGACGTTGGCGATCGTTGACAGGACCGGCAGGCCCGACTCGAGCGCCGCCATCTCTTCAGCGCCCGCCGCCTCGGCCGCCTCCCGCGGAGTGATGTACCGGCTCTCCGCGGCGCTGAAGATCGAGGTGAGGACGGCCGCGACGGAGGACGAAGGAGCCTTAGCCTCCAGCGCCGCCTTCTCGGTCTGCCCGGCCTGAATGAGCCGCACGGACTCCTCGACGAGTGACGCCGCGCCGCGCCCGGCGAGCCAGAGCGTGATGCTCTTGTAGATGATCACCGCGAGTGCGATCACTGAGCACGCAAGCAGCGCCCACATCCATGAGCCGCCGCGCACGAAGTATTCAACCAGTGCCGGTGCTGAGCCCAGCTCACCCATGCCGGTATCTCCTCTGGAATTCGCTCGGCGCGGTATTGCGCCGCATGTCTACTGCTCGAGCTCGCGGATACGCGCCGCGGCCTTCTCAGCCCATTGCGTCTGATCCGCATACTGCCGCTCGATGACCCGATAGCTGCGGATGGCGTTCTCGGTCTGCCCCAGTTCCTCGTAGCACTGCCCGGCCGCGAACTGCGCTGGGGCGGCCCACTCCGGGACCGGATGCAGGATCGCCACCTTCAGCAACTCCTCGGCCGCTGCCGCGGTGTCGCCGCCCTCGCGCAGCGCCAGCCCCAACTCATAGCGAGCCTCCGCGGCAACGCGCGACCTGCCCTGCTCGGCAGACTGCCTCAGCGCCGCCACGGCGTCCTCGTTTCGCCCGAGAGCGCGGTGGCTCTTGCCCAGGCCCAGCCATGCGGCGGGCGCCAGGTCGTGCTCAGGCCACCTCTCAGTCACGGCACCGAACGCCGTCACCGCATCCTCGGGGCGGCCGAGCTCGAGATAGCCGTCGCCCAGCAGCGTCAGCGCCCAACAGAGGCTCTCGTCCTCGCCCGTCTGCGTGCGCAGCGGCTCGAGCAGCTCCACAGCACGCGCCCACTGCTCCCCGTCGGCCAACAACCGAGCCGCCTGGTAGCGCGCATCGGTCTGGACGTCCGCGGGCACCGGCGCCTGCGCGGCAGCGATGAAGTGCTCCAGCGCCTGCTCGGGCGCGTCCTGTCGCAGGAGCACCCAGCCCAGGCCATACTGCGCCAGGCCTGCGACCTTGCCCTCTGCCCCACGCCCCAGAACGCCCTGCCAGGTCTGGCGCGCCGCGTCATAGTCCTCAGCCTCAAACTGCGCCTGGCCGGCCGCCAGCAGACCGTCGAGTGCCGATCCTGCCGCGGCCGAGGTGGCGAAGTCGTCAAGCACCTTCTCGAACGAGACGAGCGCCTGAGCGGGCTCCTCCGCGAGCCGACACCATGCCGCTCCGACCAGAGCCCAGGGCGCGCACTCCCCCTGGGGATCGGCCTTCAGGGATTTCGCGTAGAACTCCGTCGCCTCGCCGCCGCGTTCCGCATCACGGAGCGCCTCGGCGAGCCGGTACGCGCCGAAGCCGATGACGCCGGCGGGTGCGTCGCCCCGCTCCAGAGTCGCGAAGAGCCGCTTCGCCTGATCGATCTCACCGGCCGATGCCTGCATGCCGACCAGCGCCGACATCGCCCACGCGCCATACTCCGACCCGGCATTGGCCTCGGCGACTTCACTGTAGAGACGTCGCGCCTCCTCGGGTCGATCGAGCCGCTCGTGACACGCCGCCATCAGGTAGCGCGCTTCAGCGATTCGGGGGCTGTCGGCGTGGTTGTCAACCAGAAGCGTGAGCATTTCGAGCGCCGGCGCATATCCCCCGGCGTCGAAGTACGCGCGGCCCACACGGTAGGCCGACTCGGCCGCCGACTCGGCGGTCGGCGCGTCGCGTACGGTCTGCGCGAGCTGATCCAGGGCCTCGGGCGACTGTGCCTGGCGGTAGCGCGCCCACTGCGCGGCCGACAGCGCTTCCCGTCGGCGACCGGGGTCCTGGGTCTTCTCCGCCGCGGTCTCATACGCCGTGACGGCGCCCTCAATATCGCCCGCGGCGGCCTTCAGACGCCCGACGTGCAGCCATGCGTCGCCGGCGTGGGGCCCGTCCGGGTAGCTTTCGGTGAGTCGCAGATGCGCGGCGAGAGCGGCTTCCGGCTGATCCTGCCTCTCGCGCGTCACCGCGAGCCAGTAGAGGCCATCCTCCGCCCACTTCGACGCGGGGTCCGCCGCCGCGGCCTCATAGGCACCCGCGGTCTCCTCCCAGCGTTCGAGGTGGAAGAGGCTGTCGCCAATCCGCAGGCGGGCCTCGGCGGCGAGCTCGTGTGTCGGGTACTGGGCGACAACCGCCCGGTACTGCTCAATCGCCTGTTCGTAGCGCTCCTGGCGGAAGTCGCAATCCGCCACGCCCATCCGCGCGTGCGGCACGAATGACGAGCTGCCGTGCCTGTCGATGACTGCCTGATAGCCCGCCAGCGCCTTCTGGACTTCGCCCTGACGGTGCAGTGCGCGGGCGAGGAGGTACTGCGATTCGCCGGCGACGGGACTGTCGGGGTGCTCCTGGACGACGCGTGAGAGGTACCTGGCTGCGTCGGCAGGCCGCGCCACTTGCAGGTAGCACAACCCGATCGAGTAGAGCGCGTACGGGACCTCCTGCTCACCCAGACCGCGTTTGAGTGCGTCCTCGTACGCGCGCGCGGCCTCCTCGTAGCGACCGAGGTGGTAGTGGCTCTCGCCCTGCCAGTACGCGGCTGTTGAGGCGTGACGGCTGTCCGGGAATTTCGCGACCAGGGCCTCGTAGGCCGCCAGCGCCTGCTCGTGCTCGCCTGCCTTGAACCGCGAATCACCCAGCCACAGCAGTGCCGGTTCGATCTCGTCGCTGTCGGGGAAGCGCGTGCTCACCTTCTCGAACCACGGCGCCGCAGCGGCGTAGCGCCCCAGCCGGAAGTTGCACTCGCCCGCGCGGAACATCGCCAGGGACAGGTTGGGGTGCTCGGGGTAGGCCTCGATGAAGACGAGGTACTTCTGTAGGGCCAGGTCGTAGTTCTCCTGCCCGTACAGGCCCTCGGCGAACGCGAAGTCGTTCTCGGCCTGAGCTGCTTCCTGGCAGAGGGCCGAGGCGATGGGGACGAGCAAGGCGGCCCCGACAAGCAGTGGCAGGACCACGAATTTGACCGCCGTGGCGCGTGATCGACCGCGGTGATCTCTCATCTGCTCCATAACGCAGTCACCGTTTACCGTGGAAGTGGCGCTGATCCCCCCGCCTTCTGAGTGGCGCTGTAAGCCTTAGACAATCGGTACCCGCATCCGGGTCCACCGACATTTGTGTGCCTTTGCGCGGACGGTCCTGCCGGCGCACCGCCGCTGCCTCATCGCATGTCGGGCAGCACGTGCGCCTGTCGCGCGAGAAGCTCCTCCATCATCTGCCGCGCGCGCCCGGCATCGTTGACCACCGGCTCGAGCAACAGCGCCTGCAGCAGCGCGTCCCTGCTGCCCTCGGCGTAGGCCCGCACCAGCAGCTCCTGGATCGCGATCTGCTGCCGGCACAGCGCGGCGAGGCCCTCGGGCAGCGCGCCGACCGCCACCGGGTGGGCGCCCGCCGCATCCACGACGACCGGCACCTCGACGACCGCCTCCTCGGGCAGGTTGGCGACGGCCGCGCCCGCGTTGGGCACGTTGACCGACTCCTCGCGCGCGCCGCGGTCGAGCACCGCATCCACGATGATCGGCCCCACCAGCTCGCGGCCCGGCGCCGCCACCTCCTCGGTGACCGGCGCACGGCCCTCGATGACCGCCGCCAGCTTCTCAGCGCGCGCGCTGCCGGGGCCGTGCGAGGCCTGGTATCTCCGCTCGTAGGGCAGGAAGTGCGGCCCGACGAAGCCGTAGCCGAAGTGCACGAACTCCCCCAGGTGCGAGTCCGAAGGGAATGGTAGCGCGCCGAAGGTATCATAGAGGTAGCGCGTGAGGGGCTCGAGGTCGCCCGTGTCCTCGGCCAGCGCCCGGTGCAGCGCGGGCAGCAGGTCCTCGCCGCTCGCACGGTCACTCACGCCCAGCACGAAGTGGAAGTGGTTGATCCCGCCGATGTTGATCTCCAGCTCCTCCGCCGGCCGGTCGAGCAGACGCGTGACCGCCGCGTAGGTGCTGTGGAAGCCGTGGCACAGGCCGATGGCACGTATTCCGGTGAGCCGCGTGACCCCCAGGCAGACGCGGCTCTCGGGGTTCGTGAAGTTGAGCAGCCACGCGCCGGGGCAGAGCCGCTCCATGTCGCGCGCGATGGGCACCATGAGGTTGAGGCTGCGCAGCGTGTGGAAGGCCGCGCCCGGCCCCCCGCACTCGCCGGAGACGTGCTGGAAGCCGAAGGCGGGCGGGATGGAGAAGTCCTGCCACCAATACTCGAAGCGCCCCACCGAGACGGCCGTGACCACGAAGTCCGCGCCCGGTAGCGCCTCGGTGCGGTCGGTCGTGCCCTCGATCGCCACCTCGCAGCCGCGGAACTCGCGCACCGCCCAGGCGTAGGCGAGCATCCGCTCCAGCGCCGCCTCGTTGGTGTCCACCAGCACCACCGACAGGCGCGCCGCCTCGTGCAGCTCGCGCGCCGCCAGCAGCGCGTTGACAGTGCCCGGCCCGAAGCTGGTGCTCCCCGCCCCGATCAGCACGACGCGACAGCTCGCCCCTAACGGGGTCATCGTGACGCCTCGCTCTCAGCGGATGATCTCAGGGTACGCGCTGGATGACGCAGCCGATGCTCTTCGGGCCGATCTCCACGGGCAGCAGTGCCTCGTCGCCGTCGATCCGCGGCTCGATGGGCCGCGCGTTCCACAGGTCCTCGTAGGTCGCACCGGGCACGTGCGGCACGCGCAGCAGGCCGCCACGCGGGCCCCCGCGCAGTTCGCGCCCGCCCGCGTTGTAGAGCGTGAAGATCGTCTCGCCCGGTCCGGTGAAGCGGTTGGCGAACAGGTCCGGGTGCTCGGTGGGCACCAGCGGCGTACACTCCTCCGAGGCGAACGTCGCGCGGTGGTCGCACTGGATGCGGATCGCCCGTCGGATGAACTCACGCGAGGGCTCGTCCATCCATGGCAGGTTCGGCTCGCCCACGCGGTAGACCTCACCGTTGAAGAACGGGAACTTGTTCACCCACCAGTTGCCCGCGCGCGTGCCCACGTAGTAGGTGATGTGGAACTGCTTGAAGTCCGGGAAGGCGAAGCGCGGCAGGTCGATGAAGTGTGGTGCGAGCTCCTGCTGGTCGGCGCTCCACAGCGCCTGGTAGGTGATCGAGCCATCAAGGAAGCGGCGGCTCACCTCCGCGGGCGGGTACTCCGTGTAGAGCACCACCTCCGGCCCGACCGCCGCGCGGATCTGCTCGAGCATCGCCACCTCGCCCGCGTAGGGGATCTGGTAGCCGTTGTGCCCGTGCTCGCGCCCGTAGCAGGTCCAGCGACCGTCGGTCGAGCCGTACTCGTCGATGTAGAGGATGCGGGCGCCGAGGTCGCGCTCGACACGCGCGTAGGTCGAACTGAGGTACTCGCGCCACGGCGCCTGGTAGGGGCACTCGTTGTAGGCGTCGTAGACCTCTATGTACTGCGGCGACCCGTCGGCGCGCAGCATCGCCCAGTCCTCCGCATACTCGCCCGAGAACCGGCCCTGCGCGCTGTTGAGATAGCCGTCGAGGTAGAGGCTCACGCCGATGCCCTGTCCCTGCACAGCCGCGATGTTCCCGCGGAAGTAGTCCAGCCCGCCGACGCCGTCGTAGTCGGCGTAGTCGCCCCAGCCGCCCCACTGTGTCGAGGCTCCCCAGCCGAACAGGTTCACCCAGTCGCACACGCCGATGTAGTGCAGCATCGTGTCCACCATCGGCTGGATGGCGCCGCGCTGCTCGGGGTTCTTGCCGGTATCGGGGTGAACGTTCGTCGCGAGCACGGCGAAGGCGTTGGTGAACCACTCCTGGCGCGGCGCCACGGGCTCGAACCACGAGTCGAGCCAGTCGCGGTAGGCGGCGAAGATCGCGCGCCAGTCGCCCGCACGCAGGACCAGCGCCGCCTCGGTGGCTGCGAAGGGCTCGCCGGGGGCGAGGTCCTGGCGGGGATACTCGCACGACCACGCGCCGCCGCGCTCATCGCGGGCCAGGCGGATGAAGTGGTGCTGCGCCTGCGTGTCATGCGTGAGGCAGGCGAGGGCCAGCCCGGCGGTCGGGCCGAAGAAGCCGTCCATCTGCAGCGGATGGCGCTCGCCAAGCGGCTCGCGGATGTTCAGCGGCGCGCGGTTGATGATCCCGCCGCGCTTGCCCGCGAGGTACCAGGTGTCCTCCGCCGAGCCGATCGCGACGCCATCGAGCACCGGGAAGCGCAGCGTGGCCACGGTCAGCGCGTCGCCCTCGTTCACCAGCTCCATGCGCAGCAGCAGTTCCTCGGCCGCGCCCGCCGCCAGCTCCACCGTCGCCGCCAGCTTCGCTCCGGCGTGGCGCAGGCGGTAGACCATCCCGCCGTCGCGCGGCTCGGCCGCGACTACCTCCCAGGCGTCGCTGGGCAGCACCTCATCGCCCACGGTTACCTCGAAGACCGGCCCCTGCGCGACCGCGAGCGCGCCCGGCAGGCCCGGCACCGTCAGTGCGCCCCAGGTGAGGCCGCCGTCGCTGCGCCACGATGCGCTCAGCCGGCCCGCGCAGACCTCCCCCGTTGCGGCTGTCGCGGGCGTCGCGCCGGAGAGCGGATCGGCGGGCGGGGCTGCGTAGCGGAGGTCCGACCAGTCCGGCTCGGCGATGCGCGGCGCGTTGGTTGAGAAGGTCGCGCCCACGATGGCGAAGGCCGCGGTCTGCATGCCCTCGCGCAGCACCAGCTCGGTGGCCCGGCGGGACGCATCGGGCCGCGCGACGCACACGCCCAGCCCGCGCTTCATCCCCCAACGCCCGCTCGTGGCATCCAGCGGCAGCACCAGGTCCTCAGGTGTCCCGTCGGCGTAGCGCAGCTCGAGCACCACCTTCTCCGGCACGTCGAGCATCTCCTGAAGGCGCGGGCGTGCGGCGTCGATCCCCCACGGCTCGGTGCTCGGGGCGGTGTTGGCGGTCAGCAGGTAGACCTCGCGCACGTCCGCGGGCAGCGCGAGGCGCAGCTCTCCGAAGTCCGCGGTCCCGGTTGCGGTCAGGGCGCCGATCTCCGCGGGCACGCTGAAGGGCACGCCGCCGACCGCGATCTCCGGCGCGCTGAACCAGCCCGCGAGCCCCATGCGCCGGGCGAGGAAGACCGACGGATGCCCGCCCTCAACCTCCACCGGCGCGGCGGTGAAGCCGTCCTGCCCCGCGGGCCAGCCGCCCGCCCGCACCTCGTAGGGCAGCACGTCGGCGACCTCCCAGCGCGGCTCGCCGGAGCTGAAGCCGAAGTCGGCCAGCTCCAGCGACGCCTCCGGCCCGGCGGCGTCGAGGCCCACCGCGACCTGGCTCACCGCGAAGGTCTTCGCCAGCTTGAGCGCGACGAGGTGCCACGCGCCATCGGCCGCCACGTCACCCGCGGGGAACGCTATCATGCGCTCGCCGCTCGCGCCGCCCGGGTCCTGCCCGAGCCACAGCGTGTAGGCGGAGCGGTCGAGTTCGCCGGTCGCGCGGTAGCGGAAGGACAGCCACGGCTGCGCGGCGGTGTCCACGGGCTCGGCGAGGGACATCAGCCAGCGCATCCCCGCCGCCGGCCCGCGCACCGCGAAGCGCACGCCATCGGCCGCCGGGGCCACGGAATGCTCGCTCGCGGGGCTCTGCGTCCAGCCCGTCTGCGGCGCGAAGGCCTCGGCGCTGAGCGGCACCGGCGTGGTGCTCGGCGCTGTCGGGGCGCTCGCGACACGCGCGACCGTGGCGTCCCCGGGGAGAGTGTCGGCGAAGCGGATGCTCTCGATCTCGACGCGCGCCTCCCCCGCCGCGCCCACGATCACCTTCAGCACGAGGTTGTGCGTGAACTCCAGCGGCTCCACCGCCAGCAGGTCCACCGCCAGCGTATGCCACGCGCCATCAGAGACAACCTCGTTCGCCAGCGCGTAGGCCCGGCCACCGCGCGTGCCCTCCTGCCCGTGCAGGAAGTAGCCGCCGCCGTCCGCGCGGAAGCCCTCGGCACGGTAGCGCACGAGGACGTAGCGCTCATCGCCACTCACGCCCTTCCCCGCCAGCGGCAGAAGCCACGCCATCTCCTTGCCCGCGCCGGTGGCGGTGAACGCGAGCGCCCCATCCTGGTCGCGCACCGCATACTCCTCGGCCATGTTCTGCGCGACCCACTGCGGCAGCGTCTGCCAGCCGGGCGCGCTGGCGCCGTCGATGACCGCCTCAGCGCGGGCCCCCTGCGCGGCGCAAAGGAGCGTGATGGTTGCGATGGTCAGTGCGCGCGCGAGCATGGTGCATCGTCCCTTCGTGGCTGTGTGCAGGGGTCATCCGGGTGCCATCGTGTAGGTTCGGCACCGACGCGCCCCGACCTTCTCCGCCGGTGGCGCCGCGCGACCGCTTCGAACAAGGTCCGCGCCGGATTGTGTGGAACTGCTCGATGGCAACGGAAGCTACGCAGCGCTCGGAGGTTGCACCATGACTGTTGCGCGAGTGGCTCTGGTTCTACTTATTGCGGCATCCGTCTGCTCCGCACAGCCCATCGTCATCGGGCAGAAAGCCGATCCCCCGCCCACGCTCGACGGACGGCTTGACGAAGCGGTCTGGCAGCAGGCGCAGTGGCACACCGGCTTCACGATGCTGGGCGAGACCGAGAAGCTCGCCGAGGCGCAGACGCAGTTCGCGGTTGCGTTCGACGGCGCGGACCTCTACCTCGGCATCAAGTGCCAGGAGCCGAGCATGGACCAGCTCAAGGCCGACGTGACCGAGCGCGACGGCAAGGTCCATGGCGACGACTGCGTGGAGATCATGATCGACTCCACCGGCGACCGCACGGAGTACTACCACCTCACGGTCAACCCCCTCGGCACGCTCTATGATGCGCAGATGCGCCAGGGCGGGCACGTGCGCGCGCTGCAGTGGGACTGCGACTGGCAGGCGGCCGTGGCGCGTGGCGAGGACTTCTGGACGGTGGAGATCGCGGTGCCGTTCGTGCAGCTCGAGCTGACCGACGCGTCGCGCGGTGATTGGGCGCTGAATGTCACGCGCGAGCGCAAGGCCGGGATGCGCGAGCTTTCGAGCTTCACCGAAGCCCCCGGCGGCTTCCACCAGCCCACCTACTACGCACAGTTGCAGCTTCCCGGCGCCGGGCTGGACCGCTTCATGTGGACGGTGCGCGACCCGTTTGATGTCGCGGTGCAGATGGCGCCCGAGGGCGTCGGCAACCGTGTCGTCTACGCGGCGAAGACCCACGTGACGAACCACACCGGGCGCATGTCGCTGCTGCAACTGCGGCCCCAGCTTATCTCCGGAGAGACGGTCAGCGAGGGGGAGCCGGTCAACCTCGGCCTCGACAACGGTCAGGGCCGCGAGGTGGCGTTCAGCGTGCCGGTGGCCGAGCAGGGCTCGCAGGTGCTGCGTGTGCGGCTGGTGGATCGCCGCGATCCGGAGCGCACGCTCTGCGTGCGCTCGATCCCAACCACCGTCCAGTACACGCCGCTGGCCATCGAGATGACGCGCCCGAGCTACCGCAACTGCATCTACGCCACCCAGCAGATCGACGCTGTGGAGCTGCGCATCACCTCCGCCCTGACCGACGATCTCCTTGCCGGGCGGCGGCTCAACGCGGGCATCTTCCGCCCGGCCGAGGGCGCACAGGCGGGGCTGGGCACGCTCATCGTCGCGGGTGAGCCGGTGGAAGCGGCGCGCGAGGTCGCCGTGTCCATTCCGGCGACCGAGCTGCCGGTCGGCGACTACCAGGTTGGCGTGCAACTGGTCAACGAGCAGGGGGCGGTCGAGCACGTCACACGGGCCTCGCTGCGCAAGCTGCCGCCCGCTCCGAGCGGCCACGAGTGGCGCATGGATGAGAACAATGTGCTGCTGCACAACGGTGAGCCGTTCCTGCCCTTCGGCTGGTTCAGCTACCGCATCGCGGACGCGGCCGATGACCCGTACACCGTGATGCAGGACTACAACGCCAATTGGCGCACGGTTGGCGAGAATCGCGAGATACTCGATGACATCGCGGAGGCGGGCCTGTTCGTCACATTCTATCCCTACAGCCGCGCCTTCATGAACCGCGGCGACGTCGTCAAGCGGCCGCTGGGCGATGAGGAGGCGGCCGCGCTGCGTGAGCGCGTGACCGGGCTCATGGATCACGAGGGGCTGCTGGCCTGGTACATGGCCGATGAGCCCGAGCTCAAGCCCGTGCTGCCGCGCCGCGCCGAGCAGATCTACCAGGTCTGCCGCGACGCCGACCCGTACCACCCGTGCATCATGCTCAACGACACGATCGCGGGCATCCACACCTACGCGGACGGCGGCGACATCCTCATGCCCGACCCGTATCCGCTCTTCCTGCAGGGCGGGCTGGCCGCCCGCGGGATTGAGCGCACGAGCGAGTTCGTCAAGGCCTGCAATGATGCGAGCGGCGGCCGCAGGGCGGCGTGGGTGACCCCGCAGGCCTTCAACTACGGTGACGCCGGGCGCGCCGCCAACCGGGCCCCGCACTTCGTCGAGTTGCGCAACCAGTGCTACCAGGCCGTGGTCTACGGAGCGAAGGGCTTCCTCTGGTACACCTACAGCCACGCGAACAACTATCCGGCGCTGAGCATCGGCATGGACTTCCTGTGCCGCGAAGCGCAGGACCTCAAGGCCGCGATCCTCGCCCCCGACGCTCCCGACGACCTGTCGGTGGAGGCCGATCGTCCCGAGCACCTGCACGTAGCGGCGCGCCGCGCAGGTGGCGAGCTCTACGTCTTCGCGGTCAACACCGCCACCGAGCCGCAGCAGGCGACCATCACGCTCGCGGGCATGCCCGAGCGCCTCTACGTGGTCAGCGAGGGGCGCGCAATTCAGACCGCTGACGGCGCGCTCGCCGACAGCTTCGGCGTCTACGAAACGCACGTCTACACCACGAGCGCGGCCATCGCCGACAGGGACACGAAGCAGTCGGTGCAGGAGCAGATCGCGCAGGCCGACGCCGCGCGCAAGAAGCCCGGCAACCTCGCATTCGAGGGACAGGGCGTGGAGGTGGAGATCTCCTCCCACGCGCGCTACAACAACGCGCCCGCGCGTGTCCTGGACGGCATCGAGACGCACATGGGCTGGCGCGCCGATCACACGGTGCCGGGTGAGCCGTGGCTTGTGCTGCGCTGGCCTGAGGAACAGACCTTCAGCCGAGTGGTCGTCTACACGTCCAACGTGCTGGCGGTGAAAGTCGAGGTCGCGGAGGGTGACGGCTGGCGGACGATCGCGGAGGTCTCCGGCGAGGGGCGGCTCGAAGCGACCTTTGATGCCGTAGCCGCCGACGCGATCCGCCTGCTGGTCACGAAGACCGCCGAGGACGCGACCGGAGCCGCCATCCAGGAGGTCGAGGTCTATGCGCAGTAGACTCGCTCTGCTTGCGACACTGTTGCTGTGCGCGTGCGCCGTGTGGGCTCAGGCGCCCGAGCCGCTCGCGCACTGGCCGATGGAGGAGATCGCGGACGGTTCGGTCGCCGACGCCACCGGCAACGGCTACGACGCCACCGCGCATGGCGCCGACGAATCCGCGCCCGACGTGATCCCCGGCATCGCGGGCAATGCCCTGCGCTTCCACCGCGCGCTGGAGCAGTACCTGCTCGTGGAAAACACCGAGGGCCTCACGGCGCCCGACGCGATGACCGTGATGGCGTGGATCCGCCCCGATGAGCGCCAGGGCGCGCACGGAATCATGGGCAACAAGGGCGACAAGAGCGGCGATCCGCCGTGGCCGGGCTGGCGCCTGCGCTACTTCTGGGCGCGCTTGGCCTTCCAGTTCGGCACCGCGGATGGCGAGGAGCCCTCGGTCGGCACCGAAAACTGGTCGATTGAGCCCGGCTTCTGGCACCACGTGGCCGTGACCTATGATGGCGAGCGCCTCCGCGCCTACATCAACTGTGATCTGGCGGCCGAGGCGGACGTCCCCGCACCGATCATGGGGCGGGACCGCGCACTCGTCATCGGCAACTACAGCGGCCGCAAGAACGCCTACGCATTCGAGGGCGCGATCGATGAGCTGAAGGTCTTCGACCAAGTCCTCACACCGGACGAGATCTTCCGCGCGGCCATCGACGGCATGCCGGACTGACACCGGCGCGACCCGCCGCTACCTCGAAAACAGTCTCTCAAGGGGAAGTGACCCTATGCAGATTGGTCTTGCCAGCACCAGCATAACGCCGGACCGGCCCATCTTCATGACCGGATTCGCCGCCCGCACTGAACCGTCCGAGGGCGCCTATCACGACCTGGAAGCGTCGGTCGTCGCGCTGGATGACGGCGAGCGCCGACTGTGCATCATGGCGCTGGACCTGGTGGGCGTGGATGAGTATCTCCTCGAACCGATCCGGCGGAGGGCCGCGGAGCTTGGCGTGGCTCCCGAGGCGATGCTGGTCAACTGCAGCCACACGCACTGCGCTCCTGCCTGCCGCGTAGTGCGCGGCTCTTGCCGCAAGTTCGACGAGGCGTATCTCAGCGCTCTGACGGAGACGCTCTGCGGGCTGCTGGAGCAGGCGGTGGCCGACCTGCAGGAGGGCACACTCGACTTCACGGTGGGCTCCTGCACCCTCGGCATCAACCGGCGGCGCGCCGACCCCGACGGCGTCAATGCGGGAATGCTGCCGACGCCGGACAAGCCGACAGACATGGACGTGCCGGTGCTGCGGGTGCTCGATCCCGATGGACAGGTGCGAGCGGTGGTGTTCTCCTACGCAGCCCATCCGACAACCATGGGCGGCCAACTGATCGGCACCGACTACCCCGGCCCGGCCCGCGACATGATACGCGCCAACCTTCCCGGCTGCCTGCCGGTGTTTCTCCAGGGCTGCGGAGGCGACATCAAGCCGCGCAACCTGACCGCGGACGGCAGATTCGCCCCCGGCTCGGTGGAGATAGTCACCGAGATCGGCCACGAGCTGGCGCGCGCGGTGTTCGCGGCCCTGTGCGGTCGGCCGGAGCCGCTGGGTGACGATCTGGATTGCGTCAGCGCTCTGGCCGAGCTGCCTTCCCGAGGTACGCCGACCGGGCAGCAGCTTCAGGAACTGGAGGCGGGCGGCCAGTGGGAGCAGGCGTATGCGGAGGCGGTGCGCGAGACGATCGCCGAGCAGGGCGGCCTCGCCGAGACGCTGCCGGTCGAGGTGCAGGTGCTGAGGATCGGCGACCTGTGCCTGGTGGCGTTCGGCGGGGAGGTAAGCTGCGAGATCGGGTTGGAGATCAAGGCGAAGCTGGCGGGCCGCACGGTGTGGACGCTGGGCTACTCCAACCTGCTGCGCTGCTACGTGGCCTCGCTGGGCGCGCATGCGGAGGGCGGCTACGAGGTGGAGCGCAGCTTCCTGTACTCGCTGCATCCCGGGCCCCGGCCCCTGGGGCTGAAGCCGGAGTCCGTGCGGGTGCTGGTGGACAGTGCCACCGGTCTGGTCGGTGACCTGTCGGCGCGCCCTTGAGCCGCCTCCCCCTCAACGCCGGCGATCAGTACGGGGTGGAGGAATCGATCTCGCCCTCGCAGGCCGGCTCATCGGCGAAGTCCGGCTCGTAGCCGGCCGCGGCTGGTGGCACGCGTCGCTCCAATGGCAGGCGCGTGAGGGCGCCGGGGGGCAGATCGGCGACGCTGCCATTGAGTGTGACCGAGGCCTCGGTCGGTCCGAGGTTCTCCACGCTCACTTCCTGCGCGACCACCGCGTGGAAATCCAGCTCCAGGGCGTCCTCGCTCCACTCAGCGCGCTCCAGGTCCACGCGCCGGTCGAGGGGCAGCACCACGATCGGGCCGAAGCGGTAGGCCAGCACGAACTCGTTCGCGGGGATGAGGAACTCCGCGGTCTCCCGCCCCTCAACCCACAGCCGCACCGGCGCCGTCCAGTCCGGGTCGGTGTTCAGCAGGTAGATGACCTGCCCGGCGTCGCTGTCGAGGTCGTAGATCGCGTAGCGCACCCGATCGCTCGCCAGCAGCCGCACATCGCCCTGCTCCCCGGCGGAGATCACGCGCAGCAGTTCGCGCGTCAGGCCGATCACCGCCTCGTCGGCGGGGTATTCCCACAGCGTCACCAGCAGCACCGTGCCCGCGCCCACGCGGTTCTCGACCAGCACAGGCTGCCGGGCGATCTGCTCGGCGTCGGCGCCGAAGAGCACATCGTGGCCCGCGAGCACGCGGGCGGAGGGCGCGCACGCGCGAAGCTCCACCGTCGCCGGGGTGAAGTTGCCCAGGAAGCGCGGGTCGCACTGCGCATCGGCCACCGGCAGCCGATAGCCCGGCAGCGAGGACTGCCGGAGGAACTTCACGCCACGCACCGATGTCTCCAGCGCGCCGGTCACCTTCACGCCGCACAGGTCGGTGAAGTCACCATCGCGGAAGAGTTGCGGCTCTCCCCCACGGACCGCGTCGGCCCGCAGGTGCGCCAGCGACAGGAGCAGGCGCCCGCCGCCGGTGACGTAGGCCTTGAGCTTGTCGTACAGCTCGTCGGTCATCGTGTTCCAGCCCAGCAGCACCAGGCATTCGTAACGCTGCAGGTTGTCCAGCTCCGACTCGATGGGGACGATGTCGTACTGACCGTACGGTGGATTGCCGGACCAATCTCGCTCGCCCTGCACGGTGTAGTTGCACCACTCCTCCCGGCGGTGCAACTGGTCCACCAGCTCCCAGGCGCGTTCGGGCGCTCCGGCCAGCCATTTGCCGTCATGGACCTGCCCCCAGGCCCACGGGTTCCACAGGCCCGGCGCGCCGTCGCCATAGCCCGACAGGATCCCGAGCGTCACCTTCGGGCCGCCGGCGGGTCGCTCGTGGACGAGCGAGAACTGATAGGCCTCGCGCAGGATGCGTCGCGCCGCCAGCATCTCCGGACTGCGCGCCTCGAAGCGGTGCCCGGTCTGGTGCTCGGTCAGCGCCAGGTGACCGCTCTCCGGGTAGATGAACTCCGAGCCGGTGAGGTAGCAGTGCCAGACGCTGGTCTTCCAGCGCTTCAGCCACAGCTCATCCACCGTCACGCCGCCATACCAGCCCATGGCGATGTGCGTGCCCCAGGGCTTGCCGAAGGCCCGCGCGGCGCCGCGGATCGCCGCCTGCATCCGATGCGGATCGCCCGGCAGCGCCTCGTGGCAGAGGACGTCGATCCCGGCCTCGGCGTGGTACTTGAAGACGAGGCTGGAGTCCACGTCCAGCAGCGGCCCATCGCTCAGCTCCTGCCGCTCGAAGGCGATGAAGTCGCGCAGGTAGGCGACGTAGGCCTCCCGCGCCTCCAGCATGGTCTCACAGGGCGGCAGGGCGACGAAGCTGCCTGCGTCCTTGCGGCGGAGATAGTCCTTGGGCCAGTAGAGCACGCCGCCTGCCTCGCCGATGGTCATGCGCCCGCCGTAGAACTCCCCGGCCTCGGCAAGGATGGCGTTGAGTTCGGCCTTCGTCCAGAACTCGTCGCGGGGGAGCTTCTGCTCAGCCGGCCGGTACAGCGTCGTGGTCCCGCGATAGACCAACTCCGAGAGGAAGAGCGTGATCTCATGCTCCCGGCAGAAGCGCATCATCGCGACCGCCTCGTCGCGGTCGAAGGGCAGGTCCGCCAGGACGCAGTTGCCGAGCCTCAGTTCCAGGAACGTCTGCAGCCCGGCCAGACCGCGCCCGGTGCTGGCGCCGATCAGAACTCTGTCACTCATGTGCGTCCTCCCGATCTGCGCGGCTACGCGGCGACGATGGCCTGAGTCAGGCGCTGTGCGATCGCATGCGCCTCGCGCAGAAAAGCGGTCTCATCCTCGTAGCCTGAGCGCCCCTGGGAGACCTCGAGGTTGACCCACTTCTCGTAGCTCGATCCGGCGATCAGACCGACAAGCCGCCCCCAGTCCACCGTGCCCATGAAGGGCAGCTTGTGCTGATCGCCGGAGCCATCGTTGTCGTGCAGATGCACGGCAAGCAGCCGGTCGGCGTGTTTCGCCAACTGGTCCAGCCCATCGCCGGAGATGTTCCCGTGCCCGGAGTCGTAGCACAGACCCGCGAACTCTGATCCGTAGTCGGACAGCACCGTCGCGATCGGCTCCCAGCTCTCCGGGGCACCGAGATTCTCGAACGCGATGCGAACTCCCGTGGCCCGGCTGCAGTCCTCCAGCGCCTCCAGCGACCGCCGCACGGGGTCCCAGTAATCCAGGGAAGCGGCTTTGTCCGTCAGCTCGCCGGGGAAGTGCAGCACGATGACGTCGCTCCCGAGGCGAGCCGCCATCTCCATGCGATTGGCCACCAGCTCCACCGCGGCCAGGCGCTCGTACTCCCGAACCGATGCCCAGCGCTTCTCCTGCCCCGCTGACGCGTGAATGTCGGTGAGCTGCAGGCTGAGGTCGCCGAGCCAGCGCTGGATCTGGTCGATCTCCGATGTGGCGTACACGAAGTCGGTGTTCCACTGATGGCACCAGTGGATGTGGGTGAAGCCGGCCTCCGCGACGGCCTGCAGATGCGGGTACGGGTTGCCGGTGCCCTGCTGGTAATCGGTCGCTATCGATATCATGGGCGCAGCATTGGCCAATGACGAGTGCATAACCTCCTCGGTCCATCCGCGGCGCGCAAAGGACCCGCCCGCGTCGAGGGCGAACACCGAACATCGACGGGTTTGCTGAACCCACGAATGATGGGAAGAGGGTGCTCGTATGCTGACAGCCGGCGTATCATGCGTTGATGTCACTCCGCCTCTGGGGACGCCCATGAGGGGTTACTTCGAGGAGCGCACCGCCAGTACGGTGCACGATCCACTCCACGTCCGCGGCTTCGCGCTGGAGGACTCCGGCGCCGCCGTGGCGGTTGCGATCTGCGACATAATCGGGCTCAGCCGCGAGTACATCGACCAGGCCAAGGCCCTCATCGCCGAGACCACGGGGCTGCTGCCCGAGCAGGTGCTCATCGCCTGCACCCACACCCACACCGGGCCCCACACCGGCGACGACGCCTACACGGAGTGGCTGTGGCGGCGCATCGCCGACGCGGTGAGCATCGCCTGGCAGGCCCGGGAGCCCGCGGAGGTCGGGTGGGCGAGCGCGACCGAGGAGCGCCTGGTCTTCAACCGCCGCTACCGCATGGCCGACGGCTCGGTGCAGACGAACCCGGGCATCAACAACCCCGACGTCATCGAGCCGGCCGGACCGACCGACCCCGAGGTCGGTGTGATGGTCCTGCGCCGCCCCTGCGGCGAGACCCTCGGCGTGCTGGGCAACTACGCCCTGCACTACGTCGGCATCCCCGACGACTTCACGTCCTTCTCGGCCGACTACTTCGGCTTCTTCTCCACGATGGTCCAGCGGCTGCGGGGCGAGGACTTTGTCGCCGCCCTGTCCAACGGGGCCTCGGGCGACATCAACAACCATAACGTCATGGGTCATGTCACGCCGCGCAACGACCACTACCAGCACTGCGAACGCGCGGGGGCGATCGTGGCCGCCAACGCCCTGTGGGCCTGGAACGAAGCCGAGTTCGCCACTGAGCTTCCCATCGCCGGCGCCTTCGAGGAAGTGACGCTCGACCCGCGTCCGCCGGCCACCGAAGAGGACCTCGCGCAGGCTCAGGAGATCGAGGAGCGTCTCGCCGCCGGCAAGCCGGTGCGCATGGGCGAGCGCTCCTTCGCGCGCCGCATCAGGCGCTTCGAAGCCGAGCCGCCAACCGCGTGCGCGACGGTCGTACAGGCGCTGCGCATCGGCGACCTCGCGATCGTGGGCGCGCCGGGCGAGTTCTTCGTCGAGCTGGGGCTGGAGATCAAGCGCCGCTCGCCCTTCGCACAGACGATGGTGATCGAGCTGGCGAACGACAGCGTTGGCTACATCCCGACCACGCGGGCCTTCGAGGAGGGCGCGTACGAAGCGAACTCCAGCCGCTTCCAGCCGGGCTTCGGCGAACAGATTGTCGAGACCGCGGTGGGCCTGCTGGAGAGCCTGAAGGACTGACGGGCTCGCCGAGCCGATACAAGACCTGCGTCGCGCACCTGGGAGGGCACATCATGTTCCGCAGAGCCTACGATCTGCTGGCGGGCGAAATCTCCGGCGAGCGTACCCGGAAGATGACCGCCGATATCTGGCGCCACGATCGCACCGTGTGCTTCTCCGAGCACTACAAGTCGGCCCGCTACTGCGCCGATCGGCTCAAGCAGGACGGGGCGCGCGACATCGAGATCGTCTCATTCCCCGCCACCGGCAAGGCGAAGTTCGGCGCGTTCAGGATCCAGCGCGCCTGGGACTGCACCGACGCTGAGCTGCACATCATCGCTCCCAGCGCGCGCGCGCCGGGCGACGCCGAGCGGCTGTGCTCGTGGCGCGAGGACCCTTACTGCCTGTGCCAGGGCAGCCCCGCCACGCCCAAGGGCGGCATCGAGGCCGAAGTGGTGATCATCGAGGGCGGCGCGGCGGAGAAGGACTACCGGGGCAAGCAGGTCAAGGGCAATATCATCCTGACCAACGGCTCGCCGCACGGCATCCAGGACATGGCGAAGAAGCAGGGCGCAGTGGGCATCATCACCGACACCATGCCCACGAATCCGGCGGTGCGTCCCACGCCGATGGACGTGCCGGACACCCGCATCTGGCAGGTGCTGCGGCCCGTGGGCAAGCTCCCGGCCTTCGTGCTCACGCCGCGCCAGGGCCAGCGGCTGCGCAAGCTGGTCGAGTCCCGCGGGAAGGGCGACGGCGTGCGCCTGCGCATGTGGGTGGACGCGACGCCCTTCGATGGGCTCAGCGAGATGGTCAGCGCGCGCATCAGGGGCTCGCGGCCCGACGAGGAGATCGCGCTCATCGCCCACCTCTACGAGCCGGGCGCCAACGACAACGCCTCGGGCGCGGCTGTGCTGCTTGAGGTGATCGGGGCGATCAACCGCCTCATAGGCGACGGCCGGCTCAAGCGCCCGCGCCGGGGCATCCGCGTCTGGCTCACCCACGAGTTCCAGTCGCTCCAAGCGCTGGCCTATGAGCGTCCGGAGGAGATGGAGCGCGTCATCGCCGCCAACAACGTCGACCAGATCGGCGAGGACCAGGGGGCGTCCGGCGCCTCGCTCATGTATCAGGACGGGCCCGACGCCCTGCCCTCCTACCTCAACCACTACACGCACGCGCTCATGGACTACTTCGATGCGCGCCCCTACACCTGGGGAAACGTGAACAGCACCGAGGTGCGGATGGCGACCGTCAACACCCCGTTCTGGATGAACGACAACTTCATCTCCGACCCATCAGTGGGCGTGCCGAGCGTGGCCTTGATCGCCTGGCCGGACAAGTACTACCACACCAGCGAGGACACCATCGACCGGGTGGACGCGCAGGCGCTGGCGCACGTGGCTGCGCTGGCGGGCACCTGGGCATACGTGCTGGCCTGCGCGGGCGAGACTGAAGCGCTGCAGATCGCCGAGATGGTGGTCGAGCGCTCGGAGCTGTTCATCGCACGCGCCATCGAGAAGCGCCTGGACGCGATCCGAGCGGAGCTCGAGAAGCCCGACGACGCCGAGGGCGACGAGCCCGGTGCGGCCGGGAAGCTGGCCGACGCAGCGGCCGACCTGCGCGAGCGGATGGCCTACCTGCGCACGCGCGAGCTGGGGGCGCTGGAGTCCGTGGCCGAGCTGCTCACAGACGCTCAGCGCAAGCGCCACTCCGGGGCTCTCGCCGACCTGCGCGCCGAGGTCGAGGCCACCGCGGAGCGCTGGCAGACACGGTGCGCGCGGAGGCTGGCGCTGCTGGCCCGCGAGTTCGGCATGACCGCCCCGGAGGAGCCCGCCGACGAGCCCCTGACCGCCGCCGAGCGCAAGGCCGCGGCGATCGTTCCGTACCGCAAGATCCGTGGGATCGTCCAGACCCCGGAGCTGCCGAAGAAGGCGCAGGCGGCCATCAACAAGGCCTCAAAGGGCGGCGTGCCGCGGCTGATGCTGCTCTGGGTGAACGGTGAGCGCTCGCTGCTGGAGATCTGCCGGGCGACGAAGATCGAGGGGGACGGCCCATCGATCGACGTCGCCCGTGCCATCAAGTGGGCCGAGGCCATGAAGGCCGCGGGCGTGATCGGCTTCCGGAAGGCGTAACGCCCTATCCTCCCGCGCGCTCTCGGGGCAGGCGCTCGTCGATCAGCGCGCGCAGGCGCGTCAGCTTCTCCTCGACCAGACCTCGGTCGATCATGTAGCCGTAGGCCTCGCCGTGCCAGCCGAGGCGCGGGTCGGCGTCGAGCAGCGGCAGTGACTCCTCGGCGTTGACGACCTCATCGCGGCAGATCTCCTCGATACGGTCGAGCAGGCGCGCGCGCTCCTCGGCGTCCTCGGACTCGTACCATGCGTTGCGGGTGAGCAGGAAGTCCACGACGTTGGCGCCGCTCGCGGTCTGAATGACGTGGAGCTTCGCCAGGCCAAGCTCGCGTGCGAGACGCCGGGCGTCGTCGCCGCTGGCCGCGCTCGCGCGCGCACGCGCCAGAGCCGCCTCCATCATCGCGATGCCCTCGCTCGCATTCGCGGCCTCGGAGCGGTAGCACTCCAGGACCTTCTCCGGGCCGAAGGGTTGCGCCCAGGTGAGCACGTCGCCCTCGACCTCTTTGTCGAGCAGCCATGAGTTGGGGAAGCGGTGGTTGATCTGGTCGAAGACGAACAGGAATGCCGGGCCGCGGCTGACCGGGCCGGTGTACATGACCGGGATGCTGCTCGGGAAGTCGTCATGGGCGCGGCTGAGCGCCTCCCAGCCTGCCACGACCTCGTCGGCGACGTCCGCGCCGAAGTGGCGCGCCGCCACCCTTCGCACGCCCTCAGCAACCGTGGGCGGCTGCGGGTCCCACGTGAACTCACCCGCGACCTCGGTCGCGATGCAGGGCATGTTGCCGAAGTTCCAGCAGGTCATCATCCCCGACACGCCCGTCTCGCGCAGGCTCACGTACTTCTCGCCGATCTTCGTCGGCACGGGCAGGTAGGGGATGCTCGGGTTCTCATGCGTCGTGCCGATCTGCAGCTTGGCGTAGACCGGCCGCCCGTGCTCGCGCATGAACTCCGCCACGCCCCGGAAACGCTGGCTGGGGCCAACCACCTTGATGCTGTACTCATCGTTGGTGTAGGCGAAGCCGCAGGCCTCGGTGGGCTCGCCGCGCTCGTAGTCGCCCATGACGATGACGTCCTCGGGCAGCGCGGCCAGCACACCCGTCTGCGGGTCCGGCTCCCACATCGCCCAGCTCCAGTTCCACACGATGACCTGCGCGTCCGGGCGGGCGGCCTTCGCGCCCTCGCTCACCAGCCGCACGACCTCGCCCACGACCTCCTGAGGCGTGCGCGTCACGCAGCGCGGGCAGGTAAGGACCTCACCCGTGCGCTCCGCCGGGTCGTCGGGGTTCAGTCGCGAGCGGCACCAGCAGTGACTCGGGTACTCGGAGGCGGTGATCATGAGTACGCCCGCCAGCTCCGGGACCTGTGTGAAGATGTACTCCGAGGACTCGCGCAGGTAGGTCTTGACCTCCGGGGTGCTCGTGCACATGTGGATCATGGGCTTGTAGGTGGACGCAGAGCCCCGGCACTGCGGGTGGTTGACGAAGAACTCGTCGTCCTCCGCGATGGCCAGGGGCTCGTTGAGGTAGAGGTAGACGCTGATGCCGTAGCGGGCGGCGCGCCGGGTCAGGTCGCGCAGCCGGCGGAGGATCTCGTCGGAGTTGCGGCCGAACTCCGGGAAGACGCCGACCTTCGCGAAGTGGCGGAAGGACGCGCGAATCCAGATGCCGTTGAAGCCGTGCTCGGCCAGGCGCATGAGCAGGTTGTCGTGGTAGAACATATCGGGGCCCGCGTCCTCGTGCACCCAGCCATCGTATGCCATGCCGGGCGAGAACCACTCGGCGTTGTACGGGTCGCCACGCTCGCCGGTCAGCTCATCGACGTAGAAGGGCGATAGCGGCGAGCGGTGGATGCGACGCTCGAAGAGTGGCACGCGCTTCTCCTCGCCCAGCGGCAGGATCGGCCCGCCACGCTCGCGCATCAGGTTCTCGAGGCGGAAGACGCCCTGCAGGACACCCGCCGGTCCGGCGCCGATGACCTCGATGCCATCGGCAGCGATGCGCAGCAGATGGGCTTCGGGGCTGTCGTCGAGGGGCGCGAGCGCGGCGTCCACACGCAGCCGGATGGCGCGAGGCGCCCCCGCTTCGCCAAGCTGCCCGCCCACCGACAGGCGCACGAACCGACCGAGGTGCTCGGCGGCCACGCCGACCAGCTCATGCTCGTCCTCGATGGCGATGCACCACTGCGCGTCCAGAGCGACTTCGCCCGCTCCGGCCACCGCCCCCTCGCGGCGGAAGCACTCCTCGTACGTTGGGGTAAGCAGTTCGGCGGCAAAGGGCATGGCCTCGACGATCTTCATAGCGGACTTCCTCTCCTTAGTCCAGCAACACGCGTATCGCGAACGCGTGCGCAACAGCTCAGCAATTGCGGGCACGCTCTGACGTTCAACCGAGCACGCAGCAGACCACCACCGGCCGCGCGCGCGCCGCATCCTCTGCCACCTGCACCCGCAGAACTCCCGCGTCCCACTCCCAGCCACCGACCGGCTCCGCTCCGTCCACCGTGACCGCGGAGGGCTCGTCCGCAAGGTGCAGTTCCACGTCCCACGCCCGGCATTCGGGCATGCCCTCGTAGGCGCCCTCGCGGGGCGCGATGGTCAGCGTCACGCGCTCCGCCTCCTCCTCGCACGAGATCCGCGTCGTGGCGACCGCCCCGTCCAGATGGGCCAGGCTGACGCCGTCGTCTTCGTACAGCGTGAACGCGCTGGACCCGCCGGGGAAGACCTCCAGCCCAACGCTCTCCAGCGACGCCTGCCCCACGTAGTCCATTGGCGGCCAGGTCGGGATGATCGCCCCGGCTTTGACGAACAGCGGACCGCCGCGTCCGGCCGGAGGATCGTAGCGCAGGTCCTGCGGGCCTTCGTGCGCCTCGCCGGTCCAGTAGTCGATCCAGCGACCGGCGGGCAGGTGGAGCGTGTCCGTGAAAGCGCAGGTGAGCAGCCACTCCCCCAGCATGTACTGCGTCAGCAGGCCGTCACTGGCCGGATCATCGGGCGCCACCAGCGGCATGGCCCGCATGATGGGCATACCGGTCCGGGCCGCAACGTGCGCCATCGAGTACAGGTAGGGCAACATCCGGTAGCGCAACCGCGCGTAGAACCGGAAGACCTCGTATACCTCGGGGGGCAGGAACCACGGCTGGTTATACTGGTGCCAGCACAGGATCTGCGACCACGGCTGCAGGAAGCCGAAGTGGATTCCCGGCGCGTGCCACACCTCCATGTCGCAGCTCGTGTTCGAGTGGCCGGAGAGACCGTGGTTGAGGATGCACACCAGCGGCTTCTCGCCGCCGCCGGTGTCGCCCGCCCACGTGGCGGCGTACTGCTGGATGCCCGCGTAGCCCCCGGCGGTGTAGATCATGGAGCGTCGGCCGGTGTGGTCGCTGAAGCCCCGGCTCATCTGCTTGGCGAGCAGCACCGGGTAGAGGTTGTGCATCTCCGCGTCGTCCATCCCGTTGTGCCACCGCCGGTCCGGGTGGAAGCACACCTGGTTGGCCCCGTCCATCTTGAACGCCGCCGCCCCGTTGTCCACGAACTTCTTCAGGTGCTCGAACCACGGCTCGCCGCGCCGAGTGATCGTGTCCTGGTAGCGCGGCACGAAGTGCGGATCGCGGATCACGTCCTCATCGTAGCGATCGGCCGCCAGCAGCGACGCCTGCGCGGCGTCCTCCTCCGCATCCTCGGCGCCCTCATCGCCCGTGAGCAGGCGCTCCTCATACTCCGACAGATCGTAGTCGCAGCACAGCCAGAGGCTGAGCTTATAGCCCATGTTGCTCAGGCCCGCGCTGAACCCGCCCGGCTCCTGGTGCGGCTTCCAGAAGGGCTGATGGAAGGTCTCCTCATTCCACGTCTTGTCCACCGAGAAATCGTAGCGCGTCTGCATCCAGCACGGCTCCAGCCCGATGGCATCCAGCGGGATACCCTCGCGGCGGAACATGTGCGCCTCGTAGAGCACATCGCGCGCCCGCACTCCGCGATCATCGCACACCCACGTCAGCCCGTAGGCCCACGCCGGCAGGAGCGCCGGCCGACCGCTCACCGCGGTGTAGTGGTCCAGCAGCTCGGGCAGCGTGGCCCCGGCGATCAGGTAGAGGTCCAGCTCGCCCTGCCGCGCTGAGAACACCAGGCGGTCGGGATCGCTGGCCCCCGCGTCCACGTGGTGGAACCAGGTGCTGTTGACGAAGACCGCCCAGCCGCCCGTGCTCATCAGGAACGGGATCGGCACGTAGCTGACCACGTTGCGCAGCACGATCGGCGTCTCATGCCCGCGCTTGTCGAGCCGATCGCGCGTCTCATCGCCCAGTCCGTAGAGCCGCTCGCCTTCGGTCAGTGCGAAGCTGGCCCGGAAGCCCTGCGCGGGGTCGGAGATCGGAGCCTCGGCGTCCGCCAGCAACACCTCGCCGTCGGCATCGCGCAGCTTCAGGCGGCCGTCGACGCGGCTCACGGTCAGGCTGGCCTCGCCGCTGTCGAGCCGCACCACGCCCCCCGTCTCGCTCACGCTCAGAGCCACATCGCCCGGCTGCCCCCGCACGATCCCGTAACGCACCAGACCCGGCTCGGCGAACTCGCCATCGGATCGAAGCCGCACACGGAACACGTGGGGGCTGATCGCCGCCACGCGCATCGTGGCGCCGCCGTCCAACACGATGTCATGGGTGCGGCTGTCATTCCCGGACATGGCCTGCTCCTCCTGATGCTTCACGTCCTCGTGTGCCCGCGCGAAGTCAGGCCCACCGTCAGTCCCAATCCAGCCGCAGCCACATCGTCCGCTGCAGCGGGACATCCACCTCGAGTGAGGTCGCGTCGTTCGCCAGTACCTCACCGGTCAGCTCATCGGTCACAGTTGCCCGATGAGGCAGGGCGATCTCCTTCTGCCCGCCCATGATGCCGTGGATGGAGAGCAGGCGACCATTGGTGTAGATCGCGTCACCGGGCGTCGAGGCCACGTATGCGCCCGACCAGCGCGCGATGTTGTTGAGCAGCTCCGGGCTCAGCCCGCCGGGGATCGCGACGTAGACGCTACGCCACGCTCCGAAGTCGCGAGCCGCGATGCCCACCTGGCCTTCGTCGGTGTACCTGCCCACGACCATCGCGGCCGGGTCGTCTACCCAGAACCTAGCCGCGCGTGATGAACCTCCCTGGATCGGCAGCAGACCCTCGCCCAGCGGATGGTCCAGCGGCGCCGCCTCGCACTGCAGCGTGGTGGCCTCGGGCGACCACGCGAGCTGCATTCCGACGAGGTCGCTCGCGCGCTCGATCGACAGCCTGCTACCGGAGATGAAGCCCGGCGCGTACATGAACACAAGGGTCTTCCCATCGCGCTTGAGGCTGTTGATGGCCGCGACCTCCTCGTCTGTCAGCCGGTAGGCGTTGAGGAAGACATAGACCTTGTAATCGCCCATGTCGGGGTGTGTCAGGTCATCGGTGATGTAGCGATCGTAGGGGACGCCGGATGTGTTCAGCGCGGCGCGCTGGGTGTTGAGCGAGCTGAAGATCACCTGCCGCATGCCCTCGGCGACCCAGTGCGAGCTCTCCTCGTCGGCAAACACCGCCACATCGGGATGCCAGTCCGCGACGTTGCCCAGCCCCTCGCGGTAGCCTGCATTGATGTCGGCGATGTCCTTCATGATGCCCTCATCGTGGAACCATCCCCCGGACATGTCGTAGTACCAGCAGCCCATCCCCCACGCCATCATCAGGCCCATCTCGCGGCGGTTGATGGCGACGAACTCGTCGAGGTCGCCTGCCCATGCGATGAAGTTGCGCCACGCCTCATCCCGGTAGCCGCGCGTGAAGGTGCGCAGGTCCAACTCCTGCAGGCAGATCTTGTCATGCAGGCGCAACGAGCCGGGCGTGGTGTGGTTGGATCCCGACTGTCCGAGCAGCCGCCAGGGACCGTAGCCGGCGGGCGCGTGGATGATGTCGATCTCGGGCGTATTCATCAGCCGCCGGGAGCCGAAATGATTCAACGATGAGCCCATCACATGCGCGCCCCAGTAGGTGGTCGTGAAGACGGGCTTACCCGCCGCGTCCTTCGCCGCTCCCGCGAGCGCCCGGACGGTGTCGCAGGTGCCCTCGGAGAGGAAGCGCGCGTAGTCGGCGATGCGCGTGTCGGTCGTGGGGTCCCGGAAGGTGCTGCCGGCCGCCCTCCGCTCCTCCGGCGACGGGAGCGCGACCGTGTCGAAGGTCACGTCAGCGTCGTTCCAGGCCTCACGCAGCGTCGCGTCGTCGCCGTAGCGCTCCCGCAGGAGGCGGCTGAAGTCCCGCTGTGCCGCGGGGGAGTAGTCAGGCTCATGTTGCGGGCCGCTGCGCCGGTAGGCTGAGAACTGCCCGTCGTCCCCGCCAGTGATCGTGAAGCCGACCACGGCCTTCCACAGCGGCGTCTGCTTCAGATGGGCGATGTAGTCGTTGATGAGCTGCGCGCCGTCATCGCGGAAGACCTGCGAGTAGAGCGACGGGCACCAGAACTCACCCTCCGCCAGCGACGACCCGTAGCGCGTGTTGTGCACCGACTTGCCTATGGCCCGGTTGCCGTCGATGTCCTGGCAGACCTCGCCCGGGTGCTCATCTCCCCAACCCGGATAGGCCCCCAGCAGCACTATGTCGGGCACGAGGTAGCCGTCGGGGTCGGCCTTGAGCGCGTACATCAGCACCTCGTCGGCCTTCTCGAAGTCGTACTCCCCTTTGCCCTGCCAGATGTGCGTGCCGTCGGCCAGGTAGGGCGAGAAGACGATCGGGCAGACGTGGATGTGCATGTCGGCCCGGCCGAAGTCGCCGTTGTAGCTTGCGAAGGGCCGCCAGAAGCACATCAGGTGCAGCATCGGCGGTGTAGGCTTGCCGCTGATGAGCAGCGTCGGCTGCCCGTCGATGGTGCGGACCTCTCCCGTGGCGTCCTCGCGCTCCGCCAGGCGCGCGTGGACCTCCTCTTCGCTCACGAGCGTCTCGCGGGTCAGCGCCGGGGCGGCGTAGGTCGAGGGGATGGGCGGGCCAAGGTAGAGGTCATCGAAGCAGATCGTCAATGGATTGCCGTTGAGGACCAGCGCGATCTCGAGGAACGCCGCGTCCGGCCGGGCGGTGAACACCGTCGAGCGGATCGACCATTCCTGCGGCCGGCATCGAATCGCGATGCGCTGGTCGAAGGAACTGAAGATGTTCGGCGAGAGGGTCGCGGTCTTGTCCTGCGGGTATTGCCGAATGCAGAAGTAGGCCTGGGAACCGAAGGTGGCGTCGGGCGTGTGCACCCAGGCGCGCACCTCGTACTCCTCGCCGGGCGTAATCGGGAGCATCTCGGCGGTGGTCAGCGTCAGGAAGCCGCGTCCGTTGGTCTTCTGGATCCTGACCGAGTGCCGGCCGGACCTGACTGTGTCGGGATCGAGGGCGCAGGAGCCCTCACCCCCGCCCTCCTCCCTGAACTCCCAGCCCGTCGGGACGCCCCCCTCGCCCTCCTCGAAGCCGCCGGTTGACAGCAGGTTGTCCTGTGCCTGAGCGCAGCCGCAAGCCAGCAGCATAGCGGCGATCGCAATCCAGTACCGTCTCATCGGTCAACACCCTCTGCGCGACTGATTGGTTCCTGCACTCGGCGCGGGTAGGGTGTCAGATCCGACTCAGCAGTGCATTAAGCCTGAGCATCGGCAGGCCCTGCTCCCACTCGTTGATGATCCGGGCGGCTTCGGCCTCCGCCTCGATCGACCCGGCCGGCTCGGACCGCAGCAGGGCGAGTTGCGCGTCAAGTTCCTCGCTCCAGCGCTCGTACTGCGCCGCGGCATCCTGCTCCTGCGGCATCGTCGCCAGCACGCGCGCGACCTCCGCCCGCTTCTCCTCCAGCGGCCACTCGGCGATGACGGGGTCGGTGAAGCTGAAGCCGGATAGCTCCTCCAACAGCCTCGCACCGCGGGCCTGCAGGTCCGCCTGTGCGTCGGCATTGGGGGTGCCGGCGTAGTCGAGGAAGACGAAGCGGAACTCTCGGAGAGAGGGCTCCAGCGTGAAGGCGCTCTCGGTGCCGTAGCCCCCGACGGTGAAGCCTGCGCTCTGCGTCTGGTCCGGCAGCCACAGCATCGCGCACGGCCCCACGCCCCGCTGGGTCGGACCGGCGAAGCCCGCGTCATACACCCGATCATAGTAGAGCGTCCACCACTCGCTCGGGAGGTCCAGGTCCGCCCGCTCGCCCTGCAGCAAGTCGCGCGTCGGGGTCAGCACGCGGCGCTCGGAGTTGCTGACGTAAGCGGACGGATAGCAGCGTGTGAGCACCTGCACGGATGTGATCTCCTGCTTGGGCTCCAGCAGCACTTGCGCGAACAGGCAGTCTCCCCCATCGAGGGCCACGAAGCGGATGCGAATCAGGGACAGGGGCGTGTCGAAGACGAAGTCGACGGTGCCTCGGTCGCCTGAACTGCGCCCGGTCAGCGAACTGATCGGCGTGCCGCCGATCGTCTCCCCGTTGAGCTGCAGGTCGAAGAAGCCGCCTGCGTACCAGTTGCAGCTCACCGGCCGAGGCATGCCGATGTAGCCCTCACCGGGAATGGCCACTTCGGGCTTCTCGGGATCCGTCGCCACGGTGTAGCTCACACCGTAGGTCTTCACACCCGTGTTCAGGCTGATCGTCTGCAAGTGACGCTGCAGACCGATGATGTGCTTCGGGGCGCCCGGGCCAGCCAACGAGGTCCGCACCCCGCTGTCATCGACGAGCACTTCGGCCGCCGACAGGCTGCACAGCATCAGGACGCAACAGGCGATTGCGGGCGGACGATGGCTTCTCATATGCGGCTCCCTTCAGATGCGCTCCAACAGGGCCTTCAGGCGCGACTCGCCCACGATCGTGCGCAGGGCTGCGGTCAGGTCCTGCAGAGACAGGTCCAGTTCCGTCCACGCGGCGGCGTCGAGGGGTCCCTCTGCCGCGGCCTTCATGTCCGTCAACCGCGCGCGGAAGTCACCCACGCGCCGCCCGATCTCCTCGACGGCCGCGGGGTCCTTCTCTTTGAGCCGCTCCCGGTCGAGATCGGCGAGCAGACCCTCCACCTCCGCGAACTCCGCCGCGGCGAGTTGTGCGTAGGTCGTCTGCGCGAAGCCCTCGGCGCTGAACACCGTGATCGCGCCGGTGCGCTCGCCCTTGCGCAGCTCCCCGGAGAGCTTGCCTATCATCTCCGGTGTCCCCGAGAGCACGAGGTGAGCGAAGCGCTCCGGATCGTGGAAGCCGAGGGCCGTGTCCACACGCGCCCAACTGCTGCACAACTGCTCCCCGACGTTGCGGTCGCGACTGACGTTGAAGCCGACGACCTTGCCTGCCTGTGGCCGGGACTTGAGCGTCTCCCACGGCACCGCAATCTCCGCCGACCAGAAGTCCGGGCCCACGAAGGTCTTCACCTGCGCGCGGCTATCCCAGGTGGTGCTCATGCCCTCGCCGTCATAGAGGCTGCCGGCAATGCTGAAGGCGAGCTGGTAGTAGCGCGCGTGGTTGTGGTCCGGGTCGATGAAGAACTCCACGGCCTCACCGCGGAAGAGCGCGTGCTCGTCGTGAGCGGTGCGCGTGAGGTTCACCTGCTCCATGAGCGGCTCCTCGCAGCGCGCGCCCAGGTAGAGGTAGCGGTCGTCCCAGAGCAGGCGGCATGCGGTCTGCGGGCTCGTGAGCTCGCCGGACTCGTAGAGCGTGAAGCCTGAGACCAGCGGGGCCTGCTGCCAGACAGCGTCATCGAGTTCGCCGTCGAGCACCGGAGCGCTGTCGGCGCGGGGGCAGGGATAGACGTTGATGGGGAAGCTGTCGGCGGCCAGGGCTACCTGCCCCAGCGCCAGCATCGACACCAGCATGCAGCAGTACCTCATCCTCATCACCTATCTCACGCTGAACTGCGCGGTCGCGGTCTTACCCGTGTACAGGTCCGTCGCGCTGAGCGTCCACTTGCCCGTCGGGTCGTTGAGCGCCACCGGGACGTCAACCGTCGCACCGCGTCTGTCGGTGACGATCACCGCATCAACCCAGTCGGCCGCGCTCCCATCCGGGAGGGTTACCTGTATCTTCACGGCCTGCTGACCGGCCCGCATGGCCGACGCGACTTCCACCCGCTGCACCTCTCCGGGCGCGACCGCTTCGGCGCCGAGACTCAGCGTGACCGGCTCGAGCGGCCCGGGCGAGAGCGCGAAGAACTGCGCGCGGGAGGGAGTGAGCGCTATGCGGAAGGCCGACTTGCGGCCGAGGTCCGCGCCGCGCTTGAGGTCGTAGACGTACCGAGCATCAGGCAGCGTCACGGTCGCGTTGCCCTCCGTGCCGGCGTGGGCGAAGACCGAGACGATCTGCACGGGCCCGTTCATCCAGCGCGTGATCTCGACATTGCGCAGGTGGCGGCCCCGCGGGCCGGTGAGTTCCAGCGCCGGCGCGACCTCGCCGAGGGTCTGGCGGAACAGGCGCCCGGCCAACTCCGCCGTCGCATCGGTCTCGGGCCGACTGGGGAAGCTGGCCATCGCCATGTTGAGCAGCACCGCGCGGCCCTGCCCGAACTGGTTGGTGAGCAGAAGCGGCGTCTCCCCGGCCAATCCGGCGGCCGAGGCGCCCGCTGCCTGCACGCCGCCGTCTGCACGTACGGCGGCCAGCTCCAACAGCTTGCTTCCGCCGCCTGCCGAGGGCACCTCGATCTGCCCGTCGGCCACCGCGGCGGCCCCGAAGCCCGTGCGCTCGATCCCGAAGACATCGTCCAACTGCCCGGCCGCGAGGGCCTTGAGATGCCCATCGTAGATCGCCGGGCGGATGTCGGCGATGAGCACGCCGCCATCACTGACGTACTCGCGGAGCATCTCCGCCTCCTGCGCGCTCATAGCCTGCGCCATCGGCAGGATGATCGCCTTGAACTCGCCCAAATCCACCTCACCCAGCCGCATCTGCCGGTCGGTGAAGTAGCGGAAGTTCAGCCCCTGGTCCCGCAGGGCGGTGTGGAAGGCGGCGTGATTGTTCTCGTAGTTGCTGAACGAGTTCGAGTCCTGCACCCGTGCGGCATAGGCGGAGGGCTGGGAGAACAGCAGGCCGACGCCATCGGTCTGCATCTCCGACTGCAGGAGGAGGTCGCCGAGACCGTCGCGCACGACCTGTGTGTCGCGCAGGATCTCCTGGACCGCGGGGTAAGGATCGAGTTTCGGCGACAGCCAGCCGTGGAAGCGCCCGATCACTTCCCAGCGCCACCACCAGACCGCGTCGCAACCGCGCGTGACCATCCGCCAGTACTTCTCCAGCAGGCTGTCGGCGTCTTTGGTGTAGCCCATCCAGTTGGAGCGCGGGAAGTCGCGCGGGGCGATCGAGCGCAGCACCTCGTCGGCGACGCCCGGATACGGCGACCAGAAGGCGTTGGCGCGGACGAAGCCGTCCAGGTCGTCGGCGGCTTTGAAGGTGCCCGCGCCCTCGAAGCCGCAGCGACTCTGCGGGTCGATCGTCCGGAAGCCCTCACCGAAGCGCTCGCACAGCTTACAGAAGTTGTGCGACTGGAAGGCCTGGCGATCGAACCAGCGAGGGAAGTTGCCGGCCTGCAGCGCCGCGGCCTCCTCGTTGTCGTCGGGCGTGCTCAGTTGCACCTCGGCGAAACTCGCATAGTCGCTGCCCCAGGAGGCGTTGAGCGCGGCGATGTCACCGTACTGCTCCTCCAGATACGCGCGATACGCTTCCAGACAGTCAGGGCTCAGGCATGAGCCGCGCACGGCGATCTCATCACCCAGTGAATACACGAACACACCGTGCTGGCGCATGGGGATGTGCTTCTGCACGACGGCATCCACGCGCGCCTGGATGGCCTCCTCGTCGTTCCAGCAGGACGGCTCCATCACGCCCTGCTCGTCCTTGCGGTTCGCTATGTCGGTGGTGTACGGGATCCACGCGACATCCCAGGCGGCAAGGTACGGTGCCGGCACTCCCCCACCGAGCTGGACACTGACGCCGCTGCGGGCAAGGCTCTCCTCGGCGAGCGGCGCGAGAGTCCCGCGCGGGGTGTCCCACATCACGAAGTTGAACTGGCCGCGATGACGCTTCACCACGTTCGCGAACTGCCAGGCTGAAGCAACCTCCTCCGTGCCCTCCATGAGCGTCGCGCGCACCTCGACCAGCATCGGGAACCACGCCTGCGTCTCGAAGCTGAAGCTGCCTCCGTCGGCGCCGGGAGTGGCGCTCTGACGCGCCAGCACGCGGCCCCGCCGGTCACGCAGGCTGACTTCCAGCCGCTCGTCGGCGCCGGGCTCGCCCGAGAGCGTCACCTGCGCGTCGAGACTCCCGCCGATCTCCGCCCAGGCCGCGTCGAGCGTGACGGCGTCCACCAGTCGCGGGCTCGTGACGGTCAGCGGCAGGCTCGCGAAGCCCGCGACGCGCTTGCCCTCACGCGCGACCACGTCGAGGTAGTAACTGCCCGCGCGCACCGCCGGGATCGCGACCTCAGCGCTGCCCTCGGGCGCACTCAGGGCCTGCGGCTCCAGCGGGAACGCGGCCCCATCCTCACGCCGCAGTGTCACCTCGCACGCGGCCTTCGCGCCCGCGCCCTGCCAGGTGAGCGTCGCGGCGACTCCGGGGAGCGCAGAGCGCTCCAGAGCTTCTCCCGCGGCCGCGAACGTCAGACCCAGCTTCGGCTCCCTGCCCGCCGCCCACAGGATCGCCTTGCCCAGCCGCATGCTCCACTGGTCATAGTCAACTTCCCAGCCGAACCGGTAGGCGATCGATGGCGCCTGCGCGATGTGCACGCCGCGACCCTCGAGGACCGTGAAGGCGCTCGCGCCCTCGATGTCGGCGAGGAACGCGGGGAGCTCGTCGAGCTTGTTCTTGTCCTTGAGCACGCGCTTGTCGTCGGTGTTGACGATGACCAGCCCGGCGCCCTCGGTGACCGCCTCGATCATCGTGTATTGCTGATCGACCGGCATCAGCTCAGGCTGGACGCCGATGAACACGAAGGCATCCCACTTCTGCGCCAGCAGGCTCGCCATCCGGCGCAGACCCGCCTCGCCCCCATGCCAGTCGTCGCGTGGGGAGTCGATGATGCGGCCCCAGAAGACCATCTGCGGCTCGAAGTCGAAGCGCTGCTTGAGCTCGATGACCTCGCGCGCCGCCCCTCCCCGACCGTTCACGAAGAACAGCACCCGCGAGGTGCCCAGCGCGTAGGGAGTGGCCCAGTCGGTATGCGGGGAGACGAACTCACTGTTGACGCTGTGGTCCACCTCCAACTCCGCGAGGTCCTGCGACCACGCGGCAGGCGAGCAGAGTACTGCGGCCAGCACCAGCACCAACGCCGATCGGTTCATCAGACGGCCTCCTTCGGACGCGGGCAGCGAACGCCACGAGCCGTGTCTCCTTCGCCGGCGCGAGGGCTCGCGCCTCCCTGCCACGCCGGGTCACTCTTACCCACACGTCGCGCGAGAGTCGTTTGCCGTACGGCGCCGTCTGGCTTACCTTTACCCACATCTTGGGGGCGCGTGGGTCGTTGTCGTGGAGGGGCCGCCGCGAGCGCAGCGAGCGGTGAGTTCCGGCTACGGAACTCAGCCGCTGTGCCGGCCCGCTGTTACGTACTCCCAGCCGAGGGCCGGCACAGCGGCTTCGTCGGCACTCGCAAACGGCACTCGTGCCTCCTCACTCCTCGCTTCGCTCGGAGCGGCCCCTCCGGACGGCAAACGACCGTCGCGACACTTGTGGGTAAAGGTAAGGTCGTCTGGAGGGGCCGCACGAGCGTCAATCGCGTCAGCGGTTGACACGAGGTCGGCCCTGCGGTCGTTCGTGCCACTGTCCGGGCGAACAACCGAGGGCCGGCCTCGCCCCGCTCGCGGGGCTCGTGCGGCCTCTATGAAACCGCGTGTCAAGCCTGCGCGAGAATGGTATCGCGTTGACGGTGCGCAGTTGTGCGTGCGAGATATCCAGGGATGGAAACTGTGTGTCTTCAGGC
>JALGSW010000163.1 GCA_029821635.1 Candidatus Zipacnadia bacterium
CTACTGCACGATCGAGAAGGTCATCATCGAGAGCGAGCCAGGGCTCTACGTGCCGCTGCACGTCTACGTGCCCAAGGGCAAGCCGCTGCCCGCGCCGGGCGTGTGCATCACGATGGGCCACGCGGCGGAGGGGAAGCAGTACCACCTCTACCACGAGTTCGGCCTCGGGCTCGCGCAGAAGGGTTACGTGGCCGTCGCGCTCGATCCGCTCGGGCAGGGAGAGCGGCGCTACTGGAACGAGCCGCCTGAGGAGCTTGGGGCGCGCGGTGGGCCGGTCGGGCAGCATCACTACGAGTTGCGGCGCGCGTTCCTCGTCGGCAGGAGCCTCAGCGGCCTGCGCACGCGCGACACCGTGCGTGCGGTGGACTACATGCTCACGCGCGGCGACATCATCGACCCGGAGCGTATCGGTGTGGGCGGCAACTCCGGCGGCGGGCAGATGGCGCTGCTCACGGCCGCCTGCCACCCGGCGGTGCAGGTCTGCTGCGCCGCGCATCCGGGCGGCTCGTGTGAGAACACATACTTCCTCGGCAAGCGCGAGGACGACCGCAAGGTCATCAGCCTGATCCCGCCGCGCGCGCTGATCTGGATCGTCGGGGAGGACTCGGGCGAGCAGCATCACCTCGTCCGCGAGTCGTGGCTGACGCCGCTCTTCGAGACCTTCAGCGTCGCGGACGCGCAGAAGTTCGAGTGGGTCGCGGGCGTGCACAACCTCGAGCGCCCGAAACGCGAGGCGGCGTATGAGTGGCTCAACCGCTGGTTCGGGATAGATGCGGGACGCGAGGAGGGGGAGATCGAGCCGCTCTCGGAGGAGGAGCTGTGGTGCACGGAGACGGGCCTCGTCGAGACATCCATCGGCGGAGTCATGCCGTGGGACCTCGATACGCGGCTGATGCGCGAGATGGCTCCCGAGCGGCCAGCGCCGATGGCGGACGCCGCCGCCGCCGCGCGCTTCATCTCCGAACGGCGGGCGGCGGTGCTCGCGAAGCTCGGCGTGCAGCTTGATCCGGACCGTCCGGCGCCGCGCGTGCGCGAGGCGGAGAGCTTCGAGCGCCCTGAGCTGAGCGTGCGCAAGCTCGCGATCGTGACCGAGCCGCGGCTCGAGGTTGCTGCGCTGGTCATCGAGCCGAAGGCGGGCGCGACGGGCCCAACGATCATCCATGTATCCGAGGATGGCAAGCCCACGGAGTTCGACGCGGACGCGCTCCCGTGGTCGCTTGCGCTGGCGGGGAGGCGCGTGGTGTCGGTGGATGTGCGGGGCAAGGGCGAGCTGGACATCGAGCGAGGCGCGGCGACGCGCGTTGTGGAGTATGACCGCACACAGTGGCAGCGCGATGGCTACGCGATCTCCTACGCGGGCGCCGGGCGGACGATGATGGGCGCGAGAGCGCTTGACCTGGTGCGGGTGATGGACGCGCTCGACCACGAGGCGGGCGGCGTCCGGCAGTATGAGCTGGTCGGCGAGGGGCAGGGCGGGGCGTGGGCGCTGATCGCGGCCGCCGCCGACGGGCGCGTGCAGCGCGTGACCGCGGTCGGCACGCTCAGCTCATGGCAGCGTCTAATCGAGGCGAAGTGGCATGCGGTGCGCGATTACTTCTGGGTGCCGCGTGCGCTGGACGCATTCGACCTGAGCGATCTTCCGGCGCTGACGTTCGGCGCCGAGGTGACGGTGATCGATCCGGTGGACGCGATGCTGCACCCGCTGAGCGCCGACGAGGCGGCGGAGGACTTTGCGTGGGCGCAGTCGTGGTGCGGAGAGAGCCTGCGGATTGAATGTGGCGGCTGAAGAGGGGCGCGTCCGGGGCCTCCCGCGGACGGCAACGCGTGGAGCCCAGAGAGATAAGCGTAATCAAGTGTGAGGCAATAATCTTCCCGAGTAAATGAAGGTATTTCGAGCGAACATAGGCAAGCTTTCATGGCAAATGAGTTATCCTCGCGCGCTGGCGGCTTCGGGCCGCGCTGCGAGCCCGCCGCGTTGCGGGGAGAACAGTCTGCTGGGGTGAGGTGACACAGATGTCACGGACGCTGATCGCTGCCGTGGTGCTGCTGTGGTTGCTTCTGCCGCTCTGCGCGGACGCGCAGAGAGCCGCCGAACGGGTCAATATCCTGATCTACCGCTGCATCGACCAGAGAGACGCAGGGAAGTACGAGGACGCCCTGGCGAGCATGCTGAAGGCGCGCGATTTGATGCCGAGGGACCCGGAGGTCTGGAGGTTCCTCGGGGAAGCCTACAAGAACCTCGGACAGGGCGTGGACGCGATCGTCGCGCTGCGCAAGGCTATCGAGCTCGGCTCCGAGGAGGATTGGGATCGCACCACTCTCACCAACCTCCTGTGGGAGGAGGCGATGGGTCGGCAGGAGGCCGGGCAGCTTGACGATGCTGAGCGCCTGCTCACTGAGGCGCTGCGGTACTCCCCCGAGGACGCAAATGTGCTGTCCACGTTGGGCGACCTGTACCGGTTCGACCGGGACGACCCCCTGGGTGCGATCCCCTACTACCGGCGGGCCGTCGCGGCTGATCCCGATGATGGCTATACGCGCACCAATTACGCGAGCTGTCTCTACCGGGACCTGCAGCGCTATGACGAAGCCGAGAGGCAGTGCCGCGAGGGCCTGGCGCGTGCCGGGACCGACGCGGATGCCGCGGAGAGTCTGTGCTCGGTCCTCGTGCCGCTGCTGGTTCGGAAGGACAACTACACCGAGGCCGCGGCCCTTGAGGATACCATGTCCGCCCGCGGTGCCGACTACGGCTACCCGTTCGGTAACGCGATGGCCGAGCGGGCGCGCGAGCTGGCGCTGGCCGGTGAGACCGATCGGGCGCTGCAGGTCGCGTTGCTCGCCGACGCGCGCCCGTACTACATCTCCGGCGTTCCCGACGCGATAGCGCTCGCGCTTCGACTGCGGGACCCACAGGCGGACCTGGCCACGCTGGAGGCCGAGGCCACGCGGCTCTGCCGCGCTCCGACGGCCGCTGCCGTCGGCGCGGGCCTGGCAATGACGGCGGTGGCCACGACGGACCGTGGCGAGAGAGCGATCGCCGGGATGCTCCTTGGGCGCGAGCAGGTCTGCGTGCTGGCGGCCTACGAGGCCGGCTGGGAGCCGCTTGACGTGGGGAGCCTGGGCTCCACGGTGCTGTTCATCTCGATGATGATGCCCGAGGGCGCTGTGCTGATCATGCCGGAGATGGATCAGCAGGTCATCGGTGACTGGCGCCTCCGCAACGGAGCGGGCGTGTCTGTCGTCGGGGCGCCCGCATCTCTCTTCGGCGAGGCGCCCGACCCGGAGGCGCCGATTGTCTGCCCGCTGACCGACGCGGCCGGGCGCTCGCTCCTGGACCCCAACGCGGGCTATCTGGCCTTCAGTGGCTCGCTGGCCGGTGGCGGGGCAGTCGAGTTCCGCTGGCCTCTTCCTCTGAAGCAATCTGAGCTTGCGCTGGTGGCGTGGCGGGGGCTGAGGCCCGAGAGCCGCCGGCTCGTACGCTTTCACGCGGCTCAGGTGATGTGGCATCCCGCCGACGGTGCGGTCGTGGTGAGGATGCTGCCGGAGGAAATGCCCTACCTGCCGGACGACGAGCGTGCGGCGATGCTGCGGGCCTGGGAGAGTTACGAGGTCGGCGCGCTGTGGATTGATGGGGTGGATCCGCTGGCACTGGCCAGTCGTACGCGGCTCGTAACCGCCGGCGGTGCCCGAGTGCGAGGCCAGGCGCCTGACGCTGAGCTCTGGGGCACGCTCCAGGGCTACGGGGAGTGGGGCGTCCCGTTCGAGCCGGCGGAGGAGGGCTACATAGTCTTCCCGCTGCTGTCGCCGGGCGGCAGATCGGTGCTGTCCGACGCCGACCGGGTCATCCGCATCGAGTTTGTCGGGCCGGACGGCGCGACGGTGCTCCACTCGTGGGAGTTCCCACGCTCAGTCGAGAGCCTGCCGCTGGAGTAGGCCCCGGGGCGTCGCGATGATTGGCGGAGGTCTTCGGCTACGCGCGGCGAACCATGCGATCGTGTCGCAGCACATCACGTGAATTGAGAGGGATAGCACCATGATGCTTGGACTGATCCACTATCGAGCGCCCGGTGACACCACCGAAGAGTTCGTGCGTTGGGCCGCCGGCGCCGGCTTCGAGTGCGTCGAGCTGCGCTTCACCGACCTGATGCCCGAGGAGCTGCAGGACGCCGACTACGAGAGCCACTGCGCGGACCTCAAGTCGCTCATGGACGAGCTGGGCCTCGTTACCTCCGGCGTGTCGCTGGGCAACGACTTCGTCTACCTCGCGGACGACAAGGTGCAGGAGCAGGTCGTGCGCACGCGGCGCGTCGCCGAGCTCACGAAGATCATGGACTGCAGCGTCTTCCGCACCGAGGGCGGGGCGCCCAAGGACTCCGTGCCCGAGGAGCGCTACGCCGAGGCCATCGTCAAGTGCGTGAAGGCCACGCTGCCGGTCTGTGAGGAGCTGGACGTTCACCTCGCGATCGACAACCACGGCGTCGTCAGCAACAACTACGAGCTGCAGCTCGAGGTCTTCGAGACCGTGGACAGCGAGTACGTCGGCTCGAACATGGACACGATGAACTACCGCTGGTTCGGCTACGACGTAGACAAGCTGCCGGAGATCTACGAGGCCATCGCGCCGTGGGTCAAGCACACCCACATGAAGGACGGGCACAACGCGCGGCCCGACTACAAGGGCGCGGCGCTGGGCGATGGCGAGATCCCGCTGGACGCGGCCCTCAAGGCGCTCAAGGCCGCCGGCTACGATGGCGCGTACTGCGCGGAGTACGAGGGCGCCGAGGACGGCGACACCGGCTACCGCAAGTGCCTCGACTGGATGAAGGCGAACGTCTGACGGCAACGGCGACCGGGAGCGTTCATGCGCAACCTGATCGACCTGCTCAACCGGTCCGCTGACGAGTTCGGTGATGGGGTCGCTGCGATCTACCGCGGCGACCCCGTCTCATTCGTCGAACTGCGCGCGCTCGTTGAGCGCCTCTCGCGGGGCCTGCGCGGCATCGGCGTCGGGCCGGGCGACCGCGTCGTGCTCGTCATGCCCAACTGCCTGCACTCGATGGTCTGTTACCTCGGCGCGATCCGCGCGGGCGCCGTCGCGGTGCCCGTCAACATCCGCCTGAAGCCTGAGGAGATGCGCTTCATCCTCGGCGACGTGGGCGCGCGAGTGCTCATCGCGCACGAACGCACCTGGCCGACCGTCAGGGAGGCCATCGGCCTCGGGGCGCTGGAGGGCCTCGACGGCATCGAGCGCATCCTGGGCATCGGCGTGGACGCTCCGGACGTCGCCTCCGTCGATGAACTCATCGAAGAGACGGGGCCGGAGTTCGAGCCGCCCGAGATCGCGCCCGGCGACACCGCCGCCATCATCTACACCTCCGGCACCACCGGCCTGCCCAAGGGCGCGATGCTCACCCATGCGAACGTGCTCTTCAACGTGCAGTCCACGATCCGCGGCCACGGCTTCCGCCCGGACGACGTGCATCTGCTGATCGTGCCGCTCTTCCACGTGACGGGCCTCAACACGATCATGCCGACCTCGCTGCTGCTCGGCTCAACGCTGGTCATCAGCGCCGAGACGAACCCGCGTGCGCTCTTCGAGCTGATCGAGCGCCACCGCTGCACCACGCTCTTCACGGTGCCGACAACCACGATCATGCTCGCCGCCGAGCCGAGCATCGGCGAGCACGACCTGTCCTCGCTGCGACTGATCGCCTACTCCGGCGCGCCGATGCCCGTGCGGGCGATCGAGCGCCTGCGGGAGCTATTCCCAGGCGTGGCGCTGCACAACTTCTTCGGCCTCACCGAGACCACGTCGGTCACTACGGTGCTGCCGGATGAGTTCGCGCTCAGCCACGCGGAGTCGATCGGGCGCATGGCGCTCGAGCTGGAGGCGAAGATTGCCGACGAGGCCGGGAACGCGCTGCCCGCGGGCGAGGTGGGGGAGCTGATGGTGCGCGGAGCGAGCGTCTTCGCAGGCTACTACCAGCGCCCGGAGGCGACCGCCGAGGCGCTCGAATCCGATGGCTGGCTGCACACCGGCGACAAGGCGTTCATCGACGAGGACGGCTTCGTCTTCCTGCGCGGGCGGACGAAGGAGATGATCATCGTCGCGGGGGAGAACGTCTACCCGGTCGAGGTGGAGAACGTGCTCACGCGCCACCCGGGCATCCGCGAGGCGGCGGCGGTCGGCGTCGAGCACCCCGTGCTGGGGGAGGTCGTGAAGGCGGTGGTGGTGCCCCTGCCGGGCGCGGAGATCACCGCGAGCGACGTGCGCCGGTGGTGCTCTGAGCACCTTGCGAGCTACAAGGTGCCCCAACGCGTCGAGTTCCGCGACGAACTGCCGCGGAACCCGTCGGGCAAGGTCGTCAAGCGGCTGCTGACTTAGCCGCCGGCCTCCACCTTTGCCACGACCCAGTCCGCGAGTGCGTTCGCGAGCCACTCGTGGCCCTCGATGTTCGGATGCACCAGGTCGCGGAGGAAGGTCATCCACTGCAGGCGCCCCATTGGCTTGATCTCTGCCGCAAGGTCGATGCAGGTCACGTCGCCCCGCTCAGCAGCGAGGTCGCGGACCGCCTGCGCGTAGTCGTCCAACATCACGAAGCGATGCCCGCCGCCGGGCAGCGTCGTGATCGGGCAGACCGCCGCGCCGCCGTCGGTCAGGCGCGCGATGCGGTCGATGTAGTCGCCCAGCTCCCACGCGAAGAAGCCCACCGGATACGCGCCGGACTTGTCATTGTAGCCGTATGCGATTGTCACGAGGTCGGGCTCGACGCCGTTGAAGTCGCGCGGCGACCAGAAGCGTGCGTCGATGAGCTTCGCGCCGCCCACCGCGCGCGAGTAGCACTCGATCTCATCGTAGCCGAGGCGCTCGCGCAGCTTCTGCCCGAGCAGGACCGCGTAGCGCTGCGTGTCGCGGTCGGGCAGACCGGTGCCGGCGGTGACCGAGTCGCCCATGCACTGGATGCTGACGGGCTTGCGGTCGCGCAGGAGCTGCAGGACGTCCTCCAGCGGCCGGGGCTTCGGCGCGGGAAGCGGCTCGGGCGCGTCGGCGATCAGCCGCACGTCGTCGATCGCGAAGGAGTGCTCCGGCATCGGGCTGTTGTTCCACGACAGGTACCAGCGGTCGCCGAGCTGGATATTGCGTATGCCGCTGGGCGGGAGAGCTCCAAAGGAGCCGATGGGGCCGATCATCGACGCGCCGACCAGCTCGTCGAAGTGCATGCGCACCTCATGCCATTGCGTGTCCGCGAGCGGGAAGTACACCACGTACATGTGCGCGCGATTGCCGAACGCGACGCGGCTCCAGTTCTCGGAGCCATCCCCGCGCACCATGAAGGAGACGCCGTTACACGCGTCCCAGGCCTCGTTGTCGGCGAGCATCGCGGGGTCGAGCGGGATGTTCGCCGCCCCGCCCTTGCCCTCCGGGTTGGTGAAGCTGACCGCGCCGTCGGCGAAGGCGTAGCTGGTATCGCCGTAAGCCCGGGGTGCGCGGGCCTCGATGGCCTGCGGGTCGCTGAAGTCCTCCAGGAGGAATGGCTGCGCCCACGCGGCGGCGCACGTCAGCAGCAGCAAGAGTGCGATGGCGGCTCGGTGCATGTTGGTGGCTCCTATCCCAGGCGGCGGACGTCGGTGATGATCTGCTCCAGCAGCTTCTCCTGGCGCTCAAGGCTGGACGTGATGCGTTGCAGGTGCCACCACAGGCACCCGATCAGGAGAAGCACCGGCACCAGCGGGATGATGAGCGGGACGATCGGGAAGTACTCGCGGATCATGTCCATGCACGGGCAGCGGACCTCGATCTTCTCGGCTTCCATTGGTGGGCCTCCTCGGCGCGTGCTACCACCACTTCGGCGAGAGATCATTTCGTCGCGGGCAGCGTAGGCCCCTGCAGCACGAGTGCGGAGGTCTTCGCATGCGCGAGGGGGAATAGTCGCGAGGCGGTGACGAGCCGTCCGGGCGCCAGGGGCTGGCGCCCGAGCGCGTTCTGCGGCAGGTGAAGGGACTGACCACCGTAGCGAACGAAGCTGTCGGCCATTATCGTCACGATGAAGCGATCGGAGCGCCCGGCCACACGGGCATCACCAGGCGCGCGATTGTGATCGCGATGGTGCTCGTGCTGGGCTTCACCGTAGCGGGCTGCTTCTCGGTGATGCTGCGCTACGAGATCATCGGCACCGGCTACCTTCCGCGCGGCGGCGTCGCGCTGCTACTGGCGCTGGTGGCGGCCAACAGTGCGCTGCGGGGCCTCAAGCGCATCGGCATCAAGCCGCTGTCGGCGGAGGAGCTGCTGCTGATCTTCCTGCTGCTGATGGTTGTCGGGGCAATCGCCGGGCAGGAGTTCGCGCAGCACTTCTACCTCAAGATCATCGGTCTGGCCTACTACGCCACCCCTGATATCGCCCCTCCCGAGCTGTTCCTGCACGACCTCGATCCGCTGCTGCTGCCGACGGTGGACCCCAATGGGCCGGTCGCGCTGTGGGCGCACGAGGGCCTGCCGCCCGGCCGCGCGATGCCGTGGCAGGCCTGGGTGACGCCGCTGGCCGTCTGGACACCCTTCTTCCTCGCGGTCTACTTCATGGTCCTGTGCTTCGCCGCGACCCTCTCGCACCGCTGGGAGGAGGAGGAGAAGCTGCTCTACCCGCTGGTCGAGGTCCCGGTGGAGACGGTCAGGGGAGAGCCGAACCACCTCGCACATCTGATGCGCTCGCCGATGATGTGGGTGGCCTTCGCGATCCCATGCGTGCTCTACTCGCTCAAAGGGCTCGCGGGCTACTGGCCCGCACTCCCGTTCCTCGAGCTGGACAATCCGCTACGGACGCGCTTCGCCGGGCCGATGTCCGCCTTCAACGGGACGCTGCTCTATGTGCGCCTGGACATGATCGGCATCGCCTATCTGCTGTCCGGCGAGGTCGGCTTCTCGCTCTGGTTCTTCTGGTTCCTGCGCCGCGTCGAGCAGGCCACGCGGATCGCCGTTGGCGTCACCTCCGCGCACAGCCAGTTCTTCCAGATGCAGACCATCGGCGGCTTCCTGCTGCTGGCCGTCGCTCTGCTCTACTCCGCTCGCGTCCATCTCAATCGCGTGCTCGCCGTGGCCGCGGGCACGATCCACCGCAAGCCCGGCGCCTCCGACGAGGACGAGCCTTACCGGCTCTCCGTCCTCGGCTTCCTCGGCGCGTTCGCGTTCCTGGTATGGTGGTGCAGCTACTTCGGGATGGACACCGTGTGGGCGGTGGTGCAGTACGTCTTCTTCCCGCTGGTGGGGATGGTCGTTGCGCGCGTGGTCTGCGAAGCGGGGATGTTCATCTACTCCGCGCCCCTTGGCGGTTACATCGCGGGCTTCAACGAGGCGCTCTTCGACCTCTTCGGTGTAGAGCGCATCGGCACGAAGAACGTGACGCTCATGACGATGACGAGTTGGGTGCAGACCCGCTCGACGGCCACGCAGAACATGGCCGCGGTCTTCATGAGCTACCGGATCGGCTCGAAGATGGGCGCGCCGCGGCGGACGATCATGCTGCTGTCGATGGCGGCGATCACGCTGGCGATCCTCGCCTGCCACGTCACGGTGCCGTGGATCATCTATCACTGGGGCACGCCCAAGCTCGCGGCATGGCCCGCCAGCGCCGGCCTCAACACCACGCGCGGTCTCGCCCAGCTCCTGAAGCAGCCGTCCGCGATGGCAGGGCAGGACTGGATCGCCCTGAGTCTCGGCGCCGTGGCGACCTGGACGCTGTTCGCGCTGCGGCGGCGCTTCGTCTGGTGGCCACTGCACCCGCTGGGCTTTGTGACCTGGCTCGGCTGGCCGATCGACCGCTACTGGGTCTCGATCCTCATCGGCTGGGCGTTCAAGAGCACCGTCACGCGGCTCTTCGGCTTCCGCGGCTTCCGGAAGCTCAAACCGATCGCGCTCGGGCTGATTCTCGGGATGAACGTGGTCTTCACGATCTGGCTGGTGGTTCACCTGATCTGGTCGAATCCTGTGCCGATAATGGTGGATTAGCAGGTACGACGACCTCCCCCCTGGCCCCCCTCCGTTCCGGCGGGGGGACGGTGGAGGGTGCTGCTCCGCGACACAGAGGAGATGAGACGGATGGCGACACTGGCGATCAACGGCGGACCGCAGGCGGTCTCGAAGGACCCCGGTGAGATATTCATCCACCCGATCGTGGACAAGCGCGATGAGAAGGCGCTCGTGGACATGCTCTACAGCCGGCAGATGTCCTCGATCGAGCCCTCGCTCGCCCTGGAGGAGCAGTACGCGAAG
>JALGSW010000164.1 GCA_029821635.1 Candidatus Zipacnadia bacterium
CTGGTGGAGAAGCCGAGCGTGCCGCCGAGCGATCTCGCGATCGTGGGCGTCTACGGCTTCGGGCCGGAGATCTGGGAGGCGGTGGACGCGATTGAGCCGTCCGCGAGGGGAGAGCTGGAGATCACGGACGCGATCGACTACCTTGTGCGGGCCGGCCGGCGTGTGGAGTGCTATGTGACCGAGGGTTTCTGGGCCGATGCGGGCTCGCCCGAGGCGCTGCTGGCGGCCAACCGCTTCTTCCTCGGGACTGGCGAGTATCGCGTCGAAGGTCACGTTGACGGCGCATCCACCATCGAGGGTGACGTGACGATCGCCGGGGGCGCGCGCATCGCGGCTTCGCAGATCATCGGTCCCTGCCTGATCGGCGCGGACTCGGCAGTCGAGGGGAGCGTCATCGGCCCGAACGTGGCCGTCGGCGAGGACTGTGTGCTCAGGGGCATCGAGGTGCGCGAGAGTATCATCGACGACGGCGCGCGGATCGAGGGTGTCTCGGCCCCGATGGAGCGCTGTGTGCTGGGTCGTGGCGTTCGTATCAGCGGTCTGAGGCCCACGGGGCCGGGGTCGCTGACGATGCTGCTGGCCGACGATTCCATCATCGGCCCGCCGAACGGTGAGTGATCGAGCTGGTTGTCAGGGACATCGGCGCGCAGTTTGAGCAGTTCAGCGGCTACCCGGTGCGCATCGAGATCTTCGAGGGCCCACTGGACCTGCTGCTGCACCTGGTGCAGCGCGAGGAGATAGAGGCCGCCGAGGTGGACATCGTCCACATCACCGACGGCTTCCTCGCGTTCCTGCGCACGATGGCGCAGATCAACATTCACGTGGCGGGGGAGTTCGTTGAGACGGCCGCCTCGCTGCTGCTGCTCAAGTCGAGGGCGCTGCTCCCGCGGGAGGAGCTGCCCGACGACGAGGTGATCGAGGAGGGCACGACCGTCGTCGAGCTCGCGCGGCGTCTTGCTGAGTACCGCACGTACAAGGAGGCCGCGACGATCCTCGCCGAGGCGAAGGAAGCGCGCAAGCAGATCTACCTGCGCCCGCTCAAGGGCGATGAGGCCATCGGCGCAGGCGTGGTGCCGTTGCAGGACGTGTCGATCTTCGACATCGTCTCAGCGGTGCAGGAGATGCTCGACCGCGCGAAGGAGCCGGCGCCGCATCTGCTGATGCGGGAGGAGATCTCGGTCAGCGATCGCATCGACCAAATCCACGCGCAACTGAGGGCCGGCGTGCAGCGCCGAATGTGGTTCCACGAGTTGGTCCACGAGGGCGCGACGCGCGCGTACATCATAGTGACTTTCCTCGCGGTGCTGGAGATGATCCGGCGCGGCGAGTTGCTGGTGTCGCAGGAACGGCCGCGCGGCTACATCCAACTTGACTTTGTGCAGCCCGAGGAAGCGACGCGCCCGTGACTTACGACCGGGACGAGGCAATCAAAGGCCTGCAGGCCGTCATCTTTGCGTCCGACGCGCCGTCCGACGACGAGCGGCTCGCGATCGTCCTCGAGCTGCCGGTCGAGGACATCGAGGGCCTGGTGGGCGAGCTGTCCGAGCTCATGGCCGAGTCGGCGTTGCAGATCGTGCGGCTGGCGGGCGGCTATCACATGGCCACGCGGCCACGCTACGCCCGCTACGTCCAGCGGCTCCGCGAGCCTGAGCCCGAGCGGCTCTCCCCGCAGGCGCTGGAGACGGTGGCGATCATCGCGTACCTCGGGCCCATCACGCGGCCGGAGATCGACGAGATCCGCGGCGTCAACTCCACCGGCTCCATCAACTCGCTGCTGGAGAAGGGCCTCGCTGAGATCTGCGGGCGCAAGGAGGCGCCGGGACGCCCCTTCCTGCTGCGCACCACCACGCACTTCCTATCCACCTTCGGTCTCAATGACCTGGACCAGTTGCCCGAGCTGTCACCCAGCGATGCCGCCGACTTCCGCGAGCAGCTCCGCGCGCTCGTCGCCGAGGGCATGGAGCCCGATGAGGCCACGCTCCTGACGCTCGGTCAGGCGGAGGGCCCCGAGGAAGTGCTGGAGGGCGCCGCCGAAGAACCGGCCGAAGAACCGGCCGAGGAACCGGCCGAGGAACCGGCTGAGGAACCGGCTGATGAACCGGCTGAGGAACCGGCTGAGGAACCGGCTGAGGAACCGGCTGAGGAACCGGCTGAGGAACCGGCTGAAGCGGCCGCCCTGGATGGAGAGGAGAGCTCATGACGGTGCGAGCAGTTCGATGGGTCACCACGATCGTGCCGGCCATCGCGCTCTGCTTCGGACCGGTCGCTCAGGCTCGGGCGGCCGAACCGCAGCCGCCGGAACTCGACTGCACTGCGGCGGTGCTCGTGGACCCTGAGACGAAGCAGTTCCTGTACGAGGACAACGCCAACGAGCGGCGGTACGTTGCGAGCCTCACGAAGATGATGACCGCGCTGCTGGTGGCGGAGTCGGGCGATCTGCAGCGCACGGTGACGATCAGCAAGACCGCGGCGAGCGTCGGCGAGACCACGATGAACCTCACCGCCGGTGAGGAGATCACCGTCGAGCATCTCCTGATGGGGACGCTGATGGCCTCGGCCAACGACGCTGCGGTGGCCTGCGCGGAGGCGGTCAGCGGCTCGGTGGACGCCTTCATCGAGCGCATGAACGAGCGGGCGCAGGAGCTGGGGATGACGGGGACGCACTTCGTCAACCCGAACGGGCTGCACGATGACGATCACTACTCGACCGCGCATGACATGGCGATCCTTGCGATCCACGTGATGGGCCGGGCGGAGCTGAGGCCGATCGTGCGGATGCAGGAGGCGACGGTGCCGTGGCCGAGCAAGTCGCATGACCGGAAGCTGCTCAACCGCAACCGGCTGTTGGAGTACTGGCCGGCGGCCGACGGCATCAAGACCGGCTACACGCGGCAGGCCAGCGACTGCCTCGCCGCGAGCGCCTACGTGGACGGCTGGCGGCTGATCTGCGTGGTGCTCGGGTGCGAAGAGAAGCCCTGGAACGAGGCGCGGGCGCTGCTGGAGTGGGGCTTCGACAACTTCCTGAAGGTCGCGCTGGTCTCCACCGAGCTGACCCCGGCCACCGTCGAGGTGCGCGGCGGGGTCGAGGAGGTCGTCAGCGCGCGCCCTGCCGAGGACGTCATCGCGGTGCTGCCGCGCGGCCCGATCGCGGAGCCGGTGCTGGCCGGAGACGTGGTGCAGGCGCCGGTCACGGAGGGACAGGTCGTGGGCAGCCTCGAGGTATTGATGCCCGACGGGACGCGCCGCTCGGTGGACCTGGTGGCGACCGCGCCCGTCGCGCGCTCCCCGTGGGCCCACGTGCTGCACGACCGGCGTTACTTCCTGGCGCTGGCGGCGATCGTCGCGCTGGCAGTGGGGGTGCTGGTGCATGGAGCGGCTTCAGAAGCTCTTGGCTCGCGCCGGACTGGGTAGCCGGCGAAGCTGCGAGGAGTTGATCCGCGCGGGCCGCGTGGCCGTCAACGGCAACAAGGTTGACGAGCTTGGAGCGAAGGCCGCCCCTGACGCCGACATACGCGTGGACGGCCGCCGGGTGGAGATCCCTCAGGACCGCGTCTACATTGTGATCAACAAGCCTCCCGGCTACGTGACCACCAGGCACGATCCGCAGGGCCGTCCGACGGTGATGGACCTCGTCCCGGCCGAGCTGCGCAAACGCGTTTTCCCTGTTGGGCGCCTCGATCAGGACTCCACCGGGCTGCTGCTGCTCACCGACGATGGCGACCTCACGCAGCGCCTGCTGCACCCCAAGCATCACATCGCCAAGGAGTACCTGGCCGACGTGGAGGGCGTGCCCTCGGAGACGCACCTCCGCCGCCTGCGCTCGGGCATCAAGCTCGACGACGGGCCGACGCACCCCGCGGAGGTGATGCTGGTCGCGCAGGGCGGCGGGGAGAGCCGGCTACGCATCACGATCACTGAGGGCCGTAACCGCCAGGTCCGGCGCATGTGCTGGGCGATCGGCCACCCGGTGCGGCGACTCAAGCGCGTCGCGCTCGGCCCCCTGCGGCTGGGAGAGCTGTCACTCGGCGAGGTGCGCGTGCTCAGCCAGGGCCAGCTCCAGGCGCTCCGCGACGCCGCCGGCCTTCCTCCGGGGGGCGACTGAACGTGTTCCGCGTGTCGGGGGAGCCCGCTCGGGCGCTGCGGCATGCGTGGATGGCAGAGCCTCTGCACGCCGCCGTGACGGAGCTCGCGATCGAGCACGGCTATGAGCTTCACCTGGTGGGCGGCGCGGTGCGCGACGTGATCCTCGGGCGCGACGTCGGCGATTGGGACCTCGCCGGCCGCGGAGTGATCGACATCGCCCGGCGCTTCGCCCGCGGTCACGACCTGCGCACGGTGGTGCTGCACGAGGACCTGCCGACCGTCCGCGTCATCTCCCGCCCCGGCGACCCTACCGGCTTCCTCGACTTCGTCGAACTGCGCGCGCCCACCATCGAGCAGGACCTGCTGCAGCGCGACTTCACGATCAACGCCCTCGCCTGGGACGTGCGCGGCGCCGACGTGCTGGTCGATCCGACCGGCGGGCTCAGCGACCTGCGCCGATGCACCGTGTGCGCGCCGAGCCGCGAGGTCCTCGCCAGCGACCCGCTGCGCGTGCTCCGCGCGTTCCGCTTCGTGGCGCAGCTTCACTTCAGCGTAGAGTCGGCGACCGGCGAGTGGCTCGCCGAGCTTGCGCCGCGTGTGCATGACATGCCGGGCGAGCGGATCGGGCAGGAGATCGTGAAGCTCTTCGCGGCCCCGCACGCGGCCGACGCGTTGCAGGCGGCTGAGGAGCTTGGGATGCTGGAGGCGCTGCTTCCGCCGCTGGCCGGGATGCGCGGCGTCATGCAGGGCGGCTACCATCACCTCGACGTGCTCGGGCACACGCTGCTGGCGGTGCATGAGGCCGAACGGGCGATCAACGAGCCGCAGATCTTCTTCCCGCGCGCGGCCGAGGCGATCCGATCGTGGCTGCGGGCTCCGGGCAACCAGGCGGCGGTGCGGCTCGCCACGCTCTTCCACGACGTGGGCAAGCCCGAGTGCCGGACGCAGGATGCCGGGCAGACGCGGTTCCTCGGGCACGCCGATGCGAGTGCCGCGACCTTCCTCGACTGCGCCGAGCGCTGGCGCCTGCCCACGCACATCCGACGGCAGGTCGTCCGGATGGTGCGGCTGCACATGCGTCCGCTGGAGCTGGCGAACTCCGGGCTGAAGGCCGAGGCCGCAGGGCAGTACCCGAGCAGCGTCGTCACGCTGCGCGCGATCCGGCGGCTGATGCGCGACGCGGAGCCGGCCGCGATCGGGCTGCTGCTGGTAGCGGTGGGCGATCGGTCGGCGTGCCGCGGGCCGGCCAGTCGGCTGGAGCAGCGCGGGCGGCTCTACGAGCTGTTCGACGAGATGCTGGTGCGCTACCTCGACTGGCTGCGTGAGAACCGCGAGCGCCCTCGGCTGATCGGTGGCGCCGCGTTGATGGAGGCGCTCGGCCTGCCTGAGGGCCCGCTGGTGGGCGAGCTGCTGGACGCGATCGCCGAGGCCTACGAGGACCGGGAGATCACCACCGAGGACGAGGCGCTGACGCTGGCCCGGCAACTGCTGGCGGATATGGACGAGTAGCGGCGCGGGCGGGTATACTGTGGGCAGCGATGAAGCGAAGATGGCGGTGATGGTGATGGCAACCGAGACCCGCGAAGTGATGACAATCGAGCAGGTGGCTGAGTACCTGCAGGCGGGCGCTGACGATGTGCGGCGGCTGATCGAAGAGTACGGGATGCCCGCGCTGGAAGTCCGGGAAGGGCAGTGGCGCATACCCAGGGGCGTGCTTGATCAGTGGCTCAATCGCCGCGCCCGACTGCGCAGCCAGCAGCGCCCAGCGGAGGGTGAGGGGGCCCTGCGGCGGGCCAACGAGTTGCGGGAGCGGATCCTGCGAGATCGCGGTGGAGTGCCGCTGCCGGACGGCTTCGGCGTGGACGCGATGCGGGAGGCACGCGAGGGTGACTGAGTACCCCGACAGCGTCTGCGTGGACGCTTCCCTCGTGCTGAAGCTTCTCTTGCCCGAGCCGGGCAGTGATTCCGCGGCTACGCTGTGGTCTCGCTGGGAGCAGGAGGGCATCGTCAAGTTTGCCCCCGCACACTTCCTGTATGAGACCTGTTAGGGGATACGCAAGGCCGTGCTGTCAGGTGCCATCTCACCTGGGCGCGGAGATGAGGCTGTCGCATGGCTCGCGAGCGCACCGGTACGCCTCATTGATCTCGGTTGGGATGAGGGACACGATGTGTGGCACACTCTCGTCCGCGGGTTCGACTACCTCGTAACGCCCTACGATGCCGCTTACCTCTACGTTGCGCAGACCGAGGGCTGCGAGTTCTGGACCGCCGACGATCGGCTGGTGCGGACGGTGGCGGCGGAGCTTCCGTGGGTGCGATCGCTGAGCGAGGTCGCGGAGGCCGGGTAGCCGGAAGCCCTGACGCGAACACGAAGAGGGCGAGGCCATCGGTGGCCTCGCCCTCGTTGATTCAGCCTGTGCGGCTCGCGCTCAGTGCCCGGCCGCTTGCATCCCGTCCTCGCGGTCGGCGTGCACCCGGCCGTTGCGCTTCATGAACTCCCCGGCCTGATACATGAACGCCTCCAGCCGCGTCTGATCGGTCGCCTGCTCGTTGCCATCGTAGACCATGTTCAGGAACGGGAAGTCGCCGTAGTCGGTGCGCACGCGCTTGAGGATCGCGTGCGAGATCGTGCCCGGCATGCACGTGAAGGGCATCACGCTCACGATACCGTGCAGGCCCTTGCCGATGAAGTCCACGGCCTTGCCGACCGTCATGATTGCCTCGCCCTCGAAGCTCCGGTGCACGTAGCCGTCGGCCATGTCCAACACCTCGGAGGTCGAAGGCTCGTGCAGGTTGCGCAGGAACCCCGCCCACGGCCGGGCCAGCACATGCTCGTCACGCGTCATGACCTCGTCCTCGATCCGGTTCTTGATCCGGAAGAGGAAGTCGCCGTCGAGCGCCGCGCGCATGTCGCGGCGGAAGTTGCGGTAGAGGAACCACTCGAATGCCGGCGCCATCCACACCTCGCCGCCCAGCGCCTCGAGCTTCTCGATCACATCCTGATTGCTGAACGCGTTCGCGCGCACGTAGAACTCACCCGAGAGCCCGACGACGGGCTTGATCTGCGAGCGATCGACCTGCACCTGGTCGAAGAGCATCCGCGCCCGCTTCATCGTCTCGACCGTGTCGCCCTCGGTGCGGATCGTCGCGAGCAGGTCCTCTATGCCCTGCGCGTAGGCTTCATTCGCGGCGTCCTCGTGCACCTCGTAGGGCCGCGTCTCGAGCAGCGCCTTGAAGAGCATGTCCTGGGCGACCATGCCCTTCCACGCGACGCGCAGGAAGTCCCGGCCGACCATCCCGAGCTCGTCGAAGAAGTGCCGGCCCTGGTGCGGCGCGTAGATTGGGACGTCATCGTAGCCGAGGTCGTCGAGCACCATGCGCTGGAGCGTGTTGTACTGGCCGAAGCGGCATGGGCCGCCGGAGCCGCCCATGAAGAAGGCGTAGCGGTCGCGGTCGAAGTCGTCGCGCTTGACGAACTTGACCATGTCGCCGGTGGTGACGATCGCCGGGAAGCACTCCTTGCCGGAGGTGTGGCGCCGGCCCCACATCAGCGTCTCCTCGTCCGGCTCGGGCAGCACCTCGGCGGGCATCCCCTGCTGCTGGAACGCCGCCGCCAGCGCGTGGGCCATGTCGCTCATGTTCGGGATCAGCATGATCCGCTGCGAGTCCGCCTCGATGCCGAGTGGCCGCAGGAAGCGTCCCTTCGCGAACTCGCGGCCATGCGTCGCGTCGAGCGAGTCGAGGAACGCCTCACAGCGCGTTATCATGCCCGCGTCCGCGGAGTGCTCGTCCACCTCGATGATGAGCGTGGGCTTCTCCCCGACGCGCTCGCGGAAGAAGTGTATGATGAACGAGTCCGGCCCGCAACCGAAGTTGGTCAGGTAGAGCGGGAAGAGCCGGTCGTCCTGGGCGATGACCTCGGACGCGGACATGATCTTCTGCCCGTAGCGCCAGTACATGTTGAACCAGTCGGTGGGCAGCTGGACGTCCTCGAGAGACAGGAAGTCCATCGGGATGGCGAGGATGCCCATCTTGCGCAGCTTCTGGGGGATCTGCAGGTTCGCGCCAGGGTCGCAGCCGTTGTAGGTGCGGCTGACGATCACGATCGCGCGCCCGTCGTCGCCCAGCTCGTCGAGCACCTCGCGCCCGCGCGCCTGCGTCATCGTCTCGAAGCGCTCCATCGCTTCCCAGCCCGCGGCCACGGCGGCGCGCACCTTGCGCGAGTCCGCGCCGATCTGTTCGGCAAGCTCGGTGAGCTGTTTGGCCGCGTGCTTCTCACCGTGCGCCATCCACAGATGCGGCTCGAGCAGCTCGATGTCGTACTCGTCGAAGTTGATGGCGGCCTTCGTGTGATAGGGCACGCTCTGCACGTAGGGGCAGACGAAGCTGTCGGTCATCCGCTCATCCGGGCAGGGCAGGTTGATGACGCTCGGCAGGAAGAGGTAGTCAATTTCCTTGTTGTCCAGCAGGTCGAGGACGTGTCCGAGGTTGACCTTGGTCGGGAAGCAGGTCTCCGCTACGGAGCGCTCGGCGCCGCGGTGGACGATGCGCTTGTTGGTGGGCGATGACAGGACGACCTTCGCGCCGAGTTCGGTCAGGAACGCGTTCCAGAACGGGAAGAGCTCGAAGTAGAGCAGCGCGCGCGGAACGCCGATGCGTGGCGCATCCTCAGGCAGCTCGACCTTGCTCGCGTAGGCCTCGGCCAGCATCCGCTCGCGCTCTTTGAAGAGGTCGGGGATGTGCGAGAAATCTTCCTCGTCGGTATCGCGGACGTCATACTTGCCGCAGCGATCGCCGTAGAAGAGTGGCTCCTCGCCCGCCACGAGCACCTTGTTGATCTCGCAGCGGTTGGCGCAGTCCTTGCACTCGAAGCTCTCGATGGTGTACTCGACGTTCGAGAGGTCGAAGCCCTTGAAGGAGCTCACCTCACCGTCGTCGTGCTCCATCGCGATGACCGCGCAGCCCAGCGCGCCGGTGTTCTCGTTGTGCGGCGGGACGGTGATCGGCTTGCCGGTCACGTGCTCGAACGCGGCCACGACGGCCCTGTTGAAGGCGGTGCCGCCCTGGAAGAAGATGTTGTCGCCGACGCGGCGGTCCTCCACCACGCGGTTGAGGTAGTTGAAGACGATCGAGTAGGCGAGCCCGGCGGCGAGGTCGGGGGTATCCACGCCCGCCTGCTGGTGCTTGAGCAGCTCGGACTCCATGAACACCGTGCAGCGCTCGCCGAGGTTCGCGGGGGAGGCCGCGGCCAGCGCATTCGCGGCGAACTCCTCCTTGATCGCGATGCCCAGCTTCTCCGCCTGCTCCTCGAGGAACGAGCCGGTGCCGGCGGCGCAGACCTTGTTCATCGTGAAGTCAACGACCACGCCCTGGTCGAGGCTGATGTACTTCGAGTCCTGCCCGCCGATCTCGAAGATCGTGTCCACGGTCGGGTCGAGCTCCACCGCGCCGCGCGCCTGGGCGGTAATCTCGTTCTTCACCACGTCCGCGCCGATGAAGTCGGCGATCAGGTAGCGGCCCGAGCCGGTGGTGCAGGCCTTGCGGATCGTCACGCGGTCGCCCAGCGCCTCGCCGCACTTGCGCAGACCCCTCTGCACAGCCTTGATCGGCCGGCTGGCGGTCATCAGGTACTCCTTGTGCAGCACCGTGCCCTCGGCGTCCATCACCACGAGGTTCGTGGAAATCGAGCCGACGTCCACGCCCAGGTACGCATCGACCAGTTCGCCCTCGGCCGGAGGCGTCACATCGGCCGGGTGGATCGTGCTATGAGCGATTCGTAGCGGCTCGAGGCGCTCGCGCTCGCTGGTGTCGGTGCGGTGCTCCTCGATCCCGGCGATCGCGTCGAGGTTCACCTCGGGGAAGCCGTCGTCGATCGCGCGCATGGCGGCGCCGATGGCGCCCATCGCGCCGAAGTGCTCGGGGACGATGAGCTCGCCCTCGGCGAGGCCGTAGACGTCGTGGATGGCGCGGAGGATGCCGGGATTCGCGGCCACGCCGCCCTGGAAGGCGACGGGCACCTCGAGGTCCCTGGCCGAGCCGACGGTGGACTTGAAGTTGCGCACGAGCGCGTAGCACAGGCCCGCGACGATGTCCTTCAC
>JALGSW010000165.1 GCA_029821635.1 Candidatus Zipacnadia bacterium
TCTGGACCATGTCTCAGTCCCAGTGTGGCTGATCGTCCTCTCAGACCAGCTATCCATTGTCGCCTTGGTGAGCCGTTACCTCACCAACAAGCTAATGGACCGCGGGCCGATCTCTAGGCGCCTGAGCTTTACTGGTCCCTGCCAGAGCAGGGGCAGCCTATCGAGTATTAGCAGGACTTTCGTCCTGTTATGCTCGTCCTAGAGGCACGTTACCCACGTGTTACTCACCCGTTTGCCACTGAATATGGAGAGTGTAACTGCCCGAAGGCAGTTACGATTACCGTATTCCGTTCGACTCGCATTCATTAGGCACGCCGCCAGCGTTCGTCCTGAGCCAGGATCAAACTCTCCGTTAAAAAATCCTGGTCACTCCAACTCCGGGCCAATGACCCGAAGCAGAGGTTCACACCTTGAACCTTAGTGTTGGCGTTGCACGCTATTCAGTTCTCAAAGATCGTGTCCGCGTGTCTCTTTTACTTCTCTAGTACGGAAAGTAAGTGTATCAGCTTCCCGCTTCCCTGTCAAGCATTTTCTTCGGACTTTGTCGCCGGGGTTTTCACGGCAGCCCGTCCTCGCAGGGACCTGTCCGCAGTGTGTCGCGGGAAGTTATGCTACCAGCTTCCCGTTTCCCTGTCAAGCACTTTCTTCGGACTTCGTCGCCGGGGTTTCCTCGGCAGCCCGTCGTCGGCAGGGGCCCCTCCCCCAAGGGCCTGCGTAATATATCAGTAGTGCCCCCGACTGTCAACCGCTCACAGGGGCTATTTTCGCCGTCGCCGCTGCGACCCCCTGTCGGCCCTCTACGGCCAATGCAGCTCCGGGGTCGGCGGCTTGCTTCGATGCCACGAACAGACAGACGCACGCGCTCGCCCGCGTGTTCACCGCGTTCGCGAGAAGATCGGAGGTCCTACCACACGATCAGCCCGGAGTGGTCGATCGCGATGTCGAAGACCTGAGCCCCCGCGCGGGTGAGCGCGCGCGTCACCTTGTAGTCCGCCGGCGACGGGCAGTAGAACATCAGCGTGCCGCCGCCTCCCGCGCCGCACACCCGACCGCCGATCGCGCCCTCGCGCATCGCCAGGTCGTAGATCTCCTCGACGGCCTCGTTCGTCACGTCCGGGTGCAGCCGCTTGTGCAGTCGCCAGACTTCCGAGAGCAGCCTGCCCACCTCGTCGAGCCGCCCCTCCAGCAGCCCCAGCCGCATCAGCTCCGCCACCTCGCTCATGCCCTTGAGTGCATCGAGCACCTCCACCTGCCTGGTGCGGTAGCCGTCGGCCACCGCGTGCAGGATGTGCCCGGCCGGGCGCGAGATCCCCGAGTAGCAGACCACCAGCGAGCGCTGCATCTCGGCGAGCTGCGCCTCGGTGAGCGGGATCTGATCGACCTCCACGGCCTGCTGCGCCCCGCCGGGCCAGTAGCGCATGTACTTGACCCCTCCGCCCGTGACCGGCGAGTACTGGTCCTGCCAGCCGTAGCTGGTGCGCAGCGCGACGCGTTCGCAGTCGATGGCCATGCGCGCCATCTCGTGGTTGGTCAGCCGCCGGTCGCCGAGCGCGTTGAAGGCCGCAATGATGCAGGTGGCGATCGTCGAGGACGAGCCGAGGCCCGCGCCGCCGGGCATCTGCGAGTAGGTCGTCAGCTCGACGCCGCCGGGCAGTTCGAAGCGTCGCGCGATCTCCTGCGCGAGCCCCAGTTCCCCGTCGGGCGCGAGCTCCTCGTGCGAGGCGACCTCTACGGTGGTGTCGTCGAGGTCGGGGGCGTGGAAGATGAAGCGGCCGTCATCGCGCGGGTGTGCGGTGGCGTGGAGGTACTTGTTGATGGTCGCGTTGATGATGCTCCCGCCAAACTCTTCGCACGCGGGCAGGTAGTCGGTCATCCCGACGAAGTCAACGCGCAGCGGTGAGCGGACGTTGATCGTCCGGTTCTCAGTCATCTTCTGTCCTCCCTGCGACGGTGCGCCTTCATGCGGCGGGCGAGCCCTGCCGTTCACCCCCCTCTCCCGCTTGCGAGCGCAGCGAGCCAGGGAGAGGGGGGATGGGGGGGTGAGGTTACCCCAACCCGCTGATCCCGTTCGCGAGCTGGTCCAGCGCCTCCGGGCCCTCGTAGATGTTGAAGGTCAGGTCATACGTGCGGCTCTCACCGGGCTGGAGCACCTGCAGCGTCCCGCGCTCGCGCTCGGCGGCGCGCCCCTCGACGAGGCAGTTCGCGGGCTCTAAGCCCATGACGTAGGTGCCCTGGGCGGGCATCTTCCACTGCGCGAGGTTCGGCAGCATGTTCACGTTGAAGGTGAGCCCCACCCCGATCCCCGCGCCCAGCTCGCGGTTGATGACCGCCACCATCGTGTTCCCGTCCTCGCCCGCCTTCAGCCTGTGATAGTACACGCGCTCGTCGACCTCCTTCGGCTCGTCGAAGCTCGCGTGGCTGTCCAGGGTCTCCTGAGCGAACTCCTTCTGCCCGCGCACCTCCGCGCTCGGCGCGATCAGCTCCGTGTTCGCGTCCATCAGCGGGAAGCCGAAGTTGCAGTGGTAGACGAGCATGTGCTCCTGCGGCGTGAAGCCCTGGTTCTCCACGACGTCCTGCACGTGCAGCATCGGGTGGCCGAGGATCGCCGAGACGCGGCGCGTCATGACGACGTTCGGGCCGAAGACGATGCTCTCGCGCACGTCGCCCTGCGCGTACATGACGTAGTTGTCGTCATGCCAGCTCGCGCCGTGGCACAGGTTCTTCGCGGGGATGTTCGAGACGCGGCCGTGCAGGCCCAGCTCCTCGTCACCGTCGGGCCCGGGCGCGCCGGCGTAGGTGAGTCCGCAGGTGGCGACGAGGCCGCCGTGGAAGCCGCGCAGCCATCCGAGGCCCTCGGGCTCGAAGTATGACGCCGCCGGGACGCCGGTGGGGGAGAGCCACGCGAGCGGGTAGGAGCGGTAGGTCACTGCGCCGATGTCCATCCCGCGCCCGGCGAGGACGCTGAAGTCCAGCCCGCCTCCGGTGCGGAAGTCGAACGCCTCGACGCCGCGCTCGTTGCCCTCGGCCAGCTCGATCTTGCGCACGCCGGCCACCTGGTCGACGCTCCCGACGCGTTGGCACAGTTCGTCTTTGGAGTAGCTCTTCCCGTAGAGTGCAGGCATGATCTTCGGCCTCCTGATCGCCGTTGTCGTATGTCGTTGCCTCGTCGTTCGTGGCGCATCGATGTTTGCGAAGCAAACTCGCGCAAAGCGCTTTGCGCTTCAGGCTTTCCAGCCTGCGGTCGTTGTCGTTCCCCATTCCCGGTCGTCCTACATCCGCCCTACGATCTCCCCGAACCCGCTCAGTCGCAGCCACACCGCCGCCGCGCCGTAGGCGAGCGCGAGCGCCAGCAGCGCCGTGTCCGCCGCGGTCCAGGCGTACTCGTAGTACTCGGTGCGCTGCTTCGAGGCCGCGCCCGCCCTGCGCGACTCAAGCGCGCGGGTCAGGTCGTCGGCCGAGCGCATCGCGTAGGCCAGCACCGGCACCATCAGCGGTATGTAGCGGCCGATGCGCGCGAGCGGGCCTCCGCTGTGGAAGTCCAGCCCTCGCGCCATCTGCGCCTGCGTCACCGTCTGCGCGGTTCCGGCGAGCATCGGCACCAGGCGGAAGGTCAGCGACAGCGCCAGCGTCATCGTCGCCGGGATGCCGATCCGTCGCAGCGACCACGTGAACTCCTCTGGCCGCGTGCAGCTCACGTAGGCCACGCCCAGCATCAGCATTGCATTCAGCCGCAGGCCCATCGCGATCCCGTAGGCGACCGACGTCGGCGACGCGAAGAGCGGCCCCAGTCGCCAGACGGCCTCGCGGTCGGGCAGCATCAGCGCCCAGAGCAGCGTGCTCATCACCAGCAGGATCGCGCCCAGGCCCCACATGCGCCGCAGGTTCGGCAGCGCCCCGGCGGCCAGCACCAGCGTGAAGCTCACCATCAGCGTCCCCAGCGCCCAGAGCGGGTCGTTGAAAGTCAGCGGCGCCACGAACAGCGGCGTCAGCGCGAGCAGCTTCGCCACCGGATGCCGCCGGTGGGCGGGCGTGTCCTCGTGTCGGTAGAGCGACAGTGCCATCAGTTACCTCGTGCGTCTTCATGTGCGGGCGAGGGCGCCCGCACTACGGAGCTACGGGCGTTGCCGTTGCCGTCTTCGTTTTGTAGGACGGGCATCCTGCCCGTCTGTCGTTCGCGTCCGCGGGCCGTTGCCGTCTTCGTTTGTAGGACGGGCATCCTGCCCGTCTGCTGTTCGTCGTCAAGTCCGCTTCAAACACCGCTCCATCTCATCCACCGACAGCAGCGTCTGTGCGCCAAGCGCCTGCGAGATGCGCGCCACGTCCGGCGCGACCTGGCCCGTCCGCGCGAGCAGTTCTGCATCCCCGAAGACCTCCCGCACACTGCTGTCCGCCGCCAGCCGCCCCTCGTCGAGCACCAGCGCCCGATGCGCGTACTCCGCCGCTGCCCAGGTGCAGTGCGTGATGACGATGACCGTCGTGCCCTCGGCGTTCAGCCGCGCGAGCAGCTCCATCATCGCGCGCTGCTGGATGCCGTCGAGGCCCGTGGTCGGCTCGTCGAACACGATCACGCGCGGGCGGCAGGCCAGCACCGACGCCAGCGCCACCCGCTGCCGCTCGCCCTTCGTGAGCACGAACGGATCGCGCGTTTCCCAGCCCGACAGCTCCGTGGCCGCCAGCGCCTCCGCCACGCGCGCCTCGACCTCACGCTCGCCCGAGCCAAGATTCCGCGGCCCGAACGCGACCTCCTCGCGCACGGTCGAGGAGAAGATCTGATGGTCGGGGTTCTGAAAGAGGTAGCCCACCTGCGCCGCAAGCTCCTGGACCGGCGCCGTGCGCGTGTCCCGCCCGCCGATGCGCACCGTCCCGGCGGTGGGGGAGAGCAGCCCGTTCAGGTGCTGCGCCAGCGTGCTCTTCCCCGAGCCGTTCTCGCCCAGCAGCACCACGAACTCGCCCTCGCGGATCGTCAGCGTCACGTCGCGCAGCGCCTGCTCCCCCGATTCCCGGTAGGTGAAGCTCACGCCCTCCAGCTCGATCAGCGGCTCGCCTGGCTCCGGCGCCTCGCTCGCGAGCAGCCCGCACTCCTCCGCGTCGAGCCGCCGGCCCTCGGCGCTCAGCGCCTCCGCGGCCCCGGCCGGCTCCAGCGGCAGCGCCATCCCCACCCGCGCACCCAGCTCCGCGAGCTGCAGCGGCAGGATACCCAGTTCCGTGCAGCGCGCCGGGTCGGCCAGCAGCTCGTCAGGCGGCCCGTCGTAGCGCTTCGTGCCCTCGCTCAGCGCGATCAGGCGGTCGCTGTGCAGGGCGTCGAGCGCCTCGTGGTCGGCGATCAGCAGCGTCACGCCCTGCGCGGACAGCTCGTCCACCACCCGCGCCAGCTCCCGGCGGGCGATCGGGTCGAGGTCCGTCGTCGGCTCGTCGAGCACCAGCACCGCCGGCTCGGGCGCGAGCACCGCCGCCAGCGCCAGCCGCTGCTTCTGCCCGCCCGAGAGCGTTGCCGGGTCGCGCCCGCGCAGATCGCTCAGGCCCACCAGCTCCAGCGCCTCACTCACCCGCCGGCGCATCTCCTCGCGCGGCATCCCGGCGCTCTCCAGCCCGAACGCAACCTCGCGCTCGACGTCGCTGGCGAGCAGTTGCGCCTCGAAGTTCTGGAAGAGCGCACCCACGGTCCGCGCGACCTCGTAGACCTGCCGGCCGCTCACCCGCTCGCCGCCCACGCGCACCTCGCCCGCGAACTCGCCCGGCTGCATCTTCGGGATGACTCCGTTCAGGCATAGGCACAGCGTGGACTTCCCCGCGCCGGTGCGGCCCATCAGGTAGGCCTGCTCCCCGGCCTGCAGCTCCAGCGAGACGCCATCGATCGCCGGCCGCTGTGCGCCACGGTAGGTGAAGCTGACCTCGCGCGCGGAGACCGCTTGACCGCGACCGCTCACGCGTCCTCACCCTCCAGAGGCGGCGGTATCTCCTCTGCGGACACTTGCGTGCTGAGTGGGGACATCAGCACGCTGCCGATGAGGATCGCGACCACCCCGATGCCTCCCACGAGCACCTGCGGATCGATCATGCCCAGCCCGCCCGGCGCGGCGGCCCCGCTGACCTTCCCGGCGATGCTCACCGAGGCCGCGACCAGCAGACCGAGGCCCGATCCCGCCGCCGCGATGATCATGCCCGACCAGCCGATGCCGCTGGAGGCGTAATCGCCGGGGTCGAGGATGTCCTGGTAGAGCAGGCCGAAGGAGCGTGCGAGCGGGTAGAGGATCGGGAGGAGGATCGCCGCGACGATCGTGCCGATCACGGCGTTGTTGAGCGTGATGGCGATGGTGAGCACCGGGTAGGGCACGAGGCCCATCGCCGCGACGCCGAAGCCGATGATGACCGCGCAGGCGACGCCGCCGACGGCCGCGCATGCCACGAGCCACGGGATCTGCCGCGCCGAGCCATCCGCGGGCCGGGAGCCGCGCAGCACGCGCCACATGCGGTAGGGGATGTAGGCGAAGAGAAAGTTCCCCACGAAGCCGGCGATGCTGCCGGGCGTGAGCGTGCCGCCGAAGATGTCGCCGACGAGGTTGCCGAAAGCCGAGCCCCACGCCGCCGCGGGGCCGAAGAGCAGGCCGCAGACGATGGGGATGCCGGATGCGGGACGTATCTCGGTGAAGCCTGGGACGATGGTGGCGATCTTGAAGGGCAGCAGGATCGCGACGTAGGCCGCGCCGGTGAGCGCAACGAGCACGACCATCCTGGTGTAGCGCCACATCACGATGGCATCACGCATCGGCGGCACCTCCGGGCAGAGCTTATGCACCCGCAAGTTCGCCGAGAAGCGCCCGCGTCCTCCATCGCCGTTCGGAGCGACGCATCCTGCCGTCTGCCGTTCGGAGCGACGCATTCTGCCGTCTGCCGTTCGGAGCGACGCATGGAGACCGCAAGCGGTCTCTCGCCGTTTGGAGCGACGCATCTGTCGTTCAGATGCGTCGGCCGTTGGGCCCGCCGACCCCGCCTACTGCTCCGGCAGCCTGGGCGTCTGCCGCGTGCTCCGGCTCTTCGGGGCCTTCTTGAAGCCACGCGCGCCGTGCGCGAGGTAGGGGCAGTCGATGGTCGCGCCGTCGAGAAGCTCCTCAATGGTCAGTATCTGGATGCGCGGGACACTGACCTGCTCGCCGTCCGCCCGCACCGATCCCGCTCCCGGCGACCAGAACCCCGCGGACGCCGCCTCCGTGCGCATCGGGGCCGTCGGCTCCTGCAGCGTCACGAATACGCCGATGGCCGCCTCCTCGCGCTCCAGCACGCCGCGCAGGTCTCGCACCTGCGAGACACTGACGGTCCCGGACTTCACCGACACCATGATCCGGTGCGTGTCGCCCGCGTTATCCACGAAGTTCATGCGCCCGTCGATGCCCTTGTCGGCTCCTTTGCCGGTGTGGCCCGCGGGCGGCACTCCCACCAGACCCAGCGCCCAGAACTCGAACTGCTGGCGGTCCTGCAGCGCAAGCGCCTCGGCGCCACCGCGGTCGGTCGGCTCGCCGATCACCTCATACTCCTCCCGCACGTCCAGGCCGAACGCATTCTGCAGCCGGTGCTTCATCAGGCCGACCGCGAGGTGCGTGATGTCTATGCCGATCCAGCGGCGCCCCAGCCTGTGCGCCACCGCGATGGTCGTCCCGCAGCCGCAGAACGGATCGAGCACCAGGTCCCCCTCGTTACTGGCGGCTTTGATGATGCGCTCAAGCAGAGCCTCGGGCTTCTGGGTCGGGTAGCCAAGGCGTTCGGCATTCTGAGGATACAGCGGGTTGACGTCCGTCCACAAGTCCTGTAGTGGAACGCCCGGCATCTCGTCCAAGTAGCGCTTCTGCTGCGGCACGTTGCCGGGCTTCGTCTGGACGACCCTCCCATGGTCGTAGAGCTCTTGCATGCGTTCCTCGGAGAATCTCCAATACCGAGTGACACCAAGGAATTCATAGTGAGGGTTCCGCTTCGCCGGGTCTGCTCCCCCCGGGGCCGTCATGTCGCTGAGGCGATAGCGGCGCCCGGTGCCATCCTCTACATGCCTGTAGTACTTCTCTATGTAGTCTGGATCGTAGTCCGTGTAGACAATGTTCCTGATGAAGTGCTCCGACTTGGCGTAGAAGAGAATGACGTCGTGGATGCGCCCCATGTGCTTCGCGCCCTGACCGGAATCGCTGTGGGCGCTCTGTCGTTTCCACGCCACCTCGTTCACGTAGTTCTCCACCCCGAAGATACCGTCCATCAGCACCTTCAGGTAGTGGCTGGCGGTGGGGTCGCAGTGCAGGTAGATCGAGCCCGTCGGCTTGAGCACTCGGCGCAGCTCCACCAGCCGCGGGGCCATGTTCGCGAGGTAGGCCATCATGTCCGTCTCGCCGAGCATATTGCGGAAGGCCATGAGCGTATCGGCGACACGCCCGCTCGCCTCCACGCACTCCTGGAAGGCGTGGGCGGTCTCCATCGTCCAGTGCCAGGTGTCGTCGAATGCCTCGATCTGGGCGCCGGAGCCCGAACCGTTCTCCTCCTCGAAGATCACGTTGTAGGCCTGGTTGGAGTTGAAGGGCGGGTCGAGGTAGATCAGATCGACGCTCTCGTCGGCGACGTAGCGCCGGAGGATGTCGAGGTTGTCTCCGAAGTACAGCATGTTTTCGGCCATGGGGCTCCCCCTGCTCGGGTGATGGCTGCGCGTGAGGGTCTTCTCCGTGAGAACGCTCGTTCCTTCCCCGGCGTTCGGGGAACCTGGTCGAGCCGGTGGGCGCAAACGGTAAGCGGGGGAGCCGAACAGCACGACGCATCTACACGACAGATGCGTCGCTCCAGACGACAACGGCCTCCGGCGTCTTCATGAAGGCCCCGCGCCGTCCGCGGCGAAGAACCCTCGCGCAACTCAACTCCGTCTTCCGGGAGGCGCTCTACCGATGCCGAAGGATCAGCGTCCGAACATCATCCTCTTCACCACCGACCAGCACCGCGGCGACTGGATCGGGCTCGCGGGCGAGTCCGTGGTCGAAACGCCCAACCTCGACGCGTGGCTGGGCGATGGGCTCTACTTCCGCCACGCCTACTCCGAGATCCCCTCCACCACCGGCGCGCGGCGGATGATGCACCTGGGGCAGGGCCCCTACGACTGCGGCGTCGTCGGCTACGCGGGCGGCCCGTGGGATGAGGAGATCTCGCTGCCCGGTGTGCTGGCCAAGTCCGGCTACCACTGCCTCAACGCGGGCTGGCGGAACATGCACCCGCGCCGCAAGCTCTACGGCTATCACCAGGCGATCATCCACGACCTGCGCCCCGGCGTCGATGATTACATGGAGTGGCTGCAGCGCGAGGTCGGGCCGCGCGCGGTCGAGCGCGGCCACGGCTCCGACGCCAACGGTTGGCTCGCCCGCCCCTGGCACCTCGACGAGCGCTTCCACTCGACCGTATGGACGGTGGACACCGCGCTGGAGATGATCGAGAAGCGCGACCCGACGCGCCCCTTCTTCATGTGGTGCTCGCACCTGCGCCCGCACTCGCCCTACGATCCGCCGCAGTTCTACTGGGACATGTACAACGATCAGGACCTTGGCGAGCCGCCGATCGGCGACTGGGCGGAGAAGCATCACCAGGAGGGCGTGCCGCCGATTCGCACCGCGTGGCAGGGCGACCTCGGGCCGAAGGCCACGCACCGCTGCCGCGCGGGGTACATGGGCTGCATCACGCAGATCGACTACGAGATGGGCCGCATGGAGGAGATGCTGAGCCGCATCGAGGGCGTGGACGCGCGGAACACCGTCTGGCTCTTCAGCTCCGACCACGGCGACATGATGGGCGATCACTACCTGCACCGGAAGACCTACGCCTACGAGGGCTCGGCGCGCATCCCGTTCGTGGTGCGCTACCCGAGGGGCTACGACGGCCCCACCGGGGAGTTCGACCAGCCGGTGGGCATCCAGGACATCATGCCGACGCTGCTCGACATCGCGGGCGTTGCGGGGCCGGACACGATGACCGGTGAGAGCGTGGTGAAGGCCGCGCGCGGCGAGGGCTGGCGGGAGTTCATCCACGGCGAGCACTCGCCCTGCTACGGCCCGGACAACGCGATGCAGTACCTCACCGACGGGCATGAGAAGTTCATCTGGTTCCCGATCACCGGGCAGGA
>JALGSW010000020.1 GCA_029821635.1 Candidatus Zipacnadia bacterium
GCGGCAGCGCAGGAGTTGATGCAACGCGAACTGGCAGAGCGCGATCTCAACATGCTTGAGACGATCGTGTTGATGGTGCCCTTCGGCGTGCAGGGAGACGTCGTGGTCCTCCAGTGGCCCGGCATGAACGTCGGCAGTCGCCAGGCCTGGGAAGTGCTCGATCACGCCAAGACCAATGGCAAGCCCGTCGATGAGCGGATCGAGTGGTACGTGACGCAACTGCGCTACAGCCGCCCGTTCCGGGCGTCGCGCGGCGACGCCGCTGCCAATCGTCTCGCTGAGATCGGCGAGACGGCAGTTCCACGGCTGATCCGCGCCACGGAGCGTGAGAGCACGTGGGCGCAACTGTGGGCCGCGCGCACGCTGGTGCAGATCGGGACGCAGGATGCAGAGGATGCCGTCGAGCGCTGGGCGTTGACCACTCTCGAGGCGACTGACGATCCGTTCGTCCTGCAGGGCGCGACCTACAACCTCGGCAGACTCCGTTCTGACGCTGGCTTCGAGCCGCTTGAGCGCCTACTGGAGCCGCACCTGGAGGAGCACTGGTCGTGGGCGATCATCGACTCACTCGTGCAGATCTACCCGGAACGCGCGCGGGAGCCGCTGGGGCGCCTGCTCACAGAGCATCAGCCTGACGCCGAGCATCCGGGCGCGATCCAGCCGTATCTCAGGGCGGCCTACCAGCTCGCGAAGCTCGGCGACGAACGCGGGTGGACGGCACTCGAAGATGCGGTCGATTCGCCACTGCCGGAGGTCCGGCGCGAACTGGCGTTCGCGCTGTTCGCTACGTGGGATGCGCGTGCCCGGAAGTCGCTGGTGACGCTCACTCAGGATGAGAACGAGCACGTGGCGTCCGCCGCCAAGTTCTGGCTGGACAACCTCGACCGCACTCTCAAGCAGGTGGAGGAGCAACCGCAGTAGCCTGCGGTCGTCAGCCGTCCACCGTTCCCGATTGCCCATCGCCCGATCCCGCCGTTCGCCCTTGGAGGAGACCATGATCACACTCTCAGCGCAGTACTTCCTCAACCACCGCCTCGACCCGGATGAGATCCGCCGGCAGGTCCGCGAGATGGCCGCGGCGGGCTATCAGGCCATCTACCCCCACGCGCGACAGGGGATGCTCACGCCCTGGTTCTCCGAGGACTGGTGGCGGGCGCTGGATGCCATCGCCGAGGTCTGCCGCGAGACGGGCATGCGCATGGACATCTGGGACGAGGACTACTTCCCGAGCGGCCTCGCGGGCGGGCGCGTGGTCTGGAGCGACCCGGGCCTCGTCGCGCGCGGGCTGGACTTCCGCGTCGAGGAGGTCGAGGGCGCCGGGCCGTTCGAGGTGGACTTCGCCCCCGGCCACCTGCTGCGCTGCCACGCCATCCCCGTGCGTGGCGAGGGTCCCGCCCGCGGGCGGGAGCTGCCGCTGGACGTGACGCAGTTCGTCGGCACCCGCCGCCAGCACTGGATGCGCCGCTACACCAACCACGGGGCGTACTCGCCGCTGATCTCGCGCGTCGGGCCGCCGCATCGCCGCACCACGATGACAGAGAACGCCTGGGCCCTCGCGTGGACCCCGCCTGAGCCGGGCCGATGGCTGATCGTCGCGACCATCGTGGACACCGGCGCGGGGCGGCTGCACCCCGACATGCTACGGCCCGAGGGCATCGCGCGCTTCCTGCAGATCGCCTACGAGCCCTACGCGGAGCACTATGCGGACGAGATGGGTTCGCTGATCGGCGCGGCCTTCACCGACGAACCGAGCCCCGGCGGGCCGACCTTCCCGTGGACCGAGCGTTTCCCCGAGCAGTTCGCGGCCGACCACGGCTACGATGTGCTCGACGTGCTTTCGCACCTGGCGCTGGACCTCGACGAACGCTCACCCGCGGTGCGCCATCACTTCCGGCTCACGCAGGGCCGGCTGCAGCGTGAGAACTACGTGGAGCAGATCGCCGACTGGTGCCACGCGCACGGGATGGCCTTCACCGGGCACCTCACGCGGCAGGAGTGGCTGCAGCTCGTGGCGCTCTGGTGGCCGAACGAGATCCGCTGCTACGAGGCGATGGACGTGCCGGCCTGTGACCCGCTCGGCGCAGCGATTGGTCCGCCGGACGCCGCCGCGTACCACACGGGTGTGAAGGTCGCGTCCTCGGCCGCGCACCTGTTCGGCCGACCGCAGGCCTCCAGCGACTGCCTCGCGGTGCTGGGGGATAGCTGCGCGCTCGCCGACCTGAAGTACATGCTCGACTACCACCTCGTGCTCGGCGTCAATCACTTCACCGTGCACGGGTTGGACTACTCGCTCGACGGGCCGCGCAAGTATGAGACGCCGCCTTCGCTCTCCTATCAGCACACCCAGTGGCAGCACATGGACGCGCTGCTCGGGCACGTGCGCGCGACCGCCGAGGCGCTCACCGGTGGCAGGCACGTCTGTGAGCTGGCGGTGCTCTACCCGTCCACGGTCCTCGGCGCAGCGCCGACCGCGGACTTCGACCGCTCCGACGTGGCGCTGGAGGCGCCCGTGCACGAGCTGGTCGAGGCGCTGCTGTCGCATCAGCGCGACTTCGACTTCATCGACGAGATCACGCTCGCCGAGAGTGTCGCGGACGACGGGGCGCTCACTACGCCCGAGGCCTACCGCACGATCGTGCTGCCGCACCTGCGCTGGATCGACGAGGCAGCCGCGGAGGCGCTGCTGCGCTTCATCGACGGCGGCGGGCGCGTGATCGCAGTGGGTGAGATGCCCCTTGCGCTCACGCACGACCCGCAGGAGCCGCAGCGCGCGTGGGCCGACGAGCGCGTTGAGCTTGTGGGCGGGCTCGATCAGGCTACGCTCGCGTCGCTGCCGGGCATCGACGTGGTGGGCGATGGCGCGCGCGATGTCTTCGTGCTGCTGCGCGAGCGCGATGGCCTGCAGATCATCTTTGCGCTCAACCGCGCCGAGCGGGAGTTCGTGGGGGAGGTCGATGGCGAGGCGGTGCGCATCCCGCCGCGCGGCAGCGTGCTGATCGAGCTGAGCACGGAGGGCGCGGGCGTCTCGCCCGCGCCGATCGAGGCGGGCGAGCCGTTCGCACAGCTCAGCGGCGGGTGGAGCGTGGAGTTCGCGCCGAACCACGTGCCGCTGAGCCTCTGGCACACAGGGCCGGGCGATGGGCCCGAGCGCGTGGACTTCACGAACCTGCCGGAGCTTGATCTGCTTGATCGCACGGGCGCGCTCCCCGACGATGGCGACGGGCCGCAGCGCTACTACTGCCGCGTGATGGTCACCGAGCCGATCGCGCAGGCGCGGCTGGTGATGGACGCGTCGGCCATCGGGGGGCGTGGGTAGTGCGCGTCAACGGGCACGAAGTGACGGGCTGGCGCGAGGAGCGCGTCTGGGACTGCATGAACCGCGTGGCGGAGATCGGCGGGCTGCTAAAGGGTGGATCGACGCCGACGCTGAATGTCATCACGGTGGAGACCGCCGGCCCGGGGCGGGGCCTGCACGAGCCGATCTTCCTCTACGGCGACTTCGCCTGCGAGTTCCGCTACGCACACCGCTCGCTGCCCTTCCTGCGCGGCGAGGGTGGCCCGCTGCGGACCGATGCGCTGCAGGACTGGGCGGCGCTGGGCAGGCCGACGTTCTCAGGCAGTGCAACCTATCGCGTGGCTCTGAACGTAGAGGAGTCGGGAGGCTACGCGCTGGACCTCGGGCGCATCGAGGGCATCGCGGCGGTGAGCGTGGATGGCGAGCAGGAGGCGGTGCTGGCGTGGCCGCCCTTCGCCTGCGCGCTGGAGCTTGCCGCGGGCGAGCACGAGCTTGCGATCAAGGTCACGAACCCGCCCGCGAACCGCAACTGGGCGGCCGGGCTGGTTGCGGGCCTGCTCGGCCCGGTCACGCTGTATCACGGAGGCTGATCGACGTGCCGATCGAAGAGATCTACGTCCTGCATCACACGCACGTGGACGTCGGCTACACCGACACGCAGTGGACCGTGCGCGACATGCACGTCGAATACATCGCGCAGGCGCTGGACTACTGCACGCGCAGCGACGGCTACCCCGACGACGCGCGCTTCCGCTGGATCAGCGAGTTCTCGTGGCCGATCGTCGAGTTCCTGCGCAGCCGCCCGGAGCGCGCTGAGGAGCTCTTTGCCCGCCTGCGTGAGGGGCGCTTCGAGCTGTGCGGACTCTTCCTCGACCCGACGGAGTTGCAGGATCGGCGCGGCCATGAGATGTCGCTGCGGCCCGCGCAGGAGATGGCTGCCGAGCATGGCTTCGCGATCGACGCGGTGATGACCACGGACATTCCCGGCCAGGGCTGGGGACTCGCGGACGTGCTCAGCGAGCAGGGCATCCGCTTCCTGAGCGTCTCGCCGAACTCGATGGTCAGCAAGCCGATCGAGGTCGAGCGGCCGTTCTGGTGGGTCGGTCCCCGTGGCGGGCGCGTGCTCGTCTGGATGACCGACTGGCGCAAGGGCTGGTACGGTGAGGGGCACGTGCTGCGCTTCCCGCACGGCCTTGACGCCGCGCGCGAGCACGTGGGCGCGTACCTCGCACAGCTTGAGCGTGAGGGCTATCCGTGGCGCGCGCTCGCGCTGCACTTCGCCGCGGACAACTACCCGCCATCGGCAGAGCTTGCCGATCTCGTGCGCACGTGGAACGAGCGTGGTGATCTCCCGCGCATGCGTATCAGCACGAACCGCGAGTTCCTCGAGCGGATGCTGGAGCTGCATGGCGCCGACGCCTTCGTGGAGCATCGCCTCGCGTGGCCCGACTGGTGGTCGGAGGGCCTCGGCTCGGTGGCGTATGAGACCGGCCTCTCGCGCGAGACGCACTGCCGGATGCTGCGCATCGAGGCTCTGCAGGAGCGGCTGGGCGACGAGTGCGACCGGCGCGGGCGCGCTTGGTCGATCTGGGAGGACCTGCTGCTCTTCGACGAGCACACCTTCGGCTGCAGCAACATGGCGCAGCAGCCGCATTCGTTCATGGCGCGCGCGACGTCGGCGCACAAGGTCTCCTGCATCTATCGCGCCTGCGACCGCGCGCGGCGGCTGGAAGCGGAGCTGGCGGCGGAGCTGACCGAGATGGCCGCCGAGAAGGTGACGGGCGACCACCGCGATGCGACCGTCGCGCAGGCCGGCGCCGGTGCTGCGCGCGTGACGCTGGCAAACCTGCAGTCGAGCGACTGGCGCGGGGCGGTCCGGCTGCCCGCACTTATGCCTGACGTGACGGGGCTGCGCGCGCCGGACGGGACGCTGCTGCCGGTCCAGCCTTCGGCGCCGACGGCCCTCGGCGAGGCCGAAGCGTGGACGGTGGCGGAGGTCGGCGCGGGCGAGGTGCTCTCGCTCGACGCGGTTGAGGGTGAGGCCGCCAGTGAGTTGGGTCCGGCAACCACGGGCGAACGCATCCTGCTGGAGAACGAGCACTACCGGCTCGCATTCGCGCCCAACGGGCGGCTGCTGTCGATGGTCGACCGGCAGACGGAGCGCGAACTGCTGGACACGCGGGCGCCGTGGGGCTTTGCCGAGACGGTGCATGAGCGCATCACGTCGGCGGAGGACCGCGCGGCCGTCTGGGAGCGCGGCTACCTGACGATCCCCTACGGGAAGCGCCGGACCGACGCCCCGTTCGAGCGCACGGGGGCGCTCGGGGCCGCGGAGCTGGTGGGCGTGCAGACCGGACCTGTGTTCAGCGCGCTCACATGGCGCAGCAGCCTCCCGTTTGTGCGCGCGCTGGAGACGGAGGTGCGGCTCTACCGGGGTCTGCGGCGCATCGAAGTGACGGTGCGACTCGACAAGCAGCCCTGCGAGGCATACGATGGGCTGTACGTAGCCTTCCCGTTCGCGATGGACCCGCCGCCGCGCGCGTTCGTGCACTCCTGCGACGCGACCTTCGAGGCGGAGGCGCAGCAGCTTCCGGGGAGTTGCCGCGACTGGTACGCAGTCGAGCACTTCGCCGCGCTGCAGGCGGAGGATTGGTGGGCGCAGGTGACGCCGGTCGAGGCGCCGCTCGTCCAGCTTGGCGAGATCACCTTCGGCAAGTGGGCCGATCACCTGCGCATCACGCGCGGGGCGATCTACTCGTGGGTGGCGAACAACTTCTGGTACACGAACTTCCCGGGCTACCAGCTCGGCCGCCTGCAGTTCCGCTTCGCAATCGCCACCGGCGAGGAAGCGCTCGACGCCGACGCGGCGGTGGAGTTCGGGCGAGGCGTTCGGGTCGGGCCGACGGTGGCGTGAGTCGCGCAGTGACAGTACGGTGCGGCGATGTCAAGGAGGCGATCTGGGATGCAGAACCGGACGCTGATCGTGATGCTGACAGTGCTGATCTTGGCGTGTGGCGCGTGGGCGCAGGATGAGGAGCGTGTCCTGCTCCGCTACCAGTGGAACGCCGGTGAGGAGATCATCTGGGATGTGACCACCGAGACCTCTGGAACGATGTTCATGCGCGACCTGACGAAGGACCCGGTCGAGGAGAGGACGATCCCGATCTGGTCTCGCGTGCTCATGCCGATGACGCTGAGGGTCGAGAGCGTGGACGATGAGGGCAACGGCACGGTCGTCTACGAGCTGGGCACGATGCAGATGGACGTGCAGGCAGAGGGCCAGCAGAGCTACATCGTCTTCGACCCGGTAGCGGGCACGATGACGATGGACGGCGAGGACACCCCGCTGCCGCCCGGCATGGCCACGGGGATGCTCGGTCCCTACCGGATGGTGATGTCGCCGCGCGGTGAGGTGTTGGAGATGGAGCTGCCCGAGGGCCTCGGCGCAATGGGGCTCGCAGGCGGCGCGGACATGACGCAGTGGCTGCGGATGTCGCAGCAGTGGTCGGCCGCGCTGCCGGAGGAACCGGTGGGTCTCGACTACGTCTGGGGCGCAGCGTTCGACATGCCGTTCGGCGCGCCGGAGGCCGTGGATGGCGACGAGGAGCATGAGGGGGACGACGACCACGACGGGCAGGGGGAGCATGACGAAGAGGGGGAGCACGAGGCTGGGGATGATGCGCCATCGCCCATGGCTGGCTCGGTGCTCTACCGCATGAGCGGCACGCGCCTGGTAGCGGACGTGGAGTGCGTGACCCTCGAGATGCTCGGCGTGATGGACCTCGAAACGCTGCCGATGCCGGCGATGTTCGGCGCGATGGGTGGCGAGGGCTTCGAGTTCTCCATCGGTCCGATGCACGTCAGCATGAGCGGCGGCTTCGACTTCGACGCGGCCGCGGGGCGGACCATGGGCGGCGACATGCGGGCGGTGATGGACATGACAGAGCGGATCAAGGGGACGATGCAGACGCCGGAGGGCGAGCAGGAGATGAACATGGAGATCACCATGCGCGGCATGACCGTGGACTCGACGATTGAGGTGCGGTAGGGGGCGCGACTCCGAAGGCATCTCGCCGGGTGTCATCCATGCCGTTCGTGGGGCAGGAATGCCTGCCCCACGAACGGATATTGCTGCCACTTTGCGGTCTGCCGGCCCCGCTCACTCCGCCACCGGCACCAGCGTCAGGTAGTCCAGCGCCAGGCCGTCGCCCAGGTTCGTCATGCGGATCGCGTGGGTGCCCGCGGTGAGGTGAACCGGCGGCCCGAGGCGCCGCGCCGCCCCCTTCCTGAAGCCCGGTGCAGCGGCTGTCTGGCATGATGCAGCCCCCTCCTGGCGAAGCGCGTGTGCAGGCCCGAAGTGTCCAGTTGGGCGGGGCAATATGATGATACATGGGACGTAATTGAGGCAATACAGGCGCGGAATATGCTTTTACGAGGTAATTCCTCGTCATCATACGCTCGATTTTCCGTATAACCCTCACAGATACCTCTCAGTTCCCGCAAGTGCGAGCAACGGAGGGGCACTGCTCTACGCAGGCTAACACTCTTCTGATCGAGCAACCTTCACCGAGGCACTGACGTAGATGAGTTCGGGCGCCGTGCAGGGAACTCGGGTGCGGCGCTCGGCAACTTCCGAGAGTGAGCGTATCAACGAGCAACGGAGGTACGGCTAATGCGAGTCCGGATACTGACGGCGATCGTGGTGTTGGTGGCGCTGATCTTGGCGTGTGCCGCGTGGGCGCAGGATGAGGAGCGTGTCCTGCTCCGCTACCAGTGGAACGCCGGTGAGGAGATCGTCTGGGATATCACGTCCGAGACCTCGGGAACGATGGTCATGCGTGACCTGACCAAGGACCCGGTGGAGGAGACGGAAACGCCGATGTGGACGCGCGTGCTGATGCCGATGACTCTACTCGTCGAGAGCGTGGACGAGGAGGGCAACGGCACGGTCGTCTACGAAATGGGCACGATGCAGATGGACGTGCAGGTAGAGGGGAAGCAGAGCTACATCGTCCTCGACCCGAAGGCGAGCACGATGACGGTGGACGGTGAGGAGAGCCCGCTGCCGCCGGGCGCTGGTGCCGGCATGGCCGGATACTACCGGATGGTCATATCGCCGCGCGGCGACGTGCTGGAGATGGAGCTGCCCGAAGGTCTCGGCGCCATGGGCCTCACCGGCGGCGCGGACATGTCGCAGTGGATGCGGATGTCGCAGCAGTGGTCGGTTGCGTTCCCGGAGGAGCCGGTGGGCTTCGATTATGTCTGGGGCGCAGCGTTCGATATGCCGCTCGTCGCGCTGGGGGCTGTGGCTGGCGATGAGGAGCAGGACGGGGAACACGACCATGATGGGCAGGGGGAGCATGGCGAAGAGGGGGAGCACGAGGCTGGGGACGATGCGCCATCGCTCATAGCTGGCTCGACGCTCTACCGCATGGCCGGCACACGACTGGTGGCGGACGTGGACTGCGTGACCCTCGACATGCTCAGCGCGATGGACATCGAGACGATGCCGGTACCCATGGCGGGCGCCTTCGGCGGGACGGAAGGCGAGGGCATGGAGCTCGCCATCGGCCCGATGCACATGAGCATAAGCGGCGGCTTCGACTTCGACCCGGCCGGCGGGCGGATGGTGGGCGCGGACACGCGGGTGGTGATTGATATGATCCAGCGGATCAAGGGCACGGTCCAGACGCCGGAGGGCGAGCAGGAGATGAACATGGAGATGATCACGCGCGGCATGACCATCGACTCGACCATTGAGGTGAGGTAGGGGGCGGAGGGTCGAGGGCGGTGTCACATACGTCCGGCAGTCAGCGGTAAACGCCTCCGCGGTGCCCGATGTCACGTACGGAGACCCGTCGCCGGGAATGGTCAACAGCCAGAATAGCCCGGTAGGGCCCGACGCGCATCCGGTATAGACCGTCAAACTGCCCCTTCAGCGGCCTGACAACGCGCCCTGGCACCGGCCAGTCTGCGAGCCTCTTGAGTTGCGCTATCACGCGCCGTCGGGTCTGAAGGTCCAGGCTAAGCAGTTGCTTCTCCGCCCTGGGCTCCAAGCTCAACCGAGTACCTTGTCACCGAGTTCCTCCGACTTCCGCTCGACCTCTTCCAGGGGAACCCCCGGATCGGACTCACCGGCGAAGAAGGCCCGCAGCGCCTCCATCTCCTCCTCATCAGGCTCCCAGACGTCGTCGTCCTGTGCGCGCCCACTCAGGAACTCGATGAAGTCGATCAGTTCGTACTTGTGGAATTCGGAGAGCTGCCGCGCTTTCTCCCGGGCGCTCTCCAGGTGCTTGTCTATCGCTGACGTCGCCATCTGCGTCCTCCTTCCATTCGCATGATACCCACGCGAGGCCCTTGTGTCTACCTCTCTGGCACCAGCGTCAGATAGTCCAGCGCGAGGCCGTCGCCGAGGTTCGACATGCGGATCGTGTGGGTGCCCGCGGTGAGGTGAAACGCGGGCCCGAGGCGGCGCACCGCCCAGTCGCTGCGCGTGGTGCAGAAGCCGCCGGTGCGCGGGAAATGCAGCCGCGCGTAGTCCTCGCCCGGAAGCTCGCCATCGATCGTCAGATCGCGCGTGGTCTTCGCGGAATCCGTCGCGTAGCGCGCCCAGATGACGTAGTCGCCCGCCGCCGGGACCTCAACCGTCCACTCCAGCCAATGCCCGAGGTCCGCGTGCCACATCGTGATCATCCGCCCGACGTTGCCGATGCGCTCGAGCACGCTCACCTCGCCGCCGCCCTGGCCGCTGAAGTCCTCGGCCTGCACGGTCACAGCGCCCTCAACGCCCGCGAGGTCCGGCTCGGGAAGGTGCACCTGTGTGGTCGCCTCGCCGATGTTGCCCGCGGCGTCCTCGGCCACCACGCGCACCATCAGCAGCGTCGCATCCTCCGGCGCCTCGAACTCCACCTGCTCGCCCTCAACCTCGCGCCCGTCCGGCAGCGTCCAGCGTACGCTTCCCAGGTCACCGTCAAGGTCTTCGACGGCCGCGCTGAGGCGGACGGTGCGGCCATCGCCAGGCGCGAACGCGGTCTTGCCCTCGATCCGCACCTGCGGCTCGGCGGCGTTGAACCATCGGCCCTCGTAGAGCGCCGCCCACGGCGACCAGCCACTCGGCGCCGAGACGCGCGCCCGCCCCGGACCGGTCAGCTCCAGCGCGTAGAAGCCATCGGCGGTCGCGTTGCGCGGGGCGACCTTCGAGCCATCCGGCCCCAGTAGACGCCACTTCAGGTTGCCAGAGAGCTTCGTGCAGTCGAGCGCGCGCGGGCCGTCTCCGTGCGAGCGCAGGACGATGCGCGTGACGCCCTCGGGCACGTCCACCTCGAGCCCGTCCTGCAGAGACAGGACGACCGGGTTGATCGAGCTCGTGACCTGCCACGGCCCCGCGCCCTGCGCGAGTTGCAGGCGGTAGACGCCCTTGAGGCCGTCCTCGACGACGATCCGCCCGTCATCGGCGGGGCGCATCGATGCGCCGTCGGGAGCGGTCAACTCCGCGGCTCCGGCGGGAGCCGGGTTGCCCTCGCGGTCGAAGACGCGCACCTGCAGCGGGCCGGGCTGCTCCATGCGCATGAGGATCGACGCGCCGTCGAAGCCCGGCTCCTGCAGCCGGTACAGGCGGTCGAGCGCGTCGACGATGTAGGGTGTCCAGCGCATGTGCGCGAGGCTTCCGAGGCCCTCGAAGCCGAGGTTCATGCCCCGCACCGCGACATCGGCGAACAGCGGGTCGCCGGTGATTTCCGACGCGAAGAGCAGCAGGCCGCCGAGCGTGTCGGCGCGGCTGCCGGTCAGGCTGCTGTCCGGGCACGAGGTGTAGCGGAACATCTCCGCCTCGTCTTCCCAGATCTCCTCGATCACGTAGCGCGCGGCATCCGGCACGGCCTCCTCGACGCGCTTGTCGCCGGTTGCGAGCCAGTAGTCGTGCAGCCCCACGCCGAGGACTCCCTGCATGAAGCTGCACAGGCCGCGGCAGCGCGGCTCGCAGTGGCAGTGTCCGGGCACGAGCTGCCGCGCCCAGCCTGAGCCGGGCGTGCGGCGCTCCATCGTACGATCGACGATGATGCGCGCGGCGTTGAGGTAGAACGGGTCGCCGGTCGCCTGGTAGGTCGCCATGGTGAAGATCAGGTGCCAGCCGGGGACGCGGCCGTTGGTGAAGTCGTAGTTGTTGATGTAGGAGCCACCGTAGTGATCGGAGATCATGCGCGCGGCCTCGATCCCCGCCGGGTCGCCGGTGAGCATGAAGTACTCGGTGGTGCCGCGCGTCCAGGTATGCGTCGGCGACTGCCCGGCGCGCGGGCTCCCGTACTGCCCCTCCATCCGCTGGCTCAGGTACGATCCGACATGTCCGATGGAGTGCGCCCACGAACCGCCGATGTAGCCCGAGTTCGCGTGGTAGTGGCACAGGTCCACGTCATGATCGTGCCGCGCCATGTCGCGCATGAGCTGCTGCCACGCGAACGGGGCGTGCCCGCGCACCGCCATCTGCGCGGCGGTGTGATGGCTGTCGTACTCCCCGTTGCCCCAGTTTGCGCCGCGTTCGCCCCACCAGTCGCCGTAGTTGAGCATTCCGAACTCGTGCACGCTCTCGCGCCGGCCCTCGGTGGATTGCAGCAGCCGGTCGCAGATGTCGTCGTAGCGCGGCGTGCGGCCCGCGGTGATCGGCACGAAGTCGCCGAACACGCCGCTCGCGAGGTACCAGTCGGCGGGCGCCGCAATCACCGGGGGCTCCCCCGCCAGCGCCGCGAGGGTGCCGGCGTCCGCGCCGCCGGTGTCGAGCCACAGATCATGCGTCTTCGCAGTACCCTGGCGGATCTTGTAGACGCCGCCCTGCAGGTAGTAGTAGAGCTTGTAGAGGTCGCGCTCGGTGCAGTCATCGTACTCGCCATCGGCGAAGTCGGGGCAGATGTCCACGTAAAGCGCGCCGCCGTCCACGCCGATGCCCTTGGGGTAGAGCTGCCAGAAGTCGCCGCAGGCCAGCGTCACGTCGCCCGCCGAGACCCAGCCCGGCGCGCGCGTGCCCTCCGCCGCGCCCGAGTAGCTGTCATCGCGTAGCTGCGCGATGCCGGCGCTGCCGGCGAGCGAGGCGCGTACGGGCTCGTCGGCGCCGATCAGCGCGTCTCCCGCGCCCGCCACCAGCGGCAGTTCGAAGCGGATCGCGTTGAGCTCAGTGAACTCCTGGCCGGAGTTGTCGTTCATCCAGCGGTAGGTCGCCTGCACCGCGGGGAAGCGCGCGAAGAACGCGAGCCGGATGCGGTACTCGAACAGGTCCCCCGCGTCGCCGGTGTGGTGGCCGTCGAGGCGCACGACCGCGCGCATAGGCCCGGCCTCCTCAACCACGACCTCCTCCGGCGCCGCGAGCGTGTCGTATGCGCTCCCGGCGTCATCGACCAGCGTGATCCGCGCCGGTCGGTCGGGGTCGGTCAGCGCCACGCCATCGCGCTCCAGCCGTGTGAAGAGGCCGCTCGCGCGCAGGTCGAAGCGCGCGCTCAGCGGCCCGGCGGTTACCGTCAGCGCGTCGCCATCGCGCGTCACGGTCACCGGATCGGGTGCCTCCGCGCGCGTGACGTCGCGCCCGAACTCCAGCGTCAGCGCATCGGTCGCAGCCGGTGCGGCGGTGTCGAGCAGCGCGGCCTTCACAGAGCCGTCCGGCCAGCGCACCATCGGCTTCGCCTGCAGCGGCAGCTCCTCGCCTCCCGCCAGCAACCGCAGGTGGTCGGTCGAGTCGAGCGCGCCCTGCGCAAAGGGTATCCCGACGGTCAGCGGGTAGCCCGCGGGCAGCTCGCGGCCGTCGTTGAGCACGCTCAGTAGGACGCGCTCGCGCGCGGCCGCGCATGGCGCCACCTCCGGCTCGCCAGCGGTGAAGCGCGCGGTGTGCTTCCCCGCGTCCGCGGCATCGACAGTCAGCGTGTAATTGCGCCCGGCCTCCAGGCCTGGCAGGTAGACGCGATGGTTCTGCAGCGGCTGCTCCTCGACGATCTCCTCGCCTGCGCCGGTGAGTGTGCAGGCGACCGGCCAGGTGGTGATCCACGTCGCGCGCATGGCCTCGCGGTCCCAGTCCCAGCCGACCTCAAGCTGCCCGAGGCGCTTCGCGGGGACGAGCAGCTCCGGGCGCTCGGCAAGCAGCACGATGTCCTCGACCACGCACGGCCCCGCGCCCGCTGCGCGCAGCGTGATCGTCTCGTTGCCGGTAAACCGCATCGGCCGAGACATGAAGAAGAGCCGCTGGCGCTTGTTGCCCTCATCGGCGATGAACGTCCCGACCGGCTCGCCATCGACCTCGAACTGGTACACCTCGCGGCCGGGCTGGTCGTAGACCACCGCGCCGAGGTGCCGGCGGCCGGCCGTGGCGCGGGCGCTGAGCGAACCTTCACCGGAGGTTCGGCGCATCGCGGGCCAGCGGTACTCCGAGTGGTTGTACGTGAATCCCTCGGCCTCGCAGTCCTGGAACGAGTTGATGATGACGTTGCGCTCGTCGCCGTTGATGCGCCAGAGCAGCGCCATGTCCTGCGTGACCTCAAAGCCCTCGCCCTGCGTGATGTCGGCCAGTGATCTCACCCTCTCGCGATCCGAGTCGCCGGGGCCGCTGACGTTCGTCCACCCGACGGAGTCGCGGCTCTCATGCGGATTGCGCTGCTCGCACAGTATCATCTGCCGGAAGACAGAGCTGCCGTCGAGCTGGTTGAGCGGCAGGTCGGCGCAGATGAAGAGCACGCCGTCCTGTAGCGCGACGCGGTGGAGTGGGAAGTCGGCGCGGCGGTCCTCGCCGAGGTAGAACATCTGCGAGGGGGCGCCGCCGGAGTGGCCGTAGGTGGTCTCGCAGCCCATCCCCGCGCGACCGGTCTGCGGATCGTTGTCGGCGTCCACGTAGAGGATCAGCGAGGTGTTGTCGAAGGTGTGCGGCTGGGCGAACTCAATCGCCCAGAGCCAGCGCCCGCGGGCGACGTTGCCGAAGCGCACGCGAGTCAGGTCGAAGCGCTCGTCGCCCTCCTGCGTCACATCGCCCGCGGCGTCTTCGACGATGACTTCGAGCGTTTCGGGGAAGGCCGGGTCTGTGAGGAGCTGCTTCTCCAGCGCGTCGGAGAGGCCGTCACCGTCGGTGTCCTGCGCGGCGCATGGGATGGCGATCAGCGCGAGCATCACGGTCAGGGCGGCGAGCGGTCTCATCAGCGTGCTCCTGGCGGGACGAGGCTGGGATGGTGCGGATACCTTCGCGCAAAGAGCTGCAAGGGCCTTCTTGCCGGGCTTCACATCACGCGACGACGGTAGAGCGAGGGCGGTTCAGAGGCAGGACAATAGGCCGGGCGGTCGCCGAGCTGGGGAAGGGGCTGTCAGTTGTAGACTCTCCCGCGGGGTGCTACCGCGGCGATCGATATGTGCTGGTCCTCGTGATCGATCGTGAAGATCACTCGGTAGGCGCCAACACGCAGTCGGAGGGAGCCTTGGAGGCGTCCCCTGAGCGGGGCTATATCGAGGGATCGGTCCGGCCACTCCCGCATACGGTCAATCGCGTCTGCCACCCGATCCTGTGTGTCCGCGTCAAGCTTCAGGAACTGCTTCCGCGCGCGACCGGTGAAGCTAATCGAGTACACGGTTCTGCGCTTCCCGCCCCTCTCGCTTCACCTGGTCCCAGGGGATGTCTGCGGTATCCTGCCCCGCCAGCAAAGCCTCAACGGCCTTGATGTCCTCTTCGCAGAGGTCCAGCGCCTCGTGCTCTTCTTCCAGATGGCTAAGGTACGCGATGAAGTCGATCAGTGCATGCTTCCGCAAGTCCGAAAGCCTTCGCGCCTTCTCCCAAGCCTCCCGCAGATGGCTATCGATTGCGTCCGAGGCCATGGCACTTCCTCCTCACGATGGCATGATACCCGCGAAGATCGGTGTTGTCCACTACAGCTTCGCTGCGGCCCTCACCCACCGGCGTGCTTGCGCCGCGCTTGCTCGTAGAGCGCAACGTATTCCCGCGCGGACTTCGTCCACGAGTGGTCCTGGCGCATCGCGCGCACCATCAGCGGCCGCCATCGGTCGGGCGTCTCGTACGCCTGCACCGCCCGCGTGATGGCGCTGAGCAGGTCCTGGGGCGTGAGGTAGTGGCAGACGAAGCCGGTCTGGTCGGGGGGCGCTTCGGAGACCGTGTCGGCGAGGCCGCCGGTGGAGTGCACCACGGGGACGGTGCCGCAGGCCATCGCGATCAACTGACTAAGCCCGCACGGCTCGTAGCGCGAGGGCATCAGGAAGATGTCCGCGCCCGCGTAGTGCAGCCGCGCGAGGTCCTCATCGTAGGCGATGCTCACAGCCACCCGCCCCGGATTCGCCTGCGCAAGCGCGCGGTAGAGGCGCTCGAGCTTCTCGTCGCCGGTCCCCAGCAGCGCGAACTGCATCGGCCGCCCCACCGCCCGTGGCAGCACCTCCGCCAGCACGTCGAGGCCCTTCTGATGCACCAGGCGGCTCACCGCCACCGCCAGCGGAATCCGCGGGTTCACGTCAAGCCCCACGAGCCGCTGCAGCTCGGCCTTGCAGCGCGCTTTCCCGTCGAGGTCGTCGGCGGAGAACGCCGCGGGTAGCCGCGGCGCGTCGCTCGGGTCCCAGTCATCGCGGTCGATGCCGTTGAGGATCCCGTGCAGGTCGCCCGCGCGGTCGCGCAGCAGGTCGTCGATGCCGTGCCCGGAGCCCGAGCTTTGTATCTCCGTCGCGTAGCGCTCGCTTACAGTGCTGATGACGCTCGCGGAGCGGATTGCGGCGGCCATGTAGTTGATGCGCGCGCCGAGCTGCACCAGCGGCATGGCGGGGGAGGTCGGGTCGATGTCGATGTCGCGGGCGACGGTGAGCGGGAAGCTGCCCTGGTAGCCGAGGTTGTGGATGGTGAAGACCGTTGGGCGACCGTGCGGGTTGAGGCGCTGGAAGGTCGGCAGCAGGCCGGTGGGCCAGTCGTTGGCGTGGATGACGTTCGCGCGGAAGCCCAGAGCGTGGTCGAGCGCCAGCGCAGCGCGCGCGAAGAATGCGTAGCGCTGCGGCGAGTCAGGGTAGTCCGTGCCGCCTTCACCGTAGGGGTCGGGGCGGTCGAAGAACGGGTCGTACTTGATGAAGTAGACGGGCACGTCGCTGCCGGGGAGGGTGCTTTGCAGGACGCTTGCGACCAGCGCGCGGTAGGGCGTCTGCACGCTCAGGCATGGGAGCGGCACGGAGCACTGCTCGATCGCCGGGCAGCTCCGGTGCAGGGGCATGACGACGCGGATGTCCACGCCGCGCCGGGCGACGGCCTGCGGGAGGCTCCCCGCAACGTCCGCCAGCCCGCCGACCTTCGCGAAGGGCGCGACCTCGTTGGAGACGTAGAGGACCTTCATCGGCTGCTCCCGGCACCCCGCTCTACAGCGGCGCGCGGCTCGGGATCACCACCACACCGTTGTCGGTCACCGTGAAGCGCTCGCGGTCGTGGTCGAGGTCGAAACCGATCTCGATCCCGTCGGGCAGCACCGTCGCCTCCTCGATCACGCAGCGACGCAGACGCACGCGCTTGCCGATGCGGCAGCCGCCCATGATGACGCACTCGTCCACGTGGCTCTCGTTGTGTATCTCCACGCGCGGACCGATCACCGAGCGCGCGACCTGCCCTCCCGAGACCACCACGCCCGGCGCGAGCAGCGACTGCTCGAAGCGCCCCATCGTGCCCTCGGTCGAGACGCAGATCTTCGCCGGCGGTCGGTGCCCGGTACCCGAGCGGATTGGCCAGGCCTCATCGTAGATGTTGAACTCCGGGTGGCGCGCGATCAGGTCCATGTTCGCTTCCCAGTAGGTCTCCAGCGTCCCCACGTCGCGCCAGTACCCTCCGCCCGGCTGCCCCTCGGAGGTGATGCTGTAGGCGTAGACGTCGCGCTCCTCGATCAGGCGCGGGATCACGTCATGCCCGAAGTCCTTGCTGCTGTCGGGGTTCTTGGCGTCCCGCACCAGCGCCCTGACGAGCACCTCGGTATTGAACAGGTAGATGCCCATGGAGGCGAGGCAGCGGTCGTCGCTGCCCGGCACCGGCGTCGGCTGCCGGGGCTTCTCGTCGAACGCGGTGATGCGGCGGCTGTCATCGACGGACATGATGCCGAAGCTCTTCGCAGCCTCCGTGTCCACGTCGATGCACACGATCGAGGCGTCGGCGCCGTGCCTGAGGTGCTCCTCGAGCAGCAGCGCGTAGTCCATCTTGTAGATGTGATCGCCGCCCACGATCAGCACCCACTCGGGGCGCTCCTGCTGCAGCAGGTAGAGGTTCTGGAAGACCGCGTCGGCGGTCCCGAGGTACCATCGGCTCGGGAGGCGCTGCTGGGGCGGGACGATGTCCACGAACTCCCCCAGCTCGGGGCTCAGGATGTTCCACGTGTCGCGCAGGTGGCGGTTGAGCGTCACCGACTCGTACTGCGTCAGCACGTAGATGCGGCGGAAGAACGAGTTGACGCAGTTCGACAGCGTGAAGTCGATGATGCGGTAGACGGCTCCGAAGGGGACGGCGGGCTTGGCCCGTCGCTCGGTGAGGGGCCGGAGGCGCTGGCCCTGCCCCCCGGCCAGCAGCATCGTCAGGATCTGCCCGGCGCTCTCTCTGCTGATCGCCAAGTCTCATGGCCTCCCGCGTGGTGTGTGAACAGGATCAGTGCGTCAGATTGCGGACGGCGGTCTCGATCGCCCACACCAGCGGCTCGATGTCCGAGCTCTTCTCGATGTACGCGTCGGCCGCCCACGACAGGAAGTTCTCGGCGTAGCTCGGATATGCCGTGTGTATGATCACCGGCACCGACGGATCGATGTCGAGGATCTCCTGCAGGGCGCTCAGCCCGTCGCGCCCCGGCATCGCAATGTCCAGCACGATCACATGCGGCCGGTCTTCTCTCAGCCGAGCCACAGCACTGTCCGCGCTCTTGGCCAGGTCCACCTGATAGCCCTGACGCTCGAGCCGGCGCTGGTACACCTCGCGCTGATTCGGGTCATCATCAACAAAGAGGATGCAGATGCCTCGCGCCGCTTCCTCTGTTTCCGTGTCGCCGCTCCCCATGTCCCTCTCCTCCGACCTCCACCGGCCCGTCCCCGCAGGGCCCGGTCACGGGCCCATCCGCGCCTTCTCACGCGACGGTCGTTGCATCGGGCGTGTCTCCCCCGTTGTCCTGGATTGTGTACATCTTCGGGATGCGGATGGCGAAGAGCGTCCCCTCTTCGGGCGTGCTCTTCACTTCGATGTCGAAGCCGTGGAGGCGGACCGTGTCCCAGACCACCGCCAGCCCGATCCCACTCCCGTAATGCTTCGTTGTATAGAACGCATCAAAAATGCGTTCAGTTACATCCTTCGACATTCCCGTGCCGGTGTCCTCGATTGTGAGCCAGACGTTTTCCTCGTCCTGGGACGTCGAGATGTCCATCGTCCCGCCCTCGGGCATCGCGTCGGCGGCGTTGTCGATCAGGTTCTGCAACGAGCGCCGGAGTTGCGCGATGTCCGCGCGGACCATCGGCAGGCCCTCAGCGAGGTGCACGCGCAGGTTGATGTCGCGGTCCTGCAGTCCGCTCTCGCTGGTCATCGCACGATCGACGACGAGGCCGTTGAGCTCGACCGGCCGCAGGTGAAGCTGCCGCTGCGCCAGTGGCTCGAGCAGCAGGGCGAGGATCTCCTCCAGCCGCGTCGCCTCGTTGGCGATGACCCCCGCGGCGTGCTTGACCGCCTCGACGTCGTCCGGCTCCTCTACGAGGTCCCGCGCCCAGCCGCCGATGGTCACCAGCGGGTTGCGCAGATCGTGGGCGACGCGTGCGGACATCTCCCCGATCACCGCGATCTGCTCCGCCCGCACCAGCTCCCCCTGTGCCCGCTGCAGGCTCGTGTAGGCCTGTTCGAGCTCCTGGCGCCCGCGCCGAATCTCCTCCAGCGCCAGCGCCGACTCGACCGCCAGCCCCGCGTGCTGCGCGAAGAGCGTGAGCAGCCGCACGTCCGCGTCGGTGATCGGCTGGCGCGAGTAGCGGTTGTCGGCCATCAGAACCCCACGCGGTTGGTCCGACACCACCAGCGGCACGACCACGCACTCGCCGGTGTCCAGCACCTCACGCAGTTCGTCGGCGACGCGCTCGTCCGAGGCGGCATCGTTCACCCTCAGCGCTCGTCGCTGCACCGCCGCGGCGACCGGAAGCCGATCTTCATCCTCGGTCATCGAGAAGCGCATCGCCCGTACCGCCTGCTGCAGCGGCTGCGGGGTGCGTTCGGCCCAGTGGTCGTAGGCGGCGGTGAAGTCGTCGAGCGTGTGTGGCTCGCTCGCCACGCGCGACCAGATCTCGTGCGCCTCCTCCTGCGAGCTCGGGCCAAGCGCCATGCGACCCTCCAGCCACTGGCCGCTGGGATCGACCACGAACAGCCAGGCGCGGTTGAAGCCGATGCCGCCGGTGCCCGCGGTGGCGCAGGTGAGCACCGCGAAGAGGACGCGCTCGAGCTGCGACTCCCGGCGCATCACGCGCACCATGTCGTTGAGCAGCGTGAGCTCGGCCAGCCGCCGGCCGGTGTCCGGGACGGTGTTGGCGGCGATCATCACGACCTTGCGCGAGCCTTCGGAGGCGAGGCTCAAACGCAGGTCCACCACGCGCTGAGGGTGGTCGGAGCTGTAGAGCCTCAGGCCCGGGACCTCGACCGGCTCCTCGTTCTCGATCACCTGCGCGAGCCCCTTCTCCACGCCTCCCCACACCTCCGCGGGCAGGGCGTCACGCAGCGGCGTGCCCTCTGGAGCGGGCTCGCAGTCGCAGACGGTGGACCAGAACTCGTGGTTCGCCTGGATCACGTTCAGTTCGCGGTCGGCGATGAGCATCGCGGCCGGAGCGTACTCGAAGATCGGGCACGGGCAGTGCGCATGCGGCCAGCCCATGTCCTCAGCCATCCGATCTCGCCTCCCGCGGCTCGTTGACCGTCTCGCGCAGGAACCGTGCGGCGTCTTCGGGCGCCACCGGGTTGATGTAGAATCCCGTGCCCCACTCGAAGCCCGCCACCGTCGTGACGCGCGGCAGAATCTCGATGTGCCAGTGGTAGTCCAGTTCCAGCGTGCTCCAGTAGTCCGGCTTCCCCGGGCGGGGCGTGGGGTTCGGCGCGATGTTGAGGACGAAGTTGTAGGCCGGCCGGCCCAGCGCAGGTCGCAGTTGGGCCAGCGAATGATGCAGCACCTCGGCCAGTGCCGTGCGCGACGGCTCGTCCATCTCGGTGAAGTCCTGCGCGTGCCGCCGCGGGTAGATCGCCAGCTCGAACGGGAAGCGCGACGCGAAGGGCGCGAAGGCCACGAAGTGGTCGTTCTCCATCACGATCCGCTCGCCCATCGCCAGCTCCTGCGCGAGCACGTCGCAGAAGATGCAGCGCTCTTTGCGCGCGTAGTAGTCGCGCGCCGCCTTCAGCTTGCTCTTCACTCGCCCCGGCACGACCGGGATGGCCATGATCTGCGAGTGCGGGTGGCTGATCGTCGCCCCGGCCTCCGCCCCGGTGTTGCGGAAGAGCACGCAGTAGCGCAGGCGGTCGTCGCGGTACAGGTCGCTCAGACGGAGCTGCCAGGCCATCAGGATGGGCTGAATCGCTTCGGGCGGGCCGTCCCCCATCCGCCAGTCGTGGTCGGGGCTCTCGATGATGATCTCGTGCGCGCCAACGCCCGTCATCATGTCGAACATGCCCAGGCCGCGCCGCTCAGTACTCCCCTCGACGCGCAGCGCGGGGTACTTGTTCGGCACCACGCGCAACTGCCAGCCCGGCCCGTTGGCGGCAGAGCCGCCGGGGCGCAGCGCCCAGATCTCCGGCGGCGTCATCCGCTCGTTGCCCTCACACAGCGGGCAGCCCGGCCCACCGGGCGTGGGTGCGGTCGTCTCGTAGTCGGTGGGCCTGCGACCACGCTCCGCCGCGATAATCACCCAGCGATCGACGATCGGGTCCTTGCGTAGCTCCGACAACTCGCTACCTCCTGCTCATCGGCTGTGTGAAGGCGCACGGCGCGGCGCCCGTGTCACGGGAACGCCGTCCCCGATTGCCCACTACCCATTGCCCATTCCCATCGTTACTGTGCGAACCACTCCGGCTTCACATCCGGGAACGGTCGGTCACGGCCCGACAGTTCCCCGAAGTAGGCCCAATCGCCGTCTGACAGGTGCTCGCCGCGCGACCAGCGCTCGGCGAGGTCGGCCACGCGGTTGAAGTCCGTGTGATGCGCCACCAGCCGGTGCGAGGCGTAATCAACCGCGCTCCCGGTCGAGATCAGGAACTGCCAGTCCGACGCCTGCAACAGCAGCAATTCCCGCGCCGCCTGCTTGAGGAACGTCTCGAGCTGCTCGTTCTCAGTGCCCTCGAAGCGTTTCGCGAGGTGCTTCATCCGCTCCTCGGCCTGGTAGATGCGCCGCCACGACCACGCGGTTTCGCTGTTGAGCCAGATGTGATGCCCGCCGCCGGCGCCCCATGAGCCCTCAGGCAGCGCCACCGCGGTGGCTGGCGGCGTGTCCGCGAGGTACTGCCCGCCGGTCATCGTCTCGACGCGGTAGTCCTCGTGGATCCAGCGGATGACCTGTTCCAGCCACGACGGCCCCTCATGCCACCAGTGCCCGAACAGCTCGGCGTCGAAGGGTGCGCAGATCATCGGCCGGCGACCGTGCGGGCGTGGCTGCGCCTCCAGGATGTCGTGGATCATCGAGACGAAGTGCCCGGCGTGCTCCTGCACCCGCTTCTGGGCCATCTCGGGCGAGTAGTGGTTCTTCGTGGCAAGATCGTTCCTGTCGTCGGTGATCCGCCAGTAGCGGTGATCGCCCGGCTGGTGCTTCCTGTGGAACTCCAGGTACCAGCCGTTGCCCGGGTAGCCGTGGTCGGCGCTCCAGACCTGGTGCGAGACGCCGGGGTTGCGCACCAGGCACGCCACCGGCGGGTAGTCCTCGAAGTCGGTGCCGACGAAGTAGCCCCAGTGGGTGGTCTTCTCCCAGCTCGGCCGCGGGCTCTCGTCGCTGCGGCGGTGTATACGCCCCCACAGCTTGCCCATCGTGTCGTCGTAGCTGATGTCCACCGGCAGCGGGTCGCCACTGCCCTGCAGCAGGTGATTGTCCACGATGAAGTAGTCGAGACCGTTCTCGCCGAGCAACTGCTCGACGCCCTTGCGGAACCACGAGCGGCCGTTGGGGGGCTCGATCTCAGCCGGCGGGGCCCAGTTGGAACGCGGGCGGTAGGCGCACTCGGGCAGCCAGAAGCCTCTCGCGTAGCGCCCGAAGTGCCGCAGGTGCGTCGAGATGCCCTCGCGGATCTGAGCCTCGATCGAGGCGTCCTCGTGCAGCAGGGGGAAGTAGCCGTGCGTGGCGGCCGAGCACATGATTTCGATCGCGCCCTGCTCCTGCAGCTCCCGGAACGCCCCGACGATGTCGCGGTCGAGCTCCTCGTGGTATACTCGCTTCAGTTCACGGTAGCGCAATATCCACTGCTCGGCGAGCCACGTGAGGTGCAGGTCGCCACGGTAGCTGAACTCACCGTGGTTCGCTTCGGCCGTCTCGATGCGGTCGTCGAGGTAGTGCGTGAACCACTCCTCGAAGCGCTCATCCGCGAGCTGCTCAACCACGATCGGCGTCAGGCCGATGGTAACTCCGGGGAGTATGCCGTCATAGACCAGGCGGCGGAAGGTGCGCAGGAGCGGCACGTAGCACTCCGCGGCCGCCTCGTAGAGCATGCTGGCCCCGTGGGGCCAGGTCGAGTGTCCGAGTACGTAGGGAAGGTGGGAATGCAGGACAAGGCACAAAGCCCCGGGCGGCGAACTCATAGTTTGGACCTCAGCTTGAGGCAGCATTGCGGGCCAACGCCCGCTTCGGGAGATGATGGACCGAGATGGGTCGCGTCAATGTCGCCTTCGTGTGGCACATGCACCAACCGTGGTACGTTTGGCCGGACTCGAGCCGGGCAGCGCTGCCCTTTGCGCGTCTGCACGCTTGCAGCGCCTACTACGACATGCCCTGGCTCCTGCGCAAGTTCGACGGGACCCACGTGACCTTCAACCTCGTACCGTCGCTGGTCGAGCAGATTCAGGGCTACGTGCGGGGGGAGATCGTGGACCGGGCGGCGGAGCTTTCGCGCCGCGATCCAGACGCGCTGACCCTCGACGATCAGCGCTACCTCCTCACGCACATGTGCGGCGGTCACCCCGGCGGCGCCATGGCGACGAGCGCCAGGTACGGGGAATTATCGCACAAGAGAGGCGTTGACCGCAAGCCGGAGACCATCGACCGCGCCTGCCGCCTCTTCACCGAGGATGAGTACCTCGATCTGCAGGTACTCTTCAACCTCGCATGGTGCGGCTTCGCTCTCGCGAACACCAGCGACATCATCCGCGAGCTGCGCGCGAAGGACCGCGACTTCACGCCCGATGAGAAGGATGCGCTGCTGGAGGAGATGGACCGCACGGTTGCGCTGGTCGTTGATGAGTACGCGCACGCAGCCGGTGAGGGCCGGGCTGAGCTGATCTGCTCCCCGCGCTACCACCCGATCCTGCCGCTGCTGACGAACATGGGCGACGCCGAGCGCCGCATACCGGCCTCGCGCCTGCCCGAACACCTCTGGCACGAGCCCGAGGAGGCGCGGCGCCAGCTCCGCGAGGGCCTCGGGCGCCACGCGGAGGTCTTCGGAGCCCGCCCTCGCGGCATCTGGCCCTCCGAGGGCTCGATCAGCGACGCCGCTCTGCGCATCACCGCCGAGGAGGGAGTCGGCTGGGCCGCGTCCGACGAGGAGGTGCTCGCCGCCACCCTCGGCAACACCGACCGGCCCTCCGCCCACGACCTCTACCGACCGTGGAGCGCGGCGGGCGGGCGCCTGAGCCTCATCTTCCGCGACCACCGGCTCTCGGACATGATCGGCTTCGTCTACCGCGACTGGGAGCCCGCGGACGCCGCCGAGGACTTCATCAGCCGGCTGAAGGCCGCCGGCGACCGCTTCGAGCGCAGCGACGGCGATGCCCCGCCGCTGATCAGCGTGATCCTCGATGGCGAGAACCCGTGGGGCTGGTACGCCGACGCGGGCGAGGGCTTCCTGAGCGAGCTCTACGCCGGTATCGAGGCCGACGATGACTTGCACACCGTCACCATCTCCGAACACCTCGACGAGCACCCGCCGCAGGACGAGCTCGCAGCGGTCTTCCCCGGCTCGTGGATCGACCACTCCTTCAGCACCTGGGTCGGCGGTGACGAGCATCGGCAGGCCTGGACGCTGCTCACCGGCGCGCTGGAGGCCGTGAAGCGCTACCCGGACGACGGCGAGGCCCTCGAGCACGCCCGGCGTCACCTGATGATCGCCGAGGGCAGCGACTGGTTCTGGTGGTACTCGGAGAACCAGCACACGCTCGACGCGGACATCTTCGACGAGCTCTTCCGTTCGCAGATCGCCCACGTCTACATGGCGCTGGGCGAAGAGCCGCCCGCAACCGTTGAGGAGCCGATCTACGCGGAGAAGATCAGCCGCCTCACGCGCGAGGCGGTCGGGCCGATGACCGCGAACGTCGACGGGCGTATCACGAGCTACTTCGAGTGGCAGCCGGCCGCGCTGATGCGGACCTCGGGGCTCGCATCGGCGATGCAGCGCAGCCAGTTCGTGGTCAAGGAGATGTACTTCGGCTTCGACGAGCAGAATCTGTGGCTGCGACTGGACACGGTGACACCCTCAGCCGAGACCCTGCGTGACTGCCGGATGGAGGTACTCTTCGCCGGCGAGGTGTCGCACACGATTACCGTCACCGGCGAGCACGGGGACGGGGCGCCGGCGGTCAACGGGACGCTGTGCGAAGACGCCGAGTGCGCGGTGGGGCGGATTTTCGAGGCGCGGGTGCCGCTGGCGCGGTTGGACGTGAAGCTTGGGGGCACGCTGCGGCTGGCGATCGTGCTCGGCCGCGAGGGACGGGTGATTGAGCGTTGGCCCGAGCTCGGCTTCCTGCAGGTGGCCGTGCCCAGCCGCGAGGACATGGTCGCCGCGTGGGTGCTGTGAGGCGGGCTCACCTCATCGCCGCAGCAGCAGGCGCAACCGGAAGCGGCCGCCTCGTGCGTGGCGGCCGCCGCCTGTCGGGGAACCTTCGCGAGTACCGCTACTTGGTCCGGCTCATCAGACAGGTGCCGGTGGTGGGGCAGAGGTCCTCGGGCTTCATCCACTTCATGTGGCCGTCCACGAAGGAGTAGTTCGCGCCCCCGTTGTGCCGCCCGGCTGCCGTGAGGTTGCCGCCCGAGAGCATGAGGCCGTGCGACGCCTGGCTGGCCGGGCAGATGTCGTCCGGGCTGCCGGGGCTCTCGAGCAGGAAGACGGTCTCGGCGGGCGCCTCGATCTGCGCCAGGGACGCGCCGCGCGGGGGCCGCGCGCCGGTGGCGTCATCCGACGGCGAGACGCCCTGGTGCCAGTCGTTGACGGCATAGCCGCCGAGCATGTTCTGGTCGCCGATGCGACCGTCGAAGACGTTACCCGTCATCCGCGCGCTGGGGCAGAAGAAGATCTGCACGTTCTTCACGTATGGGAAGGTGACGCCGCGCCAGGTGGAGTCGCCGTCGTCGTTCCCATCGCCAAAGATGGCGTAGGCCTCGCTGGGCAGCAGCTCGTCATAGTCCTGCGCGTACATGAGCACGCCGAGCTGAAGCTGCTTGACGTTGCTCCCGCAGCTCGCCTGGCGCGCCTTCTCCCGCGCCCGCGCAAAGACCGGGAACAGGATGGCCGCCAGGATAGCAATGATGGCGATCACGACGAGCAGCTCGATCAGCGTGAAACCGGTGTGCCGCTTCATGGCAATCGTCCCTTCACGTCGAGGTTCGCACGGACCGACGGCGGTATTGTACCGCATTTGCGCCAAATCCGCCACTATGAAGAGAGATATTCAGCGGTGGCAGAACAGAGAACGGGCCACCGCCGATCGGCGGTGGCCCGTGAGCGTGTCTCGCGGGGTGAGGCTACTCCTGGCCGATGGTGAAGAGGCAGTCGCCGGAGGTGGGGCAGAGGTTGTTGGGCACAAGCCACTTGACGTGGCCGTCCACGAACGAGTAGTTCGCGCCTCCGTTATGGCGCTTCGCCCACGCGCCGCTGGGCACGTAGCCGTGGGTGTTGACGGCGTTGCCGGCGCCCTCGGAACTGCCGTCGCTCTCGCACAGGAAGATGACGCTCGACGCATCCTCGACCTGCGCCAGCGCCGTGCCGCCGGGAGGCGTCGGACTGCCGGAGTCCTGGTGCACATCGTTGATGCGATAGCCCGCATTCTGGCCGTAGTCGTTGATGCTGCCATCAAACGGATTGGTGGTGATCCGGAAGCTGGGGCACTGGAAGAGCTGCGAGTTCTTCACATACGGGAAGATGACGCCGCGCCACGTCGAGTCCTCGCCCACGTCATTGCCGGCCGCGCTGGGGGGCAGGTTGTAGTCCTCGCGCGGCATCAGTTCGTCGTAGTCCTGCGTGTACATGGTTATGCCGAGTTGAAGTTGCTTGATGTTGCTCGCGCAGCTCGCCTGCCGAGCCTTCTCTCGCGCCCGGGCAAATACCGGGAAGAGGATGGCCGCCAGGATAGCGATGATGGCGATCACGACGAGCAGCTCGATCAGCGTGAAACCGCGCCTGCGCTCGATCATAGGTCTCGCTCCTTGATGAAGCTGTAGTAGGGCTGTGTCGGAGACTCTACCACAACAACGCCATTTATTGAGCTAAGTTCGCGATTTGTCGATCACTTTCCGTCGGGCGCTTCAGCGGAACAGCCGGCTCACCGACTCGCCGGTGTGGATCGCGTGGATCGCCTTGCCGAACAGCTCCGCGACCGAGACCTGGCGCACGTTCGCTTCCTCCGCGCCCTCGGGCAGCGGCAGCGAGTCGGTGACCACCGTGCCCTTGAAGGGCGGCTGGGAGAGGCGCTGCAGCGCCGGCCCGACCAGCAGCCCGTGCGCCGCGCCCGCATGGACCTCCTCGACCCCGCACTCGCTCTGCAGGTATTGCGCGAGCTTGAGCATCGAGCCGCCGGTGGCGATCTCGTCGTCGAAGATCAGCACCTTCTTCCCGACCACGTCGCCGACGACGCTGTGGATCTCGACCTCGCTGTCGGAGATCCGGCGCTTGTCGCCGATCGCCATTGGCAGGCCGAGGCGCGTGGCGTAGGCGCCCGCCCGCCGCGCGCTGCCCGCATCCGGGGCGACCACCACGAAGTCGGACAGGTCCCAGTCGCTGAAGTAGTCGCAGATCAGCGGGATCGCTGAGAGGTGGTCGGCGGGCGTCTGGAAGAAGCCCTGGATCTGCTGGGAGTGCAGGTTCATCGTCAGCACGCGGTTGGCGCCGGCCGTTGCCAGCAGGTCGGCGACCAGCCGGGCGGTGATGGAGATGCGGGGCATGTCCTTCTTGTCGGAGCGCACGTAGAAGTAGTAGGGTATGACGGCGGTGATGCGCCGGGCGGAAGCGTGCTTGAGCGCATCGCACATCATGCACAGCTCCATCAAATGTTCGTTAACCGGTGGCGCGGCCGTTTGGAGGACGAAGACATCCTTCTCGCGAACATTCTCCTCGATCTGCACGAAGAGGTTGTCATTGGCGAAGCGGTCGATATGCGCCCGACCCAGCGGGATGTCCAGCCAGTCGCAGATACTCTGGGCGAGGCCGCGGTGCGAGTTTCCGCTGAAGAGCTGCAATGCGTCGTTGAGGCAGTTCATGACGACCTCCGCGGGTGAGTGAGACGGATGCGCCCCCCCGCGCGTAGCTTCCCTGACCGGCGCCGCAAAACCTTCCAGCACCGCGCTCACGCGCGAATCGCAGCAACGCCGGAGGCAGCGATGAGCATCATCTTCCTTGCCGACGATTTCCCGCCCGATCTGGGCGGCATTCAGACCTACGCCTGCGAACTCGCCCGCGCCGTCGCCGAGCTCGGGGAGGAGGTGGCCGTCGTCGCCAGCCAACAGGATGGCGGCGAGCAGTTCGACGCCGAGCTGCCCTTCACGGTCGTCCGCGTCCCCACGAGGGACAGCTACCCGATGGCCGCGATGAACCTCTCCGCCGGCGCCGCGCAGGCCGTCGGGCGGCTCAGCAGTCCCCCCCGCTGCCTCGTCGCGACCAAGTGGTCGCCGGAGGGCCCCGCCGCGATCTTCGCCTTCGGTCGACTCCGCTGCCCGCTGGTGCTCATCGGCCACGGTGGCGAGTTCAGTCACACCGGCGGGAACCTGCTCAAGTGGGCCATGCAGCGCGCCGTTTTGCGCCGGATGGCCCGCTGCCTCACGATCAGCCACTTCACCGCCGACCTCTTCTCGAAGGCCCGCGTCCGGCCCGAGAAGGTCGGCATCATCTACGGCGGCGTGCGCCCCGAGCGCTACGAGACCCCCGATGAGCGCGTCCGCGCCGTCCGCGATGAGTTGGGCCTCGGCGATGCGCCCGTCCTGCTGACCGCCTCGCGCCTCGTTGAGCGCAAGGGCCACGAGACGGTCCTGCGCGCGCTCCCGGCGGTGCTGGAGGCGCAGCCCGAGACCGTCTGGCTGATCGCCGGCGAGGGGCCGATGGCCGAGCCGCTTCAGGAGCTGGCGGGCGAGCTTGGCGTCGCCGACGCGGTGCGCTTCGTGGGGCGCGTGCCCGACGAGCGCCTCGCCGAACTCTACGCCGTCGCCGACCTCTACGTGATGCCCAGCCGCCCGGTGCGCGGGATGCTGCCCGAGGGGCTGGGCCTCGTCTACCTCGAAGCCGCCGCCGCGGGCACCCCGAGCGTCGCCACGAACTTCGGCGGCATCCCCGACGCGATCGTGGATGACGAGACCGGAGTGCTCGTCGAGCCGAACGATGTCGAGGCCCTTGCGGCAGCTATCAACGAGCTTCTCGGCGACCCCGACCGCCGCCTGGCGATGGGCGAGGCGGCGCGCGAGCGCGTGCGCGCGGAGTTCACCTGGACGCGCGTGGCGGAGCGCTTCCTCGACGAGCTGACGAAGCTCGAAGGCGGCGGGCAGTGATGCGGCGCACGATCGCCTACGTCGATCACGCCGCCGAGGTGGGCGGCGCGGAGAAGAGCCTCTGTGAGCTGATCGCGCACCTCGACCAGCAGCGCTTCCGGCCGGTGATCGCGCACATGCCCGACGCCGACTGGCTGAAGTACGCGCGCGAGATCGGCGCGGAGTTGCGCCCGACCGTCCCGCCGAGCGAGCTTTACGTGGCCCGGCGCACGGAGCTGGGCGGCGGGCCGCTCGCGGGCCTGCAGCGGATGCTCGCCGCGATGCCTCCGGTGGCGGCGCTGTGGCGCGAGCTGGGCGAAGTCGAGCCCGACCTCGTGCACACGAACTCCACGAAGATGCACCTGATGGCCGGGGCGGCGGCACGGCTGCGCAGGCTGCCGGTGGTCTGGCACATGCGCGACCTGATGACCGACGACGACGCCCGCGCGTGGCTGAAGCGCGCGGTGGATCAGGTGCGGCCCGACGTGATCGCGATCTCCGAGGCCGTCGCGGCGCAGTTCGAGGGCATGAACTGCACCGTGCACGTGGTGCCCAACGGCATTCCCATCGACCGTTTCACGCCCGGCGAGCCGCCGGAGGGCCTGCGCGACGAGTTGGGCCTGCCCGAGGGCGTGCCCACCGCCTGCGTGGTGGGCCGACTGACGCCGTGGAAGGGCCACCGCACGCTGCTGCACGCCTGGGAGGGCGTGGTCGAGCGCGTGCCCGACGCGCACCTGCTGATCGTCGGCGAGGTGGCGTTCTGGGAGGACAGCTACGGTGACGAGCTGCGCGCGCTTGCCGATGAGCTCGGCATCGCCGACCGCGTCATCTGGTCGGGCTTCCGCGACGACGTGCCGGAGGTCCTGCGGGCGGTGGACCTGCTCGTGCTGGCCTCGACGGACGAGCCCTTCGGACGCGTGGTGATCGAGGGCATGGCGACGGGGCTGCCGGTGGTGGCGACGGCGTCGGGCGGCGTGCCGGAGATCGTGGTGGAGGGCGAGACGGGCCTGCTCGTGCCGCCGGAGCAGCCTGAGCCGATGGGCGATGCGCTTGCGCAGGTGCTTGCGGACCTGCCGCGCGGCCGCGCGATGGGTGAGGCCGGTCGCACGCGAGCGGTGGAGTGCTTCGACGTGCGCCGCGTCGCTCGCCAGGTGGGGGAGATCTACGAGGCGCTGCTCGAGGGATGACGAGCGGCCGTCGGGTCGTTCTCCCCCTCTCCCGCTTGAAACCGCCCCGCTACCTTGCCGACCCCATCAGCCCCGTCGCAGGCGGTTTCCAGGGAGAGGGGGCCGGGGGGTGAGGTAGTCGTTCCCCGCGCGCGCAGCACGTGGGGACCTCACTCGCAGCGCGGGCCCACCGTCTCGTTCATCCTCGCTCCCCGTGTGCGTCCGCCCTTGCCTGTCGGTACTCTTCCGACGCGATGAACGCGTCGGCGGCCTCGCGCGCGCGGACCTCGTGATCGGCGTGACGCATCCCGCGCAGGCCGTAGCGCGCCATCTCGCGCGTGAACAGCGCGCACCAGCGAAGCACGCCGGTGGCGCGCAGCTCAGCGACATGCCATAACTCATGCGCGATCGTGCGCGCGTTCTCCTCGCGCCACTGCGCATCGCCGGCATAGATGCCCTCGCGGCCGGCGGGGAAGAGCACGTTGCGGCTCCACGCGAACGCCCGCGCGTGGGGGCTGTAGACGCCCCTGAGCCGGTCTGCGGCCGACCCCGCGGCCATCTGCAGGAAGCGCACGCCGCTGAAGTCCTCGCCGAAGAACCGCCCGATCGCCGCCACGAGTCGCGGATCGATCTCGCTCGTGACGTCGCGGAAGCCGAGAGGGCTATGTGGGCGGCGGGTCATGGTTGCTCCAGATGCATGTGTGTTCCCTCGCGAGGGCGCGAGGGCCACAACGGCAACGGCTGACGACAGCGGCCCACGGACGGGCCGAGCGCTCGCCTGTTGCGGTCATGCGTACAGCACAACGCCCCTCGCGTCGGGAGAGGACCGTGGGGCGGTCTCCCGGCGCCAGGGGCGTCGCTTGTTTGCATCTGCGGTCTACCTCCGGCGCAGGAACGCCGGGATGTCGATGTCGTCCTCGTCGTAGGTCGGGAGCTCCTCTTCCTCGAACGCCTCCGCCGCGGGTGGGCGCTGTTCGCGCGACGCCGGCTCCTGCCGCTCCGCACGCGCCGCGGGCCGCTCCGCACGCGCCGGGCGTTCCTCGGCGGGCGCACGCGGGTCGCGGTCGGTATCGACCCCGCGCTCCGCATACTCCGGCTGGAAGCCCGTCGCGAGCACCGTCACGCGGATCGTGCCCTCGATCTTCTCGTCGATCACCGCGCCGAGGGTCAGGTCCGCGCCCTCCTCGCCGCGTGCCGCCTCCTGGACGATCTTGGAGGCCTCGTGCACCTCGGTCAGCGTCATGTCCGGGCCGCCGGTGATGTTGAGCAGCACCGCGCGCGCGCCCTGGATGCCGGTCTCAAGCAGCGGGCTGGAGATCGCCTGTTGCGCCGCGTCGCCCGCGCGACCGTCGCCGCTGGACTCGCCGATGCTCATCATCGCGGTCCCGGCGTCCTTCATGACCGCACGCACATCGTTGAAGTCGAGGTTGACCAGACCCGGCACCACGATGACTTCGGAGATGCCCTGCACGCCCTGCTGGAGGATCTGATCGGCCAGCGAGAACGCATGCTGGAGCGTCAGGTCCTCCTCGTTGAGCGTGAGGAGGCGGTCGTTGGGGATCACGATGAGCGTGTCCACCGCGCCCTTGAGGAGCTCGGTCCCCTCCTCGGCCAATTCCGAGCGCTTCTTCCCCTCGACTGAGAACGGGCGCGTGACGACCGCGACGGTCAGCGCTCCGAGCTCGCGCGAGATCTCGGCGATGACCGGACTGGCGCCGGTGCCCGTCCCCCCGCCCATGCCGGCGGTAAGGAAGATCATGTCGGCGCCGTCGAGAGACATCAGTATCTCCTGACGGCTCTCCTCGGCGGCCTGACGACCGAGCTCCGGGTCGCCGCCCGTGCCGAGGCCGCGCGTGAGCTGCTCGCCGATCTGGAGCTTCTTGTCGGCGGCCGAGAGGTCCAGCACCTGCTTGTCGGTGTTGATAGTCAGGTACTCAACGCCCATCAGGCCGGCCTCGATCATCCGATCGACCGCGTTTGAGCCGCCGCCGCCCACGCCGACGACTCGGATCTTCGCGTATTCTTCGACGCCCGGCCCCAGCATGCTGGACGCCCCCTTCTTAGGGAACTGCTGCTCTGAATCCATGTACTGCCTCCCAAACTCGGTCGATTATAGCCCCCGGCCGAAACAGGAGTCAAGTTGCGGCAGCGACGGCGGCAACAGAAGCAACGACAGCGACGGCACCCGCAGCGGCTGCCATCAGTCCTCCACGGGACGTGCTTCCAGCCTGTTAGCCGCTCCGCTCCGCCGCCACGACCACCCTTGCCGGCCGGATGCACCGATCGTGCAGGCAATAGCCGGGTGTGTCCACCGCCACCACCGTGCCCTCCGGCACATCCGCGCTCTCCACTCGCGCCACCGCTTCGTGCATCGCCGGGTCGAACGGCTCGCCCTGCGAGCCGATCACAGTCACGCCAAGGCCCGCAAGCACGCGGAAGAACTCCGCCACCGTCATCTCCACGCCCTTCGCGAACTCCTCCGTCCCCGCCTGCTCCTGATGCTTGAGCACTCGGCTGAGGTTGTCCATCACCGGCAGGATCGCCGACAGCACGCTCTGCCCCGCGTAGCGCTGCTTCTCCTGATGCTCGCGGGACGTCCGCCGGCGGTAGTTCTGCAGCTCCGCGACCGCGCGCAGGTGCCGGTCATGCTCCCGCGCAAGCTCCTCTTGCAGCCGCTCGACCTCCGCGCGCAACTTCTCTACCGTCTCGTCGCCGCCGGTCTCGTCGTCGACGGGCGGGTCGCTCGCCTGCGGATCGTCGCTCTCCGTCAGAATCTCGATCTTCCTCGGTCCGTCCTGCATGGTCTGCCACGTCCTCCTGTCATAGCGCCTCGCGCGGGTCTCTAGGCGCGGGCGCGGGTGTCTTCGGTTGGATCGCACTGCTGATCACTTGTTCATACTGCGGGCAAGGGCCTGCCCGAGATTGCGCGCGATCGTCGTGACCATCTCCAGCGCCAGCGGGTAATCCATGCGCAGCGGGCCCAGGACCCCGACCGTACCACTGCGCCGCTCATCCACGGAATAGGACGCGGCCACCACCGAGCAGTCGCGCAGGCTCTCGACGCCATGCTCATCGCCGATGCCCGCGGATGCGGCCCCCGAGTCCTCCGCACGCTCTCCCGTGGCGGCTGTCAGCGCGCGGCGCAGCAGCGGCGACTGGCTCAGGCCACCCATCACGCGTCGCAGACGGTCGAACTCCCCGAACTCGGGCTGATCGAGGATGTACGCGGCGCCCTCGACGTAGACACGGCCGCTGCCCGCCTCCTCGAGCGCCTCGCGGACGCCGGTGAGCAGCTCGCGCCCGGCGTCGTCGTCGGCTTCCAGCGCGATCGAGCGGCCGAGCGACTGGCCCAGCAGCTCGTCCCGCAGCCCGGCCTCCATCTCGCTCACGCGATCGGCGCGGATCGGCGCCTCGGTCTCGATCAGCGTCTCCTCGTTGTTGCCGAGGTCGTCGAGCCACGAGAGCAACACGTTGTTGGCGCTGATGGGCGTGAGCGACAGGTCGATCAGCCGCGGCCCGCGGCCACGGGGGGAGATCACGATCGCCGGGTAGCGCGTGATGCGCGAGAGGATCGCCGAGCTCAGGCGCAGCGCGGCCTCAGGGCGCCCCGCCACGCGTCGCAGCTCGCCCTGCACCCAGGTGACGTCGCGGTTCAGCCGCCCGCCCGCGGTGTGCAGCGCATCGACGTAGAGCCGGTACGCAGGTGGCAACGGCAGACGGCCCGCGGAGGTGTGCGGCTGCTCGAGGTAGCCCCAGTGCTCCAGCCGCACCATCTCATTGCGGATGGTGGCTGAGCTGCAGTCGAGGCCGCACGTCGAGCAGAGCGTCTCCGAGCCCACGGGATGGGCGCTGCGTATATGTTCGCTCACCACGGCGGTTGTGATTGTCTGCTGGCGGTCGGTCAGGTCCCCCACCACGGTCACCTCCCCGTAAAATCGGGCGCAGGAGGGCGTCGGCGGCATCAGCATTCCCCATGAGTCAGAGTACCAGCAGGCCCGTTTACTGTCAAGTTTGGTGGCGGGCCACCGTCGCCGTTGTCCAGGCCGTATGGAGGGGAGGGGCTTCAGCCGCTCCCACGTCGCTCGATTGCTGCTCGGCCAGAACGGAACGACCATGACGCGGCGCCCCCACGCACACCCCCGAAGCAGGATTCGCCGCTCGCGTGGGCCAAATGACGCGCTGCACGATGATTTCGCTGGCGCGAGGCAGGCGAACGACCATGACGGGCCGCCGCCGGACCGCTCTGACAACCGGGATGCTCGTCGCACTCGCCGCCACCGCACTGCAGGCGCAGCCGACCGGGCTGCTGTGCGAGTGGCGCGCGGACAACCCGGCCGTGCGCGACAGCCACCCGGAACTCCTCTGGGAGGCGGACGCGCAGGTCGCCTGCCAGGTTCAGGTCGCCGCGTCCGAGGCCGCGCTCGATGGCGCCTGCCACTGGGATTCCGCGCGAATCGATACACGCCTGCCCGTGGTGGAGTACGCCGGACCCGAGCTGGCGGGTGGCGCGAGCTACGTCTGGCGCGTGCGCACCTGGGACGCCGCCGAAGGGGAGCCGGGGCCATGGAGCGCGGTCGCGCGCTGCACGATGCGCCTGGAGCCGCTACCGGCGCTGCGCCCGCATATCCGCTACTTCGTGAACTTCGGCTCCCCCGACGCGCAGATGATGGCTGAGCGCTACGACGCGAGCTTCCGCCCGGAGGCGAACGAGATCCGGCCCGAGTACGTCGCTCTGCGCTACTGCCTGATGGCGACGATGGTCATCCCGTCGGCGAAGCACGACGACCTGCTCGCGTGGTGCGTGGAGGAGGGCCTCGCGACCGACGCGGTGCCTGAGGGCATGTTCTGCCACTTCGCGCAGGACACGCCGATCACGCTGCACGTGGGCGCGGAGAAGGCGGAGAACCCGCGCGAGACGCGCACGATCCCCGGCTGGGACCCGGCGAACGACCGTAACGCCGATGGGATCGTCGATGACGCCGAGGCCGCCGCCCTCGCCAACCCGCAGGCGACCGCGCGCCGGATGAGCCAGGCGCGCATCCCGGTCTACTACTGGGGCCCGCCGCGCGATGACTACGTGCTGAACATCGGCCACGCGGACTACCAGCGCTACCTCGCGCAGCGGTACATGCCGGACAACCTCGCGGGTGGCTATGACGGCTTCTTCGTGGACACGACGACTGCGTCGGTGCCGGGCGCGCGCGGCGCGGGGGTCGTGGAGTTCCCGTCGAGCGACCCTGAGCGCTGGATGCGCGAGATGCAGATGGCGATGGCGCGCGTGAAGATCGCGCTGCCCGACAGCGTCATGACCGCGAACGGCTGGAACGCGACGCCCTTCATGCTCGACGGCACCGAGGCCGAGAACTGGCTGAACGTGACCGTGGGCCTGTCCGGCGTCGAGGCGAAGCTGAGGAGCGCGATGCAGATCGACGCGCGGGGGAAGATCCAGCTTCTGCAGTACAACCCGATCTACGACGCCGAGCGCTCGACCTTCGGCGCGAAGGTGCCGATCAGCCTCGAACGGGACGCGATCTACGGGCTGGCGGCCTACTACCTGTGCGCGGGCGAGCGGACTTACTACGGCTACGGTCGGCACCCCTACGGGCAGGCGACGAGCTGGTACAACGCGGCGGCGGACTACGACATCGGCGAGCCCATGGGCGAGTTCGAGCGCGTGGTCATCGAGCAGAGCACCGGGGTGAGCGGGGAGAACCTGCTTGCCAACGGGGACTTCGAGGCCGATGAGGACGTCGATGGTCTGCCGGATGAGTGGGAGATTGTGCCTCCGGTGGTCTTCGACGAGCAGATCAAGCACTCCGGTGAGCGGTCGGTGCGCATCGACAGCGACAGCGTGGCGATCAACAACTTCTCCAGGGGTTGGGTGGAACTGCAGCCGAACACGATCTACACGCTCAGCGGCTGGATGAAGACCGAGGCGCTCGAGGGCGGTCAGGGCGCGCAGCTCTACGCGTATGAGTTCGACGGCGCGCAGGGCGCAGGCATCAGCATCGTCATGCACGGCACGAACGACTGGACGCCCGTGAGCCAGGTCTTCCGCACGGGCGAAGACGGCCGCGGGCGCATCAACTTCCGCGTCTACGGCAGCACTGGCAGCGCGTGGTTCGACGACCTGAAGCTGGTCGAGGGCGCGGTGGCCCCGCAGATACTGCTGACGCGCTGGTTCTTCAACGCGCTGGTGCTCGTGCGGCCGGGGGAGCCCGCGCTCGGCTGGGGCGATGAGACCGCAATCGACTACCCGCTGGAGGGCGCCTACCGCCCGCTGCAGGCCGACGGCACGCTGGGCGAGCCAACTGATGCCGCGCGCCTGCGCCTCGGCGAAGCGGCGATCCTGATTCCGGCTGAGTGAAGGAGCCGCGATGTACGATCTGAAGCCTGAAGCGATCTACGTTACCTCCGCCGCGCTCGATGATGCCCGGTCTGCCGCGCGCATCGAGCGGATGCTGGGCGGCATCGGCCGGAACATCGCCGACGCCGCCGTCGTGAGCGCGGATGACACCCCGCTGATCGTGCGCGAGCGAGGCTGGGCGGGGGCGCGCGTGCGGCAGGGCGAGCACGCGGAGCACACCGAGCCGGACTTGATCTTCACGCGCTGGCAGCCGGAGGGTGCGCCCGCCCCGGGGCCTGTGCTGGAGCGCTGCCCGGAGGGGACGTCGCGGTCGCTGATCCCCCGGATCCTGGGCCACGGCGGCCCTCAGGGGCACAACGAGCGCATGGACTCCGCGCGCATCTGCCGGTCGCGCTGGCAGTTCGACACCATCTTCGGCTGCCCACACGGCTGCGCCTACTGCAGCGGCGGGAAGGTCGCGGTCATCTTCGCCAACGTGGAGGAGTACATCGAGCGCGCGGTCGCCCCGACGGTCGAGGCGAACCCGTGGCAGAAGGTCTTCATGTTCAACTCCACGCTGACGGACATCCTCGCGTTCGAGCCGCAGTACGAGCTGGTTGCGCTGCTCGCGGAGTACTTCGCGGGCACGCCCGACCAGTGGCATCTGGTGCATACAAAGAGCGCAAACGTGCAGTTCCTTGTCGATGAGCCGCTGGAGCGCACGATCTGCCTGTGGAGCATGACGAGCGCGACCGTGAGCCGGGAGATCGAGCCGGGCTCGGCGACCACCGAGGAGCGCATCGAGGCCGCCCGCGCCTGCCGGGAGGCGGGCCATCCCGGGCGCGTGAAGTTCAAGCCGATCGTGCCCGTGCGCGAGTGGGAGGATGGGGCGCGGGAGATGGTCCGCGGCGTCATGACGCAGGCGCAACCGGAGACGATCGGCCTGTGCTTCGTGGCGTGGATGTCCGG
>JALGSW010000166.1 GCA_029821635.1 Candidatus Zipacnadia bacterium
CCTTGCGCGCGAGGCGCAGTTCCGCGGCGACGCCGACCTCGCGGCCGCGCTCTTCGCGATGGCGCTCGGGATGGACCTCGCTGAGGCGGAGCGCGCCGACGTGGCGCTAAGCCTCGCGCGGCTGCAGCAGGACACCGGCGCGTGGCGGCTCGCGCTGCAGACGCTCGGCACGCCTGCGCTTGAGACGTATCCCGAGGCCGTGCTGATGCGCGCGCGCCTGCTCACCAGCCGCGCGCATGACCTTGGCGCCGCGCGCCAGACGTGGGAGGCCCTGCTCGCCTGTGCGGCGGGCGATCCGCGTTACGTGGCCGCCGCCCGGCAGGGGATGGCCGACTGGCTCTTCGCGGGCGGGCGGCTCGACGAGGCCGAGCGCGCCTACGTTGAGTTGGCGGGCGACCGGCAGGCCGAGGAGCTTCCGTTCGCCATGCCGTGGGGCGACCTCCCGCCGCTGCCTCCGGGGATGCTGCCGCCAGGCGGCTTCGCGCTCGCGATGCCCGGCGACACCGGCCCCGATCCGGCATGGGCGGCGCTGCGACTGGCCGAGATCGCTCTGCGCCGGGGCGACCTCGAGGAGGCCGAGGCGCGGTTCCGCTTCGTGGTCGAGGAGCACGGCCTCAGCGCTTACGCGAACGATGCGCTCGACCGGCTGGCCTTCATGCGTGACAACCTCGACGGCAAGGGCGGTGCCGAGGCGCGCTACTTCGATGCGCTGGGCCTGGCCGAGCGCGGCGACCCGGGCATGGCCCGTGACCTGCTGCTGGAGATCGCCGGGACGCGCGACGAGCCGCTCGCGGATGATGCGCTGGTGGCGCTGGGCGGGTTGCGGCTGGATCAGGGCGATGCGCGCGCCGCCGCCGAGACGTGGCTGTCTGTGGCCGAGCGCTTCCCCGACAGCATGCTCGCGCCGGGCGCGCTGCTGCGGGCCGCCGACCTGTTGCGAGGCGAGCTGGCCGATGCATCCGGCGCGGCCGCTGCGCTGCGCCGCGTGACCGACGACTACTCCGACTCCGCCGCCGCCGATGAGGCGCGCGCGGAACTTGAGCTGCTCCCTGGATCGGGATGATGAGCGACCGCACGAAGGGCCTCCTGCTGGGCCTCGGCGCGAGTGCGCTGTGGTCGAGCGTGTTCGTCGCCGCGCGCTACGCCACCGCCGTCCGTGGCCTCGACCCGATCCTCACCGCCGCCCTGCGCTTCTCCGTCGGAGCCGCGGGCGCGGTCATCTACCTCGCGATCACAGGCCGCTGGGGGCGGCTGATGGACGCCGCACGCGACCTCGTCCCGCTCTCGGCGATCGGCGCCGTCGGCATCTTCGCGATGGGCATCCTCGTCTTCGTCTCCGCCAGCCTCACCAGCTCGATCAACGGCGCGCTGCTGCTCAACGCCAACGCGGTCTTCATCGCGGTCTTCGCGCTCTTCGTCGGCGAGCGCGTGCCGCCGCTGCGCTTCATCGGCCTCTTCATCGGCCTCGCGGGCTGTGCGGTGATCGTGCTCGGGCACACGCCGCCGCAGGAGCTGCCGGTGACCAGCAACATCCTCGGCTCACTCGCGGCGCTGGGCGGGGCGATCTGTTGGGCGGCGTACACCGTGGCGGGGAAGCGCTACGTCCGGCGACACGGGGGCCTGGTGACCTCCACGATCACGCTGATTGCGGGCGCGGTGATGCTGATCGTGGTGGCGCTCGCTGGCCGCCCGGAGATACACCTCGGCGCGCCGGAGTGGCTGGCGATCCTGTGGCTGGGCATCTTCCCGACCACGATCGCCATGCTGATGTGGTACGCGGCGCTCGAGCTGGTGGATGCGAGCGTGCTCGGCCCGACGCAGTACATCGCGCCACCGCTGGCAACGCTGCTTGGCTGGGTGCTGCTGGGCGAGCCGCTCTCGTGGACTTTCGTGGCGGGCGCCGCCGCGATCGTCATCGCGGTGTGGCTGGCGACGCGGCCGGCGGGGGTAGGGAAGGACACGGGGCAGGAGTAGCGAAGAGGGGTTTGGCGCTTGACGTCTGTGAACTTATAAGTTAACATTGCATCGGGGGAAGACATCTTGCGACGCGAGACCGTCGAGGCAGTCCTGGTTGACAGGGGGGCCGTATTTGACATCCATGCGCTCCGACTGCGGCCGGACCAACCGAGTCTCTACCTGCAGTTCCTGCGCGGTCTCCAGGACGCCGACCGGAAGCGTGTGCTCGAGGCCGTCAATAGGGTGGCAGAGCATGGCCCGCCGCGCAACCTGACGAAGTGCCGCGACATCGAGGGCGAGCCGAACCTCTTTGAGCTGAAGGAGGGCCAGTGCCGGGTCCTGTGGTTCTACAGTCGAAGGCGCGGGGTGATTGTCTTCACGCACGGATTCTACAAGAAGGGACAGAGGACCCCGCCGCGCGAGATCAAGCGCGCAGTTCAGCTGAAGGAAGCCTACTCGGATCTCTATGAGTAGCGGGTGTGCAAACCGGAGGAGTGGACGCGATGGATGAGTTCACTGAAGTTCAGCAGATGCGACGCCAGTACGAGAACGACCCCGACTACATCCTGCACGGGCTGCTCTACGACATCGCCGAGGACGTCTACGTGGCGATGGAGGAGCAGGGCCTCTCGCAGGCGGAGTTGTCGGAGCGCATAGGCGCGCACAGGCAGTTCGTGAACCGCTTCCTCAACACCCCGCACAACACCACGCTGCGCACCGTGGTGCGGCTCGCGACCGCGCTGGGACTGGAGTTCGCGTACGAACTGAAGCCTCGCGGTGGCAGTGAGGCCCCCGCTGACCCGCCCGTCGAGGAGAGCGCTGTCGAGCCTGAGCCGGCGGGCGTCGGCGCCGACGCCTGACCCCTCACTGCCCCCCGAACACGCTCTCCAGCCCTGCGCGCAGGGCCGCGACCATCTTCGCCTGCCCTGCCTCACTGTTGATGAACGCCTCGTCCTGCGCGTTCGTCAGCACGCACATCTCCACCGTCACCGTCGGGACCTGCGAGAAGATCGAGCCGGTCAGCGCGCCCTGACGCGAGCCCACGTAGGTCCCCGAATCGCCGTGTGTCCCCCGCCCCGGAATTGTCCCCGCCAGCGCCGCCTTCATGCCATCGTACAGCGGCCCCATCGCCGCCGTGCTGCGGTCGATCACCGACTGGCTCGGGCCGGTCACACCGTAGCGCGTGCCCTGCCGATCCGGCGCGTAGAGCGCGAAGCCTCGCCCCGGCGCCGCGTCGCAATGCAGGCGGATCATGATGTCCGCGTTCGCCGCGTTGGCGATCTCCGCCCGCCGCCGGTTCGTCACGTTCTCGCCCTCGCTCTGCTTGGTCATCACCACGGTCGCGCCCGCGGCCTGCAGGTCGGCCTTGAGCTTCAGCGCGATCACCCAGTTGATGTGATTCTCGCTCACGCCGCTCGGGCCGCTCGTGCCCGCGCTTGTCTCCGACGGGTGCCCCGGGTCGATGCAGATCGTCCGCCCGGCCACCGCCGAGGGTAGGCGCTCGAGCCCCGCGTAGATCGACTTGTTCTGCCCGGCGGACAGGCTCACCGGCGCCTGCCACTTCTTGAAGCCCGGCAGGTGCAGCGTGAAGGTGTAGTCCTGCGCCTCGTCCGTCGCCGAGCCGACCGTGACTGTCATGGGGCTGCGGCCCTTGTAGTAGCCGTTGACGTAGATCTTCGCGTCCGCCGGGTGGGAGGTCACGGCGACTGTCGCCTCGTCGGCCAGCGCGGTCGCAGCGGAGGTGATGGCAAGCGCAAGTGCGATGGCAGCCGTGAGCATGGTGCGGATCTTCATCTGTAACTCCTCCTGCGACGCGCGATCGGGCCCGAGAACGCACAAGTCGTGGTGTCATCCCCCCGCCATCGTCACGGGTGCATCGCCGGTATGTCGTACTTCAACTCCTGGTACTTGAGGATGAAAGCCGCGTTCCTCCGCTCGACGAAGGACAGCGACGCATCTTCGTAGTTCTCGTCGGGCGAGTACCAATTGAGCCCCATGAAGTGAGCGCGGATGTGCTCGTTATTGAACGGCCGCCCGTGCCGGGCGAAGATCTCGTTGCGGGCGAGCGTCAAGTGCCAGTTGTCCAGGGCCGAGAGGTCCGTCGCTTCGAGCTTCCGGTCATCGCTCAGTGGCACAACCTCGCCCTCCGGCGTCTCCGGCGTAGCCAGCTCGCCATCATCGCTGCTCACCGGCTCGTCATCGCCTGAGGGCCCTTCCTGCCCGTCTTCCTGCGCTGCCTCACTCCCCGTCGCCTCCGCGTCCGACTCCATAGCGACGGTGTCGGGTTGGGCGTCTGCCGTCTCGGTGGCCTCCACGGCCTGCTCTGACATCGGGGGGGGCGGGGGCTCGACCAACTCGCTCGTCGAAGGGCGATCAGGACAGCCGGTCCCGCAGAAGAGGGCGGCGGCGGTCAGAAGCAAAGCAGCGATGAGGCGTCTCATCTGTGTTCCTCCTCCATCTGTCTTCACGGGCGTGTTGCGGGTGAGCCGAAGACTCTCACCTGGTAGCTGCGGATGAACTCCGCGTTTTGCGACTCAGTCTGTGTCAGCGACGACTCCCGGAAATTCGGGTTCGGCGAGTACCAATCTCGTTGCGCGCCAGTGTCAGTCGCCAGTTGCTCATCCCCGACAGGTCGCTCCCCGAGAGCCGCCGGTCGTTGCTCTGCGGTAGCAGTTCGCCGGAGGCCACCGGCTGCTGCTGAGGTCGCGGGCTCGCGCCCCCGCCCGGACTCGTGGCCGGCGAGCCGAAGGCGCCCGCCTGGTAGTCGCGGACGAACGCCGCGTTCTGCTGCTCCACCGACGACAGCCGCGTCTCGCTGAAGCTCGAGTCGGGAGCATACCAGCCGGTTCCCATGAAGTACGCGCGGATCGCCGGGTTGCTGAAGGGCCGCCCGTGGCGCGCGTAGATCTCGTTGCGCGCCAGCGTGAGCTCCCAGTTGCTCAGGCCCGCGAGGTCGCTGCGCGAGAGCTTCCGGTCGTCGCTCTGCGGCAGCAGCTCGGCGCTGGTCGCCTGTACCGGCTGCTGCACCGGCTGCTGCTGCGGCTGCTGCTGCGGCGCTGGCTCCCGCAGGTCCACCGGCTCCGTCGGCGTCGCTGGCTCGACCGTCCGCTCCGTGACCACGCCGCCGTCGGCGAACTCGGCCGGCGCCGCGCTCTTGCCCGTTGGCACGGGGTTCGCTCCTGCATCGCGCGAGCCGGCGTAGTCATCGGCGGCTGCATGCGAGCCGCCCTGTTGCTGCACATCCGGCGAGCCCTGCTGCGAAGGGTCGTCATCGCCCTTCGGCAGCAGGTTCAGGCATCCGGTGCCGCAGAAGATGGCGGCGCCGGCGAGTAGAATCACAACGATCATGCGCTTCATACATATCCCTCGCGGGGCGGAATGAATGGCGGGAGCCCCCGTGCACGCGGCCCGCGGCTCTCGCCATGCCTGTCATCCTGAGTGGGTGCGGTCAGGGCCGCGTCGCGGCCGCCCCGAACACTCGCGTCTGGTATTCGCGGATGAACGCCGCATTACGCTGCTCGACCTGCGTGAGCCACGCCTCGCGGAAGTTCGAGTTCGGCGTGTACCAGCCGGTTCGCTGGAAGTGCGCGCGGATGTTCGCGTTGTCGAAGGGCCTGCCGTAACGCGCGTATATCTCATTGCGCGCGAGTGTGAGCTGCCAGTTGCCGTAGCCCGCGAGATCGCCGTTGGTCAGCGAGCGGTCATCGCTCTGTGGCATGATCTCGCCCGAGACCGCGGGTGGCGGGGGCGGCGGCTGCACGTAGTCGTCGATGTAGAGGATGATGTCCTCCATCCCCGGCGCGGTCAGGTAGACCGCCGTGCCCGTGTAGTTCACGCCGCGACCCAGCGCCTCGCCGACGAAGCGCAGCGGAATGTGCACGCGGCCGCCCACGTTGCGCGGGGGCACATCGAGGTTGACCTGGTTGCCGTTGACCATCGCGGTGTAGTTGTTCACCCACATCGTGATGTAGTCCCCACCGTAGTTGATCTCCACCGATTGATCGTACGCATTCCACCCCACGGTTGCGCCGGTCAGCTCGAACACCCCGCGCACGGGAACGAGCAGTCGCCCGTTCTCCTCCACGCGGGTGAGAATCGCCTCAAGGGCGGCGGAACTCGCGGTCGCCGCGATCAGCAGCACCAGCAGGCACATCCAAAGCCTCTTCACTATCCAGCACCTCACGTTTTCCCCATGCATTCTCGCACTCCCGCCCTGTGAGCCGCGCCCCTGCGGCCTGCAGACGTTGTTCGGGGCAGAAAGGGGCCCCACCTCCTGCCGGGCTCACTTGACCCTCCTTCGCCTCAACGTTACACTGCGCGCGGCGCTTGGCCAGAACGCTCATGCGGAGGCGAGGATCATGCGCATCGCAGTGCCGCGGGAAGTGCAGGATCAGGAGAGCCGCGTCGGGATGACGCCCGATGGCACCCGCAGGCTCGTCGAGGCGGGCCATGAGGTGCTCGTGCAGGCCGGCGCAGGAGCCGGCGCGGGCTTCCCCGACGATGAGTACCGCGACGCCGGCGCCGCCATCGCCCCCGACGCCGCCGGCACCTGGGCCGCGGGCGAGCTCGTCGTCAAGGTCAAGCAGCCCGTCGAGGAGGAGTGCGAGCTCTTCCGCCGTGGTGGCGCGTTCTTCGGCTACACGCACACCGAGACGCGGCCGTGGCTCGCCGAGGCATTCATCGACCGCGGCACGACCGCGATCTCCTTCGAGCGCGTTCGGCTGGAGGACGGCTCCCTGCCGCTGCTCGCGCCAATGAGCCGGATCGCCGGGCATATGTCGGTGCTGATCGGCGCGCGGCTGCTGCAGACGGTCGAGGGCGGCCCGGGCGTGCTCGTGGGCGATGTGCCCGGTGCAGGCCCGACCGGCGTGGCGATCGTAGGCGGTGGCGTCGCGGGCGAGTCTGCCGCGCGGGTGGCGCTGGCACTCGGCGCAGCGGTGACGGTCTTCGAGCTCCGTGGGGAGCGCCGGGCGCAACTTGCCGGGCTCCTGCCGAGCGCCACCGTCCATGCCCCCGACGACGCGCTCGTGGCCGACGCGGTGAGTGACGCCTGGCTGGCTGTGAACTGCGCGACGGTCCCCGAGGGCTCCGAGACGCACGTGGTGACGCGCGAGATGGTCCGCTCGATGCGTGATGGGGCGGTCATCATCGACGTCACCGCCGACCTTCAGGGCGCCATCGAGACCTCCGTGCGCAAAACCTCGCACAGCGCCCCGACCTTCGTCGAGGAGGGCGTCATTCACTACGTGGTGCCGAACATCCCCGGCGTGGTCCCGCGCACCTCGACGCTGTCGCTGGAGGACGCGACGCTGCCTTACACGCTCGCCATCGCCGACCGTGGCGTAGGCCGCGCGATCGAGACCGACGCGGCGCTGGCGGCGGGCGTGCTCTGCCTCCACGGTGAGCCGGTGGCGGCGGACATCATCGAGCAGGCGCGGTGACGCAGGGCCGCTGCGCGCCTCGCCGTCGCCGTGGAGGGGCCGCACGAGTTGATGCGACGAAGGAGCACCCAACGAGGTCGGCCCACGGTCGTTCGCCCCCGGAGGCGTGGGTCAACCGCCGACGCGATTGGCGCTCACGCGGCCTCGCCACCGGGTCCGGCGCCACACCAAGGGTGCTACGGAGGCCCCACCCCTGCCCGCGGCGAAGATTCTCCACGTATCCCTCTCGCGCTTGGATCGCAGTCGGAGGTGCCGAATATGAATGAGCTACTCCTCGCGACGCTGGTGATCGGGACCTTCTCAGGCGTGGACATCGAGCACCTGATGGACACGCCCATCCTGGGTGGCACACCCATCCTTGAGTATGCCGGCGAGGAGCTCGCCGAGCATGGCGCGGGCTTTACCATGGAGGAGCGCGACGGCCGCACGGTGCTCGTCACCACCGACCGCGACTTCCACCTGACCTTCGAGCGCGAGCTTGAGCCCGGCTCATACGCCTTCGCGGTCGAAGCGTCGGCCCCCAACAGGGGCTCCGACTCATACTGGATCGTCGTGGATGGCGAGCAGATATCCCGGCCGATCATCCCGCCGATCGAGACGCTGGGCGAGCGCTCCGGTGGCTTCGGCATCGACGAGGCCGGCCTGCACACCGTCGGCATCGTGCTGCGCGAGGCGCCCGGCAGCGCCATCGCGGGCGTGCGGCTGCGCTCGAACGTGATCGTCCCGCCGCAGGAGCCGATGCTCCCCGAGCTGGTCGAGCAGCACCCGCGCATGCTCTTCACCGCCGAGGACATCCCGCGGTTGCGCGAGCGCCTGCAGGACGAGCGGGTGCAGGCGTTCTACAAGCCCGCGGGCGTCCTCACGCGCACGCCCCCGGCCTACACCGAGGGCGAGCGCAACGGCGGGGCGTTCCGCCGCCTGCCCGGCTACGCGCTCTCCTACGTGCTCGAGCCCTCGCCGGAGAAGCTGGAGGGCCTCATCGCGTGGCTCGAGGCCGCCACCACCTACCCCGAGTGCGGCGTGGACCTCGACGCCGAGTACTTCATGGAAGGCGTCGCGCTCAGTTACGACTGGCTCTACGATGAGCTGCCCGAGGACCTGCGCGCCCGAGTGCGCGACGCCATCGTCCGCCAGGCCAGCGTCGTCTACGAGGCGTCACTCGCCGGGCATTCGGGCGGTGGGCTCAGCTTCCAGCAGAACCACTACTGGTTCTCGCACCTGGCGCTGATCCTGGCCGCCTCGGCGGTCTACGGTGAGGTGCCGGAGGCGCGCGACTGGCTCGCCTGGGGCTGGGACCGTGCCGAGCGCACCTTCCTCACCTTCAGCCCCGACGGCGGCTTCCACGAGGGCCCGAGCTACTGGGACTTCTCGATGCCGACGCTTTACATGCTCGTGCAGCTCTATGAGTCGCTCAGCGGCGTGCCGGTCCCGTGGGCCGACACCGGCCTGCACGGCCAGGGCGTCTTCCGCTGCAGCTACCTCTACCCCGGCCTCGATCGCTCAGCGTCGATGGAGGATTCCAGCCCGACGATCGGCCGCCCGCCCACGCACATGCTGTTGTGGGAGGCGAAGCGCTTCCGCGATCCGGTCGTCATGGGCCTCGCGCAGACCCTCAACCGCCCCGCAAGCTCCCTCGCGTACAATCTGCTCTACCTCGACGAGACGGTCGATGCGGCCGATCCGACTGAGGCGCTGCCCGTCGCGCGCTACTACCCGGACGTGGAGACTGCCTTCGCTCGCACCTCATGGGAGCCGGACGCCTCCTACGTCGCGCTGGTCAGCCGGCCGCTGGGCGGGCACTTCTACGCCGAACTGTGCGACCGATACGGCATCGGCGGCACCGGGCACAACCACCCCGAGCAGGGGAGCTTCGTGCTCTTCGGCCGCGGCGACGTCCTCGTGCACGATCCGGGCTACACCTATGAGAAGCTCACGAGCAATCACAACACGATCCTCGTGGACGGGCAGGGGCAGTATGCCGACGGGGAGATGTGGCCGTCGCCCAAGCCGGGCCGCGCGCACATCACCGGCTTCGCAAGTGAGGGCGGCGTGACGATCATCGCCTGCGATCCCTCCTCTGCCTACCCGCCGGAGCTGGGCCTCACGCGCTTCGACCGCACGCTCGTCCTCGCGAGCCCCGAGCTCGTCGTCGTGCGCGACCGCCTCACAGCCGATCAGCCGCGCGCGTTCTCGTGGCTGCTGCATCACATCGGTGAGGCCGAGCAGGTGGGAGGCGCGTGGACGATCACGCGTGGCGAGGCGCAGCTTGGTGTGCTGCCGCTGCAGCCCGCGGCGCTGACCGTGGAGAGCACGCGCTACCTGCCGCTCTACGTCCATCCGACGCGCGACCTCACGCCGAAGGTGGACGCGGAGATCGGGTTGCTTGAGCTGCGCACCGAGCCGGTCACGGAGGCGACCTTCCTCGTGCCGATGGCGATCGGCGCGGCCGGTGACGCGCTGCCCGCGGCTGAGAAGATCGGCGACGCGAGCTTCGACGGCGTGCGCGTGGGAGAGAGCGTGGTGGCCTTCAACCGCGGTGACGGCGCGATGGCCGTCCCCGCTCCGTGGGGCGAGACGGTGACGACGCAGGCCCGTGCGGTGGTGCTGACCGTCCGCGATGGCGAGCACATCGTCGTCGAGCTGTCCGACGCCACTGCGCAGGCACTGGAGGAGCAGCCCGAGGGATGAGGATCGCGCTCTTCACGAACACCTATGCGCCCGCGCTCAACGGCGTGGCGAACGTCACGCACTTCTACCGCCTCGGCCTGGCCGAGCGCGGGCATGAGGTGCATGTCTTCGCGCCCGAGGCGTGCGGCGAGGATCCCTTCGCCGACGATCCAGCGGTCCATCGCTACGCTGCCTTCAGGTGTCCCGGCGAGGTCGACTACATGATCGCGCTGCCGGCAGTCTGCTCCCCGAGGGTGGCCGCGGAGATTGCTGCGATGCCCTTCGACCTCGTGCATACCCAGCACCCGGTCTGGGTCGGTAAGTGGGGCCAGCAGATCGCTCGGCGCAGGGGCATCCCCGTGGTCTCCACGGCGCACTCCCAGTACGAGGTCTACGCCAACCGCACCGTCCTGCCGACCGAGTGGATCGAGCCGGCGGTGACCTCGCATGTGGTGCGCTACTTCAACGGCTGCCACGCGGTGACCACGCCGGTCGAGTGGATGCGCAGGCGGCTCGTGGACCGGGGCGTGACTTCGCCGGTCGAGATTGTCCCGAACCCGGTGGATCTGACGAAGCTTGGAGAGCCGCATCGCGAGCAGACGCGCGCTGCCCTGGGCCTCCGCGACAGCGACGTGGTCGTCGGCTACCTCGGACGCCTTTCGCCGGTGAAGCGCGTGCCGATCCTCATCGACACGGTCGCGCTGCTCGCGAAGCATCGGCCGGGCGTGCGGCTGGTGGTCGCGGGAGGAGGCGGGATCGCCGGAGCGCTGGAGGAGCGTGCGCGGCGCGTGCTGGGCGACCGGGCGATCTTCACCGGCGCCATCCCGCACGCGGAGGTCGAGCACTACCACGCCGCCTTCGACGTCTTCGTGACCGCCAGCATGAGCGAGACCCAGCCGCTGGCCTACACGGAGGCGATGTACGTGGGGACGCCTGTGGTGGCTCTCGCGACTCCGGGGGCCGCGGACATGATCGCCGATGGCGACAACGGCCTGCTCGTGCCACCCAATGAGGGTGCTGCGGGGCTTGCGGCCGCCGTCGAGCGCGTGCTCACCGAGGCGGGCCTTGCCGATCGGCTGCGCGAGGGCGGTCGGCGCTTCGCGCTGGAGCGGCACTACACGCGCGTGGCCGAGCGCCTTGAGGAAGTCTACGCCCTTGCGGCCGACCGCTGCGCCGCGGGGTAGTAAGTTACACGGCGTGCACGCGGAGGGGCCGCACGAGCCTCGCGAGCGAAGCGAGCGTGGCGAGGTCGGCCCAGGCCGTTCGCCGTGTCCGCCCGCGCCTCAGTACCCCTTGAACTCCCGGATCCGGTCGCCGATCAGGATCTGCATCTCACTCGCGACCACCGTGTTCGAGCCCCCGCTCGGGTCCTGCGTGAGCACCATCGTGTTCTCGCCCACGCGCAGCATCTCCCGCGGGATGTGCAGCGTGAAAGTCACCGTCACCGCGTTCCCACCCACCGGCACCGCGATCGCCTCGGCGCCGTTGATGCTGAGCATCAGCTCCTTCGGGTAGTCCACGTCCGTCCCCGCGACGCGCAGCGCGTAGACCTTGCCCTCCGGCAGCGCGTCCATCTGCCAGGCCGCGGTGCCCGTCTCGCCTGGGCCGAGGTTCACGCGGCCGGGGATCGGCACCGTCGCGTCGATCGCGTCCGGCTGATACAGTTCGCCCGCCGCAAAGATCTCCACGTCCTCCGCGTTCGGGCTCAGGAACGGCGGCACTCGCCCGGACAGGTAAAGCTGCACGTCGTCGAGGTTCAGCCCCTCCTCCTCGGGGTCGGTCAGCCGCAGCTCCCAGACGGCGCCGTCCGCGCCCGCCGGCACGTCCACCTGCACCGTCTGCAGGCTGTCGAAGTCGCCGACTTCGTGCGCCACCACCTCGCCGTCGGGGCCGAGCACCGTCAGCTCCGCGCCCTCGCCGGTGACGCTGGCGGACAGTGAGATGCTGAACTGCTCGACGCCGGGCAGCACCTTGAAGTACACCGGGGCCATCGCGCCGCAGATGTTGATCGGCACGTTCTTCCACGCCACCAGCGCCCACGGCGCGCCCGTGATGGCCGCGCGCACCACGTTCCAGCCCGCCGCGATGCGCACCGCGTGGTTCCCGTCCGCCGCCACGTCATACTCGATCGACGCGGTCTCCCCGAGCGGCACCAGCTCACGCAGCGCCCGTTCGCTCGACGGGTCGATCACCTCAACCACCACGTCGTCGGCGTAGACGTAGCCGGCCTTGCGGAGCGACTGGATCTCGATGGCGATCGTGTCGCCCGCGTGGCCGTCGAAGACCAGGAAGTTGTCATGGCGCAGCAGCGTCTCGGGCAGCTCCTGTGCGGCACACAGCGGCGCGGTGAGCGCGATGATGGCGAGCGCAACCAGCAGTCGGTTCATCGTCATTCCCTCATTGGGGCAGTCATCCGCCCGCGTCGCGTCGTTCGCCTCGTCGAGCGGGGAGGTTTCCACGGTCGTCTCGCTGGTGATTTCCCCGGCGACCCTCATGAGCCCTTCGCCGCCCTCGCAGGCACTCTCGTTCCTCGCGTCGAATGAGCCTCCATCAAGGAGGGATCGCGATGCAATACCGGACGCTCGGCCGTTGCGGCGTAAAGGTCTCACAGCTCTGCCTCGGGACGATGATGTTCGGCGACCCGACCGATGAGCGCACCTCGCTCGACATGATCGAGCGCGCGCTCGACGCAGGGATCAACTTCCTCGACACCGCCGACAAGTACAACGCGGGCGAGTCCGAGCGCGTCGTCGGCCGCGCGCTCACCGGCCGGCGCGAGCAGATCGTGCTCGCGACCAAGGTCACGCTGCCGATGGGCGATGGGCCGAACATGTCCGGCTCCTCGCGCAAGCACATCATCGAGGGCTGCGAGGCGTCGTTGCGGCGCCTCGGGACCGACTACCTCGACCTCTACTACCTGCACAAGCCCGACCCGGACACGCGCATCAAGGAGTCGCTCTCGGCGCTCGATCAGCTCGTGCGGCAGGGCAAGGTGCTCTACCCCGGCGTGAGCAACTTCCCGGCGTGGCGCGTCGCGGACGCCCTCGGGGTGCAGGCGCTGGGTGGCTGGGACCCGCTCGTGGTGGCGCAGCCGCTCTACAACATCGCGAACCGCGACGTGGAGGTCGAGCTGCTGCCCGCCTGCGAGGAGCTGGGGCTTGGCGTGGTGAGCTACTCGCCGATCGCGCGCGGCGTGCTGACCGGCAAGTACGCGGCCGGCGAGGAGCCGCCGGAGGGCTCGCGCGCCGGTCGCGGCAACGAGCGCCTCATGCAGACGGAGTTCCGGCCGAGCAACTTCGAGCTTGCGCAGGAGGTCGTGGCACTCGCCGACGAGATCGGCTGCACGGCCGCGCAGCTTGCGGTGGCGTGGGTGATGGCGAACGAGCTGGTGACCTGCCCGATCATCGGCCCGCGCACGCTCGATCAGCTTGAGGACAACCTGGGCGCGCTGGAGGTCGAGATCACGCCGGAGATCGAGGCGCGCATCGACGCCCTCGTCCCGCCCGGCGAGCACTCCGGCTTCGGCTTCCAGGACCCGAGCTTCCCGGTGACGGGGCGGAGGCTGCGGGGCGTAGGCCGTCCGACGTAGTCGTGTCGCAGGTCGTTCGTAGCAGTCGTTACGTAGGACGGGCTTCCAGCCCGTCTGTCGTTGAGGTCGTTCGAGAACGGCTACGGCGACGGGCTGGAAGCCCGTCCTACAAACGGATGACGACAGACGACAAGGGCGACGGCCCTGAGGCCGTCGCCGTTGCCGATACCCGATGCCCGTTTCCCGACTCAGATTCCCCAGTGCTCGTTGATCGGGTCCTGGTAGGCGCTGACCTTCCCCGACTTCACGTCGTCCACCGAGACCGGGGCGCCGCCCGCGGTTGCGGACTCGTAGAGCGCGAAGCACAGTGACTTCGCCTGCAGCGCGCCCTCAGCGTCGATCTCCGGCTTGCGCCCGTCGGCGACCGCCTCGATGAAGTCCCAGCACTCGTTCGTGATCCCGTCGTTGAAGCCGTAGGGGAAGAGATGGCTCTTCTGCTCGTCGCTGAGGGTCGCGAGGTACTGCTTCTCGATCTCCTCGTAGGCGACCTCGCTGCCGTCCTTGAGCTTGAGGTCCGCGCCGAACTGGAACGGGTGCTGCCACTCCTGGCGATCCGAGAACGAGCCCTCGCTGCCGTAGTACATGCGCGTGCTGAGCTTCTCGCCCCACGCGTAGTTCGACCAGCCCCAGTGCCCGATGACGCCGCTCTTGAAGACCAGCGTCGCGGTCCAGAAGTCCTCGA
>JALGSW010000167.1 GCA_029821635.1 Candidatus Zipacnadia bacterium
CAGGCGGGGAGCTTGCCTCGAGTCGATGCGCGGCGCATCGGGCGAGCGCTGCTGCTGTGCGCGCTCGCGGCGGTGGTCGTCGCGGGCGCGGTGCGCGCGGCGCTGCTCGGCGCGGAGGGCCTGCTGGACACGAGCCGGCCGCTGGATGCGGCGTGGGCGATGGCGCGATCGGTGGGCTGGCCGCTGGTGACGGTGTTGGCGGCGGTGGCGCTGCTCGACGCGCTGGCGGACCGAGCCGCGTGGGTGCGTGGCGCGTGGATGACGCGTCGCGAGGTAGAGGAGGAGCTACGCGACACGGAGGGCCCGCCGCTGACACAGCAGCGGCGCGGCGTCGCGGCGAGGAGGCGCAGGGATGCGTAGCCCACTGACGCTCGGAGCGGTTCGATCGGTCGCGATGGCGGGCGTGCAGGCCGGCCCGCAACTTGTGACGGTGGCCATTGCGGCGGCGGTGCTACTCGCGCTGCTGCTGCCTGTGCCCGCGCTGCTGGTGGACCTGCTGCTGGCCCTGAGTCTCGGCGCGGCGGCGGGCGTGCTGGTGGTCGCGCTGGCCACGTCGGACCCGCTGAGCCTCACCTCGATGCCCCCGCTGCTGGTGCTGTCCAGCCTCACGCGCGTGGTGCTGTGCCTGTGCGTGAGCCGGCTGATCCTGATCGCGGGGGAGCCGGGGACGCTCGTGCCGACCGTCGGCGCGGCCTCCTCCGGCGCGGACCCCGTCGCCGGGATCGGAGTGCTGGTGGTGCTCGCGGTGGTGCAGGTGGTGATGGTCACCTCGGGCGTGGGTCGGATGGCGGAGGTGGCCGCGCGCTTTGCACTGGACGCCCTGCCCGGCAAGCAGATGGGGCTTGACACCGCGGTGAGCGCCGGGCAGATGTCCGCGCGCGAGTCGCAGGCGGAGGTGCGGCGGCTCGAGCGCGAAGCGAACTTCTACGGCGCGATGGACGGTGCGGGGCGGCTGCTGCGCGGCGAGGCGGTCGCGACGATCGTCATCGTCGCACTGACGGCCATCGCAGCAGTCGCGCGCGCCGCGGGCGGAGAGGCCGACCTGGTGGAGGTGCTCGGCAGGTGCGCGATGCTCGCCACCGGCCAGGGCCTCCTGACGCTGCTGCCCGCGCTGATGATGGCCGCGTCCGCGGCGCTGATGGTCTCCCGCTCCGCGGGGTCCTCGTCGCTGATCGAGGAGCTTGGCGCGCAGGTGTTCGTGAGCCCGTGGCCTCTCTTCGCGGCCGCGGTCGCGCTGGTTGGGCTCGGACTCTTCCCCGGCGTGGCGAAGCTGCCGACGCTGCTGGGGGCGGCGCTCCTCGGCGCCGGTGGCTGGTGGCTCGGTCGCTCGCAGCGTGACACGCCGCCGCGCGGCGACCCCGACAGCGCGGAGAGGCAGCCCGCCAGCGAGGTCGCGATCGAGCTGGGGATGGGCCTGCTTGAGCTTATTGAGGGGCCGGACAGCCTCATGACGATGCTTCCGGGCCTGCGCGCAAGGGTCTCGCAGGAGCTGGGATTCGCGGCGCCACCGATCATGGTACGAGATTCGCTGGAGTTGGGGGCGACTGAGTACGCGCTGACCTTCCGCGCGGGGGTGCTGGCGCGGGGGCGAGTGCGTCCGGCGCGGACGCTGGCGGTGGCGCCGCACGCGGGCGCGACGCCCGACTTTGGCACCGTGGCCGAGCTACCCGACGGGCGCTCGGGCGTGTGGGTCACGTCCGAGCAGGCGAGCGAACTGGCCGAGGTGGGCTTTGTGTTGATGACACCCTCCGAGGCGCTCGCCGGGCACATGCGCTTCGCGATCCGACGACACGCGGCGGAGATCTTCGACCTCGAGCACGCCGCCGCGCTGCTGAGTGAGCTGCGGCAGAGCCACCCGGCGCTGATCGGCGCCGCCGACGCGGCCGGGCTCGACGCGGGGCTGCTGCGGAGGGTCTGCGGCGAGCTGCTGTGGGGCGGCATCCCGCTGCGCGACCCGGTGTCGGTGATCGAGGCGGCAGCCGAGGCGCTGCCGGAGACGCGTGACGCCGAGCAACTTGCGCTGCGCGCGCGGACCCGGCTGGCGGGGATGATCTCCGAACTGCTCGCGGTGGACAGCCGCATCAGGGCGGTGCTGCTCGCGCCGGAGCTGCACGAGGAGCTTGCCGACTCGGCGTGGCGCGAGGACAACCGGACCGTCGCCGCGATGCTCCCGGCGCGCTCGGCCGCGTGGGTGGCGCTGCTCGACCAGGTGGGCGTCGAGCACGGCTGGGGCCGGCCGCTGGCCGTGATCGCGGAGCCGCGGAGCCTCCTCGCGCTGCAGTCGCTGTGCCGCCGGGCCTCGGCGGAGTTCACGGCGGTTCGCGCGACCGACCTGGGGCCCGAGGCCGCGGTGGAGCACGTCGCGCGACTTGAGCCGGGACAGCTCGCTTAAGCTTGGGGACAGATGCGCCGATGAACGGGTTGAGGTGATAGGCTTGGTAGCGGAGCGATGCGCTCAGGTACACCCCGCGCTCGACGAGGGTGAGCGCGAACGGCTGATACTCGACCACGTCGGCCTGGTGAAGTACATCGTCGGACGCGTCTCGGTGCGGCTGCCCGAGAGCGTCGAACGTGAGGACCTGGAGAGCGCCGGCGTCGTCGGGCTGATCAAGGCGGCGGATCGCTACGAGCCCGGACGAGGCGTGAAGTTCGCCACGTATGCGAGCACGGTGATCCGCGGCGAGGTGATGGAGCTGCTACGCTCCCGCGACTGGGCGCCGCGGAGTGTGCGCAGGCGCTACCGCGAGCTGGAAAGCGCCGTCGGAGACCTTAAGCAGCAGCTTGGCCGCCAGCCCACCGAAGAGGAGATCCGCGGGCGCCTGGGGCTCTCGGAGCCGGATTACCACGATCTGCTGTCGCTGACCAGCTCGATGGCCGTGTCCTCGCTGGAGGAGATGGTCGAGGCCGATCAGGCGCTGGAGGTGGATGAGACGGCGCTGCCGGGAGAGCCCACGACGCACGGGGAGGACCCGGCGGATATCGTGGACCGTGAGGCCCTGCACGACCTGCTCGCCCAGGCCGTTGACGGGCTGCCCGAGCGGGACAAGATCGTCATCGGGCTCTACTACCAGGACGAACTGACGCTGCGCGAGATTGGCGAGGTGCTCGCGGTGACCGAGTCGCGCGTCTGTCAGATTCACACACAGGCGATCACGCGACTGCGCGCGAGCGTGGAAACAATGCTGGGGAGTTGAACCCTGCGACGCCCCCACGCGTCATAAGAAATGCCCTTGATGGGCTCATACTGGACCGGCAGACGCCCCGCCTCCCTCCCGGCGGGGCGTTTGCTTGGGTGAAGACGCCTGTGATATAATTCCGCCCAGCGGAGACAGCATGGAGTCAGCCGCGAATCCGACGAGAAGGCGTGGACGCTGACGAGGATGCACAGGACGCCCGATGCGGATCAGCCGGCACCTGTCATGTGTGTGCGCGCCGTCCGCCTCCAGCGGCGCGGCCTGTGCGCGTACCTGCTGGTGGTTGCGCTGACGCTTGCGGGGACCGCGCACTGCCCGGCCGAGCGCGTCGTCACGAACTTCGACGCCGACCAAGTGGATTTCTCGTTCGACCGCAAGCAGGTTGCCCTCCGCGGGAACGCACATCTCTTCAGCCAGGCGGCCGCCGACGCGTCGCGCTTCGTGCGTATCGACGCGGACGTGATCGAGGGCGACATCCCCCGCGGGCGCTTCGAGATGCTCGGCAACGTCCGCATCGAGACCCCGCAGGGCGCGATGCGTGGCGAGTCGGCCATGTACAGCACGCGCAGCGCCGAGTTCTCCCTCCGCCGCGGCGGGATCATGATCCCGATCACCGGCGAGGATGAGCCCGTCGTCTGCGGCTTCGCCTACGCGCAGGAGGTCGCGCGCGAGGGCGACGTGGTCTACATCACGAAGGGCCGCTTCACCACCTGCAGCGATCCGAACCCGCACTACGAGCTGCAGGCCGATCGCTTCCGCTGGAAGCCCGAGACCAACCAGGTCGTCGCCTACGGTGGCTCAATCAGGCTCTACGGGCTGCAGATCCCGGTCTTCCCGAAGATCCCGTACACCTTCGGCGCACAGGCCCGCAGCGGCCCGGACCTGCTGCCCTTCCCGACCTACTCAAGCCGCGACGGGCTGCGGGCCGGGTGGAGCTTCAACGTGGGCAACCCGCTCGATGACCCGAACACGCAAGTGCAGGTGCGCTGGCGCCAGCTCCGCCCGCTGCAGGTCAGCTCGTGGACGACCTTCCGCACCGGCTCGGACACGCGCACACATCTGCGACTGGGCCTGCGCGAGGACGTGAAGCAGGACATCGACCGGATCGTGGCGGTGGACACCTTCCCGGAGCTCGGGATCGAGGGCCGCTGGGACCTGGGCGGTGACTATCTGCTGGAGGCCGACCTCTCGGGCGGGCACTACCGCCAGCGCGCGGAGGAGGGCCTCGCCGATGTCAGGGAGGACCGCGCGCGCATCCGGGCGCGCCTGACCGGCAACCCGGACGGGCTCTACGAGCCAGGCCAGGCGTGGTGGTGGATCGACGCTTCCGAGCAACTCTACGGCAACGGCGGCCACTACAGCGCGCTCGGCGTGGGCCTCGGCGGCGCGGCGGAGCTGACCGACTGGCTCGGCCTCAACGCGGAGGTGCGCCAGTGGGCGACCGCGGGAGCGACGCCCTTCGTCTGGGATGACGTGGACGTGAAGACCGAGATCGAGTCGAACGTGCAGGTGAAGGTCGGCGACCTCTGGAGGGTGCGTTTTGGCGCTCGCCACGACCTTGAGGACGGGCAGTTGCGCTCGTGGGACGCGGAGCTGCGGCGTCGCGCGCACTGCCTGACGTGGAAGCTCAACTACTCGGACATCAGCGACGACCTGGTCATCGGCGCGGAGATCAGCGGCCTGTTCGGCAACGATGAGCCCGCGGACAATGCCTGCCCGGCGGACGGACCGCCGGACTACTGGGCCACGCACGGTCCGGCACACGAAGCCCCGGCGGAGCCGGATTCGGCGCCGCGGGATACGCAGTAAGAAGCAGGGCGCGCACGCGCGCAGTGAGGCGATGGTGGCACCGTGATAGGATCACTTGTCAGGAGAATCTTCGACCCGAATGAACGGATGCTCGTGGCTGTGCGGCCGCGCGTTGAGGCAATCAACGCGCTGGAGCCGGGCATCGAGCGCCTGAGCGATGGCGAACTGCAGGGCAAGACCGAGGAGTTCAGGAGCCGGCTGGCGCAGGGCGAGACGCTCGACGACCTGCTGCCCGAGGCCTGCGCGGTCGTGCGCGAGGGCTCCAAGCGCGCGCTGGGCATGAGGCCCTTCGACGTGCAGATGATGGGCGCGATCGTGCTGCACGAGGGCCGGGTCACCGAGATGAAGACCGGTGAGGGCAAAACGCTCACCGCGACGATGCCGATGTACCTCAACGCCCTCGCCGGGCGCGGCGTGCACCTGGTCACGACCAACGACTTCCTTGTGCGCTGGCAGGCGGAGTGGATGGGGCGGCTGTTCGAATTCCTCGGCATGACCGTCGGGCACATCCAGCACAACATGCGGGCCAGCGAGCGCCGGGCGATGTACCTGCGCGATATCACCTACGTGGAGAACTCCGAGCTCGGCTTCGACTACCTGCGCGACAACATGGCGGGCAACCCCGAGCGGCTGGTGCTGCGCGACCTGTACTACGCGATCATCGACGAGGTGGACAGCATCCTCATCGACGAAGCGCGCACGCCGCTGATCATCTCGGGCATGCCCGAACAGTCCGAGCAGTTCTACGATGAGATCGACCGCATCGTCAGCCGCCTGCGCGGGACGCGCGAGCAGCCCGAGGAGGGGCCGGACGGGAAGAAGGTCGAGCCGGACGCGGACTACTGGGTGGACGAGAAGTTCCACCAGGTGACGCTCACCGAAGATGGGCTGAGCAAGGTCGAGAAAGCCCTGCGGATCGACAACCTCGAGCACCCCGAGTACATCGAGATCAAGCACCACATCCAGAACTCGCTCAAGGCCCACGGCCTCTACCGCCGCGACGACGACTACGTCGTCAAGGAGGGCGAGGTGATGATCGTCGATGAGTTCACCGGCCATCTGCAGCCGGGGCGGCGCTACTCCGACGGCCTCCACCAGGCGATCGAGGCCAAGGAGGGCGTGCGCATCCAGCAGGCCCGGCAGACCGTCGCGAGCATCACCTATCAGAACTTCTTCAAGCTCTACGACAAGCTGGCCGGGATGACCGGTACCGCGAAGACCGAAGAGGACGAGTTCCGCACCATCTACGGCATGCCGGTCGTGGTGCTGCCGACGAACCGCCCGGTGGTGCGCGGGGATCACCCGGACGTGGTCTACAAGACCCAGGAGGCCAAGTACCGTGGCGTGGTGGACGAGATCATCGACTGCTACGTGCGCGAGCAGCCCGTGCTGGTCGGCTCGCGCTCGGTCGAGGTCTCCGAGCTGATCGGGGCTCGCCTCACGCCCGAGCGGCTGAGCCTGCACGCAATGGCGCGGATCGGGCAGTTCGACCTGCACGATGGCCGCAAGGACGTGAGCAAGGACAAGCGCGAGGAGTACCTGGAGACGCTGCGCAGCCCGGTGCCGGAGGTCAAGCGGCAGGACCTCATCAAGGTCCTCCGCGAGATGGAGCTCCAGCCCGACCCGCTGGAGCGCGAGAATCTCGAGCGGCTCCTGCAGATCATCGGCAGCGCCGACGACGAGCGCGCGGAGGCCGAGTACGAGCACTTCATCGAGCGCCTGCACTCGGCGATCGAGGTCGGGATCCCGCACAACATCCTCAACGCGAAGCAGCATGAGCGTGAGGGGCAGGTAATCGCCGACGCAGGGCGCGCGGGCGGCGTCACCATCGCGACGAACATGGCCGGTCGTGGCGTGGACATCGTCCTCGGCGGCCGGACCGACGATGGCGGCCGGGTCGAGGAGCTGTACGAGCGCGTCAAGACCAACGGCGGCCTGCACATCCTCGGCTCCGAGCGCCACGAGAGCCGCCGCATCGACAACCAGCTCCGCGGCCGTTCGGGCCGCCAGGGCGATCCGGGCTCATCGCGCTTCTACGTCTCGCTTGAGGACGAGTTGATGCGCCTCTTCGCCCCCGACCGCTTCAGCTTGCTGATGGGCGGGTGGCCGGAGGAGGAGGCGATCGAAGCGCGCCTCGTCTCGAAGTCGATTGAGAACGCGCAGTCCAAGGTCGAGGCGCGGAACTTCGACATCCGCAAGAACACCCTCAAGTACGATGACGTGATGAACGTGCAGCGCGCGCTGATCTACGAGCAGCGGCGGCGGGTGCTGGAGGGTGAGGACCTGCGCGAGCCGGTGCTGGCGATGGTCGAGCAGGTCGTGGAGGAGAAGGTGCAGACCTTCGGCGACCCCGAACTGCCGGCGCGTTGGGCGAACCAGATCGAAGAGGCTCTGGGCAACTACGAGCGCGAAGAGGGCGAGCTGACGGAGGAGGGCATGGCGCAGGTGCTGCGCAGCACGGAGATCCCGGGCGTCGAGACGGCGCTGCCCCCCGAACGGCTGCTGGCGATGGACCCGTTCGATCGCCGGGGGAACGTCGAGGATATCTGCCAGGGCATCTGGCTGCGACGCTACCACATGGCGCTGGACGAGGGCGTGCCGGGCCTCGGCGCGCTGGTGAGCGTTGAGGAGCTGACTGACGGCGACCCGCAGGGGCAGGGGGAGATCGCGAAGGAGCGCGCGCGGCGGCTCTACGAGCGCAAGGAGCAGACGGTCGGCTCGGAGCTGATGCGCGAGATCGAGCGGACGTGGCTGTTGCGCATCGTGGACCGGCGCTGGATGCAGCATCTCAAGGACATGGACTACCTGCGCGAGGGCATCTACCTGCGCGCCTACGGCCAGCGCGACCCGCTGATCGAGTACACCAGGGAGTCCCACGCGCTGTTCGAGGCGCTGCTGGAGAGCATCGCGGAGGACCTGACGCAGGCGGTGCTACTGACGGAGGTCGCGACGGAGCGCCAGGACGTGGCGGTCGAGGGCATGGAGGCGGGGCAGGCGCATGCGCCGGACGCCGCGCAGATGGCGGCGGCGGAGGCCTCGGGCGAGACGGTGGACACGCCGATGTCGCAGGCGGCGGAAGAGATGACGGAGAAGGGGCATACGTACGTGGCGGGCGAGGAGCCCGGCCGCAACGCCCCCTGCCCGTGCGGCAGCGGACAGAAGTACAAGCACTGCTGCATCGACAAAGCGAAGGTCTCTCAGTAGCGTCCCGTGGCACGGAAGGCGACACCACGCCACACGCGGGGAGCGACATCATGCCCGAACGCGCGACGGTCTACGTCATCTTCTGCACCGCCGGATACGACACGCAGCGCCTGCACGTGAACCGCAGCGTCCTGCTCGACGACGGCCGCCGCATCCCGAAGCACTTCGTCTGCAACGAGGACGTGTTCGCCGGGCTCGAGCAGGCCCTGCCGGGCGTGGAGTTCGTCAGGCGCGACCTCCACGGCACCCCGGACGGCTACCAGCGCCTCCTCGGCGAGATCCAGCAGTTCAAGGACTCGATCGACGGCATCGTGCTGGTCGAGGGCGTCGCAGTGCGCCACCAGGGCATTGGCGGACCGGCCCAACAGCCCCTCGCATTCACGGGCCTGCCTACCATCTACGTGGACAACCTCTTCAAGCTGCAGCCGATGCCCTACAAGGTCTGCCGCGAGCACGGGAAGGTCGTCTTCGCCGAAATTGACCGCGAGGGCATCATGCCTCCGGAGAAGTCGGCGGCGATGTTCGACGACCTCGTGGGCAAGGTGCGGATGATCGAGGCGCTGCGCACGCTCCGCGAGGCGAAGATCCTCTTCATCAAGAGCCCCGAGAGCGACATCGACGGGGTGGACTTCAAGGTCCTGCCGCCGCGCTACAACGAGCAGATAGTGGCGCGCATCGCCGAGTGCTTCGGGACGCAGTTCGTCTTCCACGACGTGGAGGACCTGATCGAGCGCTTCAAGGCCCTGCGCGACGACGATGCGCGGCCGGTGGCTGAGGCGTGGCAGGCCGGCGCGGTGAGTGTGCAGAAGGGCATCGAGGACGAGATCCTCAAGTCCGCGAAGCTCTATCTCGCGATCGACGCGATCCGCGAGGAACACGGCCTCGATCCGGTGGCGATCATGGTGAACGGCGAGTACCGCGCCCTGGACGAGGGCATCACCAGCACGACCTCGCTGGCGATGACGGAGTTCCAGAAGCGCGGGATCGTCGGGTGCTACCAGTCATACACGGGCACGACCTTCGCCCAGCTCTTCGCGTGGCACATCTTCGGCCGCATGAGCTTTGTGCATGACGATGCGGTGGACATCGCGAACGACATCACGCTGCACATGCACTGCGGGACGCCGATCAACCGCTTGTGGGGCGATGAGGACCTCACTTACAAGCTCCGCGACTACACCACGGGCAAGTGGCACGAGGACCTCGGCCATCGTGACGGCGCGGTGCCGGCCGAGATCTCCTTCCCGGTTGGCGTGCCCGTGACCGTCTGGAAAGTCTTCCCGATGAAGCGCAATATCACGCTCTACACGGGGACAAGCGTGGATGGCGCACAGGTCTACGGCGAGACCTGGCCCGACATCATCTGCCGCAACAAGCTGCCGGTAAAGGTCGAGGACGCCGAGCGGATCATCGGGTGGCATGACGTGCTGGAGTATGGCTGCCATCGCTGCGCGACCTTTGGCGACCTGCGCAAGCCGATCAAGCAGCTCGCGAAGCTCATCGGCTTCGAGGTTGAGGAGTGGGACAGGTAGGACGTCCGACCTCTCCCCCCGCCCCCCTCTCCGTTCCGGACTATGCATTACGCACATTTCTTGCGGCGAGAGGAGGTACGCTGTATAAGTTTCCAGAACTACCGCGCTTGAGGTGATAGAGAATGGCGTCCTCAAGCGCACAGCAATGGGCCAA
>JALGSW010000168.1 GCA_029821635.1 Candidatus Zipacnadia bacterium
GGTCCGCAGCGGCCGCGGGTCGGCCGCCAGCCCCTCAAGGTCCTCGATCCAGACCACGTTGTTGAAGTCCTGCGAGCGCTCGTAGTAGCCCTGCCCGACCAGCAGCGCGCTGTCATGCACCATCAGCGTCGCGATGTGCCCCGGCAGCTCGCCGCAGTGCCCGCCCTTCGCCATCAGCTCCACCAGCCCCCACAGCCGCTGCGGATCGTTCCCGGAGCTGAGGATCAGCTTGTCCGGCACCTGCTCGTCTGCCATCGTCGCGCCCGACCAGCCCGGCTGCGACGCCTTGTCCTCGGGCGTCGCGTCCACCACGCGCGTGCGGAAGGTCACGGTGCTGGCCTGGCTCGGCGCCTGCGGTGGCACGCGGTCGTCGGCGAAGAGCCACGCGCGGCAGAAGCCCACCGCGGTGAAGTCGCGCGGCCCGTGATACTGATCGTGGCTCGGCCAGAAGTGGTTGTAGTTGTACTCCGCGATCCGGTGCGCCTGCCAGCGGTACTTCCCGTCGCCGGTGAGCGTGCTCATTAGCTCATAGTAGGCCATCGCGCTGCCGGCACCGGTGTTCCAGCCGCTGGTGTCGCCGAAGTTAGGCACCGCGCCCGAGGGCGACGAGTACCTCCGCCAGCGGCTCATCGCGGCCACCAGCTCCTCGTGCTGCGCGACCTCCTCCAGCGTCCCGAGCGCCATGTTCCACCACACCGGGTAGCGGAACCCGACCCAGTGGTAGCCGGATGAGTTGTCCGTGCAGTAGCCGAACTGATCGAACTTCGGCTGGTGCCAGTCGATGTACTCGACGATGCGCGGTGCGACCGGCTCACCGAGCTGCTCGGCGAAGTGCCGCGCGACCTTCGCGACGCACAGACGGTGCCAGCAGCGGTTGTGATAGCCCCACTCGCCGAACAGCCACCCGGCGTCATGCTCGGTCGCCACGCGCGCCCACGCCCGCGCGAAGCGCTCCTCGGCATCCGGCGGCGCAAGCTGCGTGTCCGGATCGCGCTGCCAGACGTGCCAGCGCACCTCGCACAGTCGCATCAGCTCGTGCGGATCAAGCCCGTCACCGTCCTGATTCGTCAGCGCCGCGTCGATCGCCCGGCGCGTCCAGTCGGCGTACTTCGCCTCGCCGGTCAGCCGGTGGAGCGCGTAGGCCTCGATGATGAGGTCATACATGTTCCGGTCGCTGTGCTCCAGGTAGTACGGCATCATCCGATCGAGGTAGTCGGCTACGTGCGTGAGCATGTAGCGCTCGTAGCCCGAGCGATCCTGGATGTACCCGTGCTCGATGATCCCTCGCCGATGGTCCTCGTAGGCGCTGTGCGCGACGCGGTCGGGGCGCATGTGGTGCAGTTCACCGGGCGTGTTGCCGATCATTGGTGCGGGCTCGGCTCCGGGACGGAGCGTGTAGGTCGCCGTCCGCAGCACCGCCGGCTGCCCGTCGATGCTCGCCTCCAGCCGCACCTCGTAGTCCCCAGGATCACCGGGCATCGCGTCGAAGGTCAGCACATCGCTGCCGGTGCTGCCCTCGGGGATCGCCGCGCCGATCTCCTGCGCGGCCGCCTCCCCCTGCGCGCCCACGAGCGCCAGGCGCGTCACGGTCACCTCGCCGGCGCGGGCGTCCACCTGGTAGCGCACCGACCACCGCTTCCCCGCCTCCGGGCGCGCCGTGGACAGCGACAGCAGCGCGGTCGCCTCCGGGCGGCCCAACAGCCGGAAGACCGGTCGCTCGCGCGACTCGCCGAACTGCCAGCCGAGTTGCGTGAGCTTCTCATCTGTGTCGATGTCACCCAGCAGGAAGCACGCGCGGAAGCTGTCACCCACCTGCGGCGCGTAGTCGAAGTCCGCCCACGGGATCGCCGCCTCCACGATGTAGCCGTCGGCGGTCTCACGCGTTGCGAGCGTCGAGTGCTCGGTGAGCTTCCAGTACTCCTCCACCGTGTCCAGCTTGCCGCGCGGATCGTCGATCAACCGCCCGCGGCCGCCGTCCGGCGCCTCGTAGCGCAGGTTCAGGTTCGGCGAGGCGGTGAAGGGGCTGTTCGTCCTCAGCGGCTCGCGGAATGAGTGGATCTGCAGCATGACCGAGTCGCAGAACCAGCCCGCCGGGCCGACGTTGTGCGGCGAACCGGGCTTGATGCCGCGCAGGTCGTCGTCGCGCACGCGCCCGGCCACGTAGAGGTTCGTCTCATCCCACGCAAGCGCCACGACCGCGCTGAGGTCCGACGCACTCGTGAGCGGGTTGGCGGGATCGGATGGCATCGGCACGATCGCCGGGTCGTCCTGGGCGCGCTCGGGGTCGATGACGTAGCCGCGCGCGTCGAGGTCCCACTCGGCGAGGTCACCGTCCACACCGACCGCGAGCTGCGGGATGAGGAACTCATCGGGCGTCGGGGCTACGTCCACCGCCCCGGCAGCCATCGCGGTGAGAAGCAGGAGGGATGCTGCGAGCTTCGAGGCCATCGGTCGATCACACTCCGTTGAATCGCATCGTCTTCAGTGGAAGCGCCCGGCCGTACTCAGCACGTAGGGGTTCCAGTACGTGATGATGTGATACCACGCGAGGAAATTCAGACACAGGAACAGCACCGCCAGCGCGACCGTCGCAGGGACGCGCCAGCGCGGCGGAACGAGCTGGCGGATGCCCAACACGAGCGGCAGCGTCAGACCCGGCAGGAACGGGAGCAGGTAGCGCCCGCCCTGGTAGAAGCCCATGTGGATGAAGGTCGAGACGTAGATGTCCGAGAGGTAGAGCACGCCGAAGCCCGCGATCGGCAACAGCAGCGCGGGCGCCTGTCCCTCGGCGAAGCGCACGCGGCCCTTCGCGAGCCGCCAGATGCCGACGAGCACGCCCGCGATCCCCGCCGCCGTCACGATGCGCAGCAGCGTGTAGACGACCGCGTGCGACCAGTCGGGGAACCAGACCGCGCCCGCGAAGACGCTCACCCACAGGCCGTTGATCGCCCGCAGCACCAGCGGCCAGACCATCCCGTAGGTGAGCGCCTCGAAGTTGCTGATGGCCTCGGGAATCGGGCGGAAGCCCAGTGAGGGCGTGACGCCCGTGAGCGAGCCATGTACCTCGAGGTTGCGCGCGAACCACCAGCCGCAGATCGCGAGGCAGGCGGCCGCGGCGAGGAGCCCGCGCGTCCAGAAGCGGCCGTCGCGGTAGAAACGCTTGCCATGCTGCCAGATCAGCGCGATGCCGATCAGCGGTGCGCCCGCCACCGGCACCGAAGTCTTCACCAGTCCGCCGATGCCCACCAGCGCGCCCCAGATCACCGCCGAGGCGAGGTCCCGCCGCTCCCAGTGCCGCACGCTGATCAGGTAGAGCAGCGCGGAGAGGGCCAGCAGCGTGCCGACGTCGTTCGTCAGCATCGATGCGTCCACGAACAGGTCCGGCCACCATGCAGTGACCGCCAGCACCGCCAGCGATGCCCGGCGATCGTTCGCACACGCCCGGCGGATGACCGCGAACCACAGCAACAGCACGACCAGCACCAGCGGCGGCGACGTGAGCCGCAGCGCCAGCAGCACCGCGCGCCGCCCGTAGGGCTCCATGAATGCGTAGAGCGGCGTCAACGCCGCGTAGTAGAGAGGGGGATGCAGCTCCAGCGCCCCGGCCTCAACCGTCGGGTCGTCGGGCGGGAGGGTGCGCTCGTGGTAGAGCCACTCGACGTAGGGCAGGTGCCGGCTCGTCTCGTCCGCGGCATAGCCGAGCTCGTGGATGAAACTGCTCGCGATCGCGAGCGCGAAGTACACACCGAGGATCGCCCAGACCAGCGGATCGCGCCGCGGGTTCCACGCGCGCGCGGCCTCCGGGGCTTCGCTGCCGGGCGGTTCCTGCTCAGGGGGGCGCGCCTCAGACACCGTGAACGTGGCCTCCATCCCATCGAGTGTGCCGACGGAAGGTGCTTCTCCACGCGACGCGTCGGAACCTTCGCTCAACGCGACCGCGCGACCGCCCACATCTCCCCTGAGGCCATCGGCAGCGTCACGCGCGCCAGGGGACCGAGGGCCCGCGTCAGGCCGCGTAGCGCCGGGCTCAGCACCGGACGCGGGTACGCGTCGAAGTGCCGCGATACGAAGGCCAGGCTCAGCGTCTTGCGCACCGAGCCGGTGGCCTCGATCGCGAGGCCCGCTCGATCGAGCGCCGTCCGCAGCGCCCGGGCGGTGAACAGGCGCGTGTGTTCGTCCTTGTACTGGAACCAGCCGCCGCCCATGAGACGCTCGGACAGGCAGCCGACGGCAGGCGTGGTGATGAGCAGTCGGCCGTCCGGCGCGAGCAACTCGCGGCAGCGCCGCAGGCTCGCCATCGGGTCGGGGAGGTGCTCCAGCACGTCGGTCATCGTGATCGCGTCGAAGCTCGCGTCGTCCAGCGGGGCGTCCTCAAGCCGCCCGTGGTAGATGGTCGCGCCATCCGCCAGCCGCTCACGAGCCAGTTGCACCGCATGCCGGGAGACCTCGACGCCGGTCGGCTCCCAACCGCGCTCGCGCGCCACCTCCAGCAGCAGGCCGACCGCGCTGCCGACGTCCAGCAGGCTGCCCGGAGCGACCTGGCGCTCCAGCAGCGCCAGCAGGCGTGCGAAGGTCGCGCGCTTGGCCGCCACCGCCTCGGGCAGCTCCAGCCACCACTCGTAGTAGCCTTCTTCGTAGGTCTCATCGGCAACCGGAAAGGCAGCGACGCCGGGGCGCCAGACGAGCGAGCAGTCGGCGCAGCGCAGCATCCGAGGCGCCATGCCCGGGTGATGCTCGCGACCGGCCTCGGCGCCGCAGACCGGGCAGGGCTCGCGGCCGCTACTCATGCGCGCTCTCCTCCGCCACCGACACGCGCACGAGGTAGCCCTCATGCGCCTCGTAGCCGGACGCGCGGTGCTCCGCTTCCTCCGGAGCCTCGACCTCCATCTCCAGCAGCTCCGCCACCGCACCGACGACCTCCCCCACGCTGATGCGCTGCATGCATACGTTCTCACCCGCGCACGGCAGCTCGTCCACGAAGTAGATGCACGGGGAGCAGTAGGTCGTCGCGACCACCACGCGGTGATCGCCGGTCAGCGGCCGGTAGCTCGCGGGCAGCCCCGGCCCCCACAGCGAGACGGTGGAGGCGCCCATCGCCCAGCCGAGGTTCATCGGCCCGCTGTCGTTCGTCAGCACCACGTCGGCTCGCGCCAGCAGCGCCAGGAAGCCTCCGTAGGAGGTGCCTCCGGCTGCGTTCACGATCCGCTCGCGCGCGGGCTCGGGCACGAGCGCTCGCACTGACTCGGTGTACTCGCGCTCGCCGGGGGAGCCCGTCATCACCATCAGCACGTCATCGCGCTGCGCGAAAACCTCCATGACGCGCGCGAACTGCTCGCCCGGCCAGCGCCGCTCCAGCATCAGCTCGCCCGCGTTCACGTTCACCAGCAGCAGCTTCCGCTCGTCCAGCCCGGCTTCGGCAAGGAGCCGCTCGGCCTCCGCGTGTTCGTCGTCGCTCACGCTCGGCATGACCGGCTGCCCGACCTCGGAGTCCACCCCGAGCGCCCGGCCGAGTTGGCGGTAGGCCTCCTGCACGTGCCTCATGCGGTTGTAGTAGACGAGGTGCGTGTAGAGGCCGCGGCGGAAGCGTGTGCTGCTCAGGTAGTAGCCGGCGCGGTCGCGGGCGCAGGTGAGCGTCGCGAGGATCGTGCTGAACTTGGAGAAGACCTCGAGGTCGATGACCACGTCCGGGCGCCTGCGCCACGATCGCCCGACGAAGCGCAGCACCGACCACGCCAGCCGCGCGTACCCGCTGTCATCGAGCACGATCACCTCGTCGATGTCTTCGAGGCGCTCGACGAGGCCCTTCACCTCGGGGAAGCACAGGAAGCAGAGCGTGGCCTCGGGGTACTTGCGGCGCAGGGCGCGGATCAGATTCGTCTCCTGCACGACGCTGCCCTGGCCGATGAGCTTGATGAGCAGGATGCGCCGTGGCGGGGCGCCGAGCGAGTGATCGCGCCCGAGGATCGCTCCGAGGAGCCGCGCGAGCACGTTCAGGACGGCCGTGATCGGTCCGCCAATGAGCGTGTCGAGGCGGCGCTTCTGCGCGAGACTGCTCACCTGTCCGCCTCATGCGGCGGAGTTTCCGCGATGCGGCTGAGGGTGCCTGTGGTCGAGTACTCTTCCTGGATCGGCAGCAGCACGACCTCCCCGCCCAGCTCGTGCACGACCGCCGCTTCGGGGAGCTGATCGAGCGTGTAGTCGCCGCCCTTGACGTGATGCGAGGGGCGCACCGACCGGATCGTCTCCGTCGGCAGGTCCTCCTCGAAGATGATGACGAAGTCCACGGTGAGCAGCGATGCGAGCGCGCGCGCCCGGTCGGCCTCACCCGTGACGGGCCGCGACGGGCCCTTGAGGCGGCGCACCGACTCGTCGGAGTTGAGGCCCACCACCAGCGCATCGCCCAGCGCCCGGGCCTGGTGCAGCAGCCGCAGGTGCCCGGGGTGGAGCAGGTCGAAGCAGCCGTTCGTGAAGACGATCCGGGGCGAGCCGATCAGCTCGTCCCTCATGCGCCTGAATGCTTCACGCGGGATCACAAGCCCCACAGCGATCTCTCCTCTCACCGAACAACGCCCACTCCACCAGCGCACAGAGGCGGTGGCCGAGCGCCTCGTGCGTCTCCTGTACCGCCGGCGTTCCGTCATTGGTCTCCGCCGCCAGCACCACGTCGGCCGAGCGCAGCACCTCGTCGGCGTCGCCGGCTCGGCCCACGAACGCGACCGTGGCGACGCCAAGCTCGCGCGCGACCTCGAAGGCCCGCACGACGTTCCGGCTGCGGCCGCTGGTCGTCAGGCCGACGAGCACGTCTCCGGAGCCCAGGTATGCCTCGACCTGTCGCGCGAAGACTTCCTCGAAGCCGTAGTCGTTGGCGATGGCCGTCACGACCGCGGAGTTGCTCGTGAGCGCGATGGCGGGCAGCGGGGGCCGGTCCATCGTGAACCGCCCGACCAACTCACCGGCGAAGTGCTCGGCCTGGCTGGCGCTGCCACCGTTGCCGCACAGGGCGACCATGCCACCGCGGTTGAGCGCTGACGCGATGAGCGCCGCCGCGCGGCACAGGTCCGCGTTCTCCTCGGTGCCCGCAAGCTCGGAGGCCAGCGCGTCTGGCGTCAATGCGAGCAGATCGCTGTTGAAGAGTTCTTTCCGCATCCGGCCACCCTTTCTCGCCGATCGAGTCACCCTCATTCTTCCATGCTCAGCCGCCGAGCACCTGCCGTCAGCCGCTGCCGTCAGTCGTTGCTGTTGTGGCCCTCGCGCCCCCGCGAGGGGCCGTCCAGTACTGTCATGGCCTGATCTCGCCCCCGGCGAGGCGCCGGGGCCACAACGACCACGACTGGCAACAACAGCGTGCCGCCGTCACTTCATCTGCGGCACGATGATCCCGCGCAGGATGATGTTCTGGCAGAACATGAACATGAGCAGCGTCGGGATCGAGGCCAGCGCGAACGCCGCCATGATCATGTACGGGAACTGCGCGGCGGTCTGCTGATACTGGTACATCCACACCATCAGCGTCCACATCTTCTCATTCTGGCAGACCAGGAACGCCCACATGAAGCCGCCGTAAGCCGCCATGAACGAGAGCAGCGCCATGTACGCCATGATTGGCGTGGTCATCGGCAGCACGATCCGGCCGAAGATCGTCAGTTCGCTCGCGCCGTCGATAGTCGCGGCCTCGAACAGCTCGCCCGGCAGGCTGTCGAAGAAGCCCTTGAGCAGGAAGATGCTGAAGCCGCTCGCGAGGCCGGGGAGCACCAGTGCCGCGAAGGTGTTCAGCAGGCTGAGCTCGCGCAGGAGCAGGAAGTTCGGGATCATCGACACTTCCGCCGGGAAGGCCATCGTGGCCAGCAGGAAGATCAGTATCTGATGCGTGGCGCGCAGGCGGAAGCGGCTTAGCGCGTAGGCGGCCAGCGGATTGACCGTCAGCGTCGCGGCGATGCTCAGCAGCACCAGGATGAAGGTGTTGAAGACCGCGCGCCCCTGGATCGCCATGTACCCGAAGACGCGGTGGAAGTTGAAGGTCAGGCTGGAGCGCAGGAACGGCCGCTCGTTCGCGAGGAACTGCGCGTAATCTGCCTCCGCGATCGGCACCCGCACGTCGTCGAAGCCCGCAATGTCCCAGCCGTAGGCGGCGTTCAACGCCTCCGGAGTGGCGTATCTCGCTCGCAGGAACTCCCACCAGGAGCGCTCCGCGGAGACGCGATGCGCCGCCAGCACCTCCGGATCGCGGCTGAGGAGGAAGTCGCGCCAGACGTTGCGCTCCAGCGAGTTGATCGGCGAGGCGCCGTCCCAGTGCACATCATCCCACGAGGCGTAGTCGGCCTCGATGAAGCGATCGTATGCGTCGATGGTCTCGAACCGCCCGCGCAGATAGCCGAGCCAGTCATCGCGCATCGTTTCCGGCAGCTCGATCAGCCACAGCGGCCACTTCTCATAGATGAACTCGCGCCACAGCTCACGCAGACGCGGATTTGCCGGCTCCGTCACGGGCAGATCGACCTTGTTGTAGGCGTCCACGTCCAGCCCGGTGGCTTCGTTGAAAGCGGTGAGATTCCCCGCGATACTCTCCAGGTAGCGCACCCACAGGTGGCGCGCGGTGATCGGCACGACCCGGTCGGGCGGGAGCTGGTGCAGGAACTGCATGTAGTCCTGGAAGCGCCGCTCATCCAGCGGCGGCAGCCACTCGCGCAGGTGATACGGCAGCGACGCCTCGGTCATCATCCCGAGGTAGAAGAAGCCCGTAAAGCGCGCCTCCTGCCATTTCTCCGCCATGGCCGACAGCGCGCCCTTCTCCAGCGTGCGGGCGTCGATGCCAGCGCGGTCCTGTCCGGTCGCCTCCAGATACTGTCGCTCGTACTTCGCGCGGATGAAGTTCTGGTAATCGGGGATCGTGAAGCGCGCGAACATCGGCAGCGTCATCATCGGGTCGAGGGTCCCGAGCCACTCCTCGTAGTCGGTGCGCAGGCGCTCAAGCTGCTCCTCGCGGCCCTCCTGCGCGCCGAACATCAGCGGCGGCTGCTCGCGGTACGCGGGGTCCTCGCGGATGGCGCGGAATGACGTCCAGGCCGCGGGAGGCTGGTAAGCGGCGCTGAACAGCCGCCAGTCGCGCGGGAACTCGCGGTTGACGGACAGGTACTTCTCCGAGACGTACTTCATGTAGCGCTCGGAGCGGTCGAACACGTACAGCGGCACGGGCGAGTGGCGGTCGAAGTCCCACTCGTTGCTGATCGCGCCGGTGAGCATGATCATGAACGGTATGACCATGGTCAGACCTCCGAGCGTGAGGAGCACGTAACTCCCGCTCAGGAAGCCGACCACCGACGCACTCTTTCTCCCGACTCGCGGTACGATTGGCATTAGCTATCTCTCACGCGACACCAAAGGCCCCCGGCGAGGGCGCCGGGGCCACAACGGCAACGGCTGCCGGCAGTCGTTCTCCCCCCTCTCCCGCTTGCGCGACGTCGTTTGTCGCGCCAGGGAGAGGGGGGCCGGGGGGGTGAGGCCGCCCTGCCCTCCCGTCTAGTCCTCCGCGCGCCTGAACTCAACCCGCCGCAGTATGCGTAACTGCCACACGGTGAAGCCGATCAGCACGCTCCCGAGCACCCACGCGGTGGCAGTTGCGGGGCCGAACTTCAGGTCCGCGTAGGCCGTGTACCAGATGTGCAGGCTCAGCACGCGCGTGCCGGCCGCGCCGCCCGTCATCACGAAGATGTTCTGCATCTGATGGAACGTGCCGATGAACGCGCCGACGAAGTTGATCACGATCAGCGGGTGGAGGATCGGCAGCGTGATGTGCCGGATCTTCTGCCAGAGGCCCGCGCCGTCGATCTCCGCAGCCTCGTACAGCTCATCGGGCACGGTCTTGAGCGCCGCGAG
>JALGSW010000169.1 GCA_029821635.1 Candidatus Zipacnadia bacterium
CATCACCTACTGGTCGTGGGACCTGCATCGCCCGCTGCGCCTCGTGGACACGGTCACGCACACGTTTGAGATCGAGCGCGCGGCGCAGATGACCGAGATGGGCATGGGCGGCGACATGATGGGCATGGGGATGGATCCGGGGATGGATCCGGGGATGATGGATCCGGGGATGATCGATCCGGGGATGGCGCCCGGCGCGTTCCCGCCCGGTGCGATGCCCGGCGCCATGGGTGAGTTCGGCATGGGGGCGCAGATGCAGCCGCCGGCCGAGCCGATGAAGGTCATCATCCGGGTCAGCCTCACCATCCAGGAGGTCGGCCTCTGAAGTCGCGAGCTCAGGGGGAGCGCACTGTGACGGTCTCAGCGACAGCATCGAGCATCGGCCGCGGCATCCATGCCGCGGCCGTGCCTGTTCTCGTGCGATGCGCGGCCCTGCTGGCGCTGATGGCGGTGCTGCCTTGCGCCGCCGCGCCGGAAGTCGGGCCGCGCACGAACCTGCAGGTGACGCTCTGGGACAGCGGCATGCCCGGCGAGCGCCGGGCCCTCACCGAGCTGGTCTTCAGCTTCCAGCACGCGAACCCTGACGTGATCGTGTGCCTCGAATGGAAAGACGCCGCGCTGCAGGCCGACTGGATCCCGCGCTGGTGTGGCGGCTACCGCGACTACGCCCCGGACCTGACGGTGATGAGCGAGCAGTACGCGTGGGACAACCGGCACGAACTGCTGGCGGTGCCGGACGAGCTCGGCCGCGAGCTGCGGCGCGACTTCGAGCCCGCGGTGATGCGCCGCCTGCCCGGACAGACCCGCGGCGTGCCGTGGCGTGTCTCCACCCGCGCACTCTACTACCGCCCGGACCTGCTGGCCGAGGCGGAGTTGGAGGTGCCCGCGACCCTCGACGAGCTGGTGGCGTGCGCGGAGGAGCTGGCGAAGCCGCCTGCGCGCTACGGACTGGGCATGCAGAGGCCGCTGGGCGGGGGAGAGGAGCTGCTGTACGCGCTCGCGCGGGCGGCAGGCGCGGTCGACCTGGCCGATGTGGCCGATGGCCCGACGCTCTCGGATGGGAACTCGGAGGAGCGGCGGAACGTGCGCCCGGACTACGAAGGCGCGCTGGAGCTGCTGGTGGATCTGCAGTCGCGCGGGGCGCTGCAGCCCGAGACGTTGACGTGGAGCGAGGCCGAGCTGGTCGATCTGTTCGCGCAGGGGCGGCTGGCGATGGTGATTGCGCCGATCTGGGCGACGCGAGTGCTGCGCGCGACCGACGAAGTGCCGGAGTGGGCGGTGGCGCCGCTGCCGATGGCGCAGGACGGCTCTGGTGCGCTGGCGGTGGACTGGCTGGTGGCCTTCGAGGGCACGGACCGGCAGGAGAATGCGCTTCGGCTGATGCGCTACGTGGCGGAGAAAGAGACCCAGCGTCTGCTGGCGATGATGTCGGGGGTGCCGGCGACGCGTGAGCTGGTGGCGGAGCTCGGCGGGATGGAGCCGTGGTCGGCGCACGTGGTGGCGCTCAGCGGGGCGGACGGGGTGCCGCTGTCGAGCTGGTATCGCCTGCGCCCGGCGCTTGCGAATGCGCTGATCTACGCGCTGAGCGGGCGCCTGACGCCTCGCGAGGCGCTGGCTGAGGCGGTCGCGATCGCGGAGTGAGCGGGGAGCCTGTTCCCTGCACCGGCGGCCGAAGCGCGAGGTGAAGCGGCCCACGGGCGGGGGCGCCCGTGGCACGAGATGGTTGGGGGGATGCGCAGCTTGACAGCCGGGGGGGCTTCGTCTACTCTACCGCATGATGCCGAAAGGGCTCGCCGCGCACGCCGCTCGGCTACTCAGATCCCGGCACGGCCGCAGAAGTGCTGCGCTGGCGGTAGTGGAACGGCGTGAACTCGTGCGCTCGCGTTAGAGGCCACACGATCTTCGTGACCTGGCCGACCACGTTTGCCACCGGAACCGGGCCGAAGTCCCGGCTGTCCTCGCTGGTGTTGCGGTTGTCACCGAGCACGAACACGTGGCCCTCAGGTATCTCCGTCGCAAGGGGCAGTTCAGTGAGCGGACGCTCCTTCAGATACGGCTCCTTCAGCCAGCTCCCGTTGAGCCAGACGCTGCCGCGGGCGATGCCGAGAACGTCTCCGCCAACGCCGATGACACGCTTGACGAAGATGTCGTCGCCGGGGCGCTCGAAGACGACGATGTCGCCCCGTTCGGGCTTCCTGCCGGCCTCATAGGCGTCGAGGCGAATGACGTAGTAGTCGCGGAGCTGAAGCGTGGGGTTCATCGACCCGCTCTCGATGACGCCGAAGCGGACCACGTGGGTGAAGAGGAACCACAGCGCGCCCGCGAAGACGATCGGGGCAATAACCCGGACAGCCAGTCGTCCGGGTCGGGCAGAGCGTGTGGGTTTACTAGCGGCCAGAGCCATTGAGTCCCACCCCGAGCAAGAGTGAACCGCGGGGAGCGGCCGTTCGCCGCGACCCTTTCTTCCGCACCTGAGTCTACTCCGCCGCAGGCGGGGGAGTCAACGCTGCGGCGCGTGTCCTGGAGGGGGCGCGGAGGATGCGAGCAGGCTCGATGGAGGAGCTTGCACGGCGGCGAGGAAAAAATGCTCCGGGGGGAGAAGGATATCTGGCGAGGCAGGGGGAATGAACCTGCCGTCACAGCGCACGCGCGCCGGTAGCCATCAGCGGCCCCGGCACAAGATGGACACTATCTGACCCGGCGAACCACGGCGGAGCGTAGCTCTCGCGAGAGCCTGCCGGGGAAGGGATGGAATACGGTCCGATGATTAAGGGCGAACTGGCGAAGAGGATATACAAGTCCGACACCGACTGGGGGCAGGTGCAGAGGCAGATCACGCTGCCGTGGGGTCAGGCGGCGCGTATCAGCTACCGAAACGTCACCATGCGCCTCGGCCGCGCGATGATCACCGGCGCGGGAATCGTGCTGGGGATCGCGTTCCTCACATCCGTATGGACCTCGAAGGTCGCGCAGGAAGGCATCACGGCCTACGAGGCGCGCAGTGCGACGGCTATCAGCGCCGACGAGACGGCGATCGCTCCCGGCGCGGAAGAGGCCAAGGCCGAAGAGCAGGCGCGGGCGGCGCGGCAGACCTGGCTGGTCGTCATGTCGCTGATGGTCTCGGCGGTCGGGATCACCAACTCGATGCTGATGTCCGTGACTGAGCGTTTCCGCGAGATCGGCACGATGAAGTGCCTCGGGGCGCTGGATGAGTTCATCGTGCGCCTGTTCCTGATTGAGTCGGTCGTGCTCGGCTTCATCGGATCGCTCGTGGGTGCGCTGCTCGGGCATGGGATCATGCTGCTGGTCTATGTCGCGAAGCAGAGCGGCGTTGCCGCGATGATGGACTGGGGCCAGATGCTGGTCTACATCCTGATCGCGCTTGGTATCGGGATCTTTCTCTCGCTGGTGGCGGCGGTGCCACCGGCGATGCGCGCGGCGCAGATGCCACCGGCGGCCGCGCTGGCAACCGAAGTCTGACAGCCTTCATCACCGGCCGCCGACCGGCACGCGTGGCCTGGCGGCGCAGTCGGCACCAAGGAGAGCTTACCATGGCGAGAATCGAATGCCCCGAATGCGGTCATGTTGAGGAGACAACCGGGCTGGTCACGATCTGCCCGAACTGCAAGGCCGACCTGCGCAACGTCATGGCGGAGATGGGCCATCGGCGGGAGACGCTGCGCGAGGTCACCGGCGATGACTCGATGACCACGCATGAGTTCATCGTGCGCACGAAGGACCTGCACAAGATATACGTGATGGGCGAGGTGGAGGTCCCGGCGCTCAAGGGCGTCGAGGTCAACATCCGCCGCGGCGAGTACCTCTCGATCATGGGCCCGTCGGGCTCGGGCAAGAGCACGCTGTTCAACATGGTCGGCGGCCTCGACAAGCCGACCAAGGGCACCTGCTTCATCGAAGAGGTTGACATGGCGCAGCTCGACGCGTTCGAGCTGGCCTGGCTGCGCTGCCGGAAGATCGGCTACATCTTCCAGACCTTCAACCTGATCCCGGTCATGACGGCGCTTGAGAACGTCACGCTGCCGATGATCTTCGCCGGGATGAGCAGCGATGAGATGATGGAGCGCGGCGCACTGCTGCTCGACCTCGTCGGCCTCGGCGACCGCCTGCATCACAAGCCCTACGAGCTCTCCGGCGGACAGCAGCAGCGTGTTGCGGTCGCCCGGTCGCTGGCGAACAATCCGGCGATCATCCTCGCCGACGAGCCGACCGGTAACCTCGACCTGCAGACCGGCAAGGAGATCATCGACCTGCTCAAGGAGCTCAACGAGGAGAGCGGCGTCACGGTCATCTCCGCGACCCACGACCTGAAGATGATCGACGTGTCGGACCGCGTCATTCACATCCGCGACGGTCAGATCGAGCGGGTTGAGAACCGCGCCGACATCGACCTCGAGGTCGGCACACTTGGTGTGTAGCGCGACTGCTGGTCTGAGTGTCGCGCAAGGGGCTCAGGACGAGCCCGGGCCCGCGCCTGCGTGAGGCCCTGACGGTGGGGTAGAGTCATCGAACTGGCGCGCGGTGGGTTGCCGCGCGCCAGGTTTCTCTCTGCGAAGACGGCGGACGACCGGGGGAGTCGGCCGTCGGCGTGCGTGCGCGCAATTCTCCGGAGGCGGTGAAGGGAACTTGCTGCGTCCACTTCGGGCAACAGGCATCATCATATCCATCCTCGCGCTGGCCATGGCTGGGGCACCGGCCCTCGCACAGGGCGGACATGAAGAGGAGATCGTCCTCGAGTCGGATACCGACTACGAGATGGCCGCCTCGGCGGTGGATGAGCAGGCCATGCGCGGCCTGATCTCCGACCTGCAGGCGCTCGAGACGCGCGTGACCGGCTATCCTGGCTGCCACGAGGCGGCGCAGATGGTCGAGGCGGGCTTCCGCAGCCTCGGGATCGACGACGTCACCGTCCAGGAGTTCCCGGTCGTCGTCCCCATCGCCGAGCCCGATGAACAGGGCCGCCCGGCCTCCATCAGCGTCCAGAACGGCCCCAGCTTCGAGATGCTGCCGATCTGGCCGAACCTCGTCCGGACCGCCAAGACGCCCGCCGAGGGCATCAGCGGCGACCTGATCTACGTCGGCGCCGGCAACCTGCGCGCCTTCAACGGTCAGGAGATTACGGACTCCATCACGATGGTGGATTTCAATTGCCAGACCGAGTGGTTCAACGGACCGCTCCTCGGCACCAAGGCCGTGCTGTTCATTGAGCCGGAGGAGACGATCCGCGGCGAGGCCGAGGCCAAGTTCCTGTCGATCCCGGTGGACATCCCGCGCTACTGGATCCCGCGCGAGGCCGCCGATCACCTGATGGGCCTGCTCCTCTCGCGCGACCGCGTCCCGGTGACCGTCCGCTGCGACATGCAGTGGAAGGAAGTCACGGGCGAGAACGTCATCGCGACGATCGAGGGCAGCGACCCGCGCCTCAAGAACCAGCGCGTTGTCGTCCAGGCCTACTACGACTCGATCTCGATCACGCCCGACCAGGCCCCCGGCGCCGAGAACGCAGCTTCGATCGCGGCGCTGATGGAGCTCGCGAAGGGCTTTACGCAGCAGCCTCCGAAGCGCACCGTGGTCTTCCTCGCGACGTCCGGGCACTTCCAGGCCCTCACCGGCACCAAGGCCTTCGTGCGCGAGTTCGTGCGCGGGGCGCACGGTGAGAAGCGCGTCAAGCACATGTTCGAGCTGGTGAACACCGCGCGCAAGGAGCTCGAGGATTCGATCGCGCGCGTGTGGGATGAGACCGAGTCGCTCGAGGAGGAGAAGACGCCCGAGGAGTTGGCCGATGAGCGGCTGCGGGCGATGGGTCGCATTGAGCGCGCGGTGAAGCTGGCCGCGAAGAACGCTCGGCGGCTGGAGAAGACCGCCAAGCGCGCGCGGGGCGAAGACCCGAACGCCGGCAAGCTCCACGAGAAGCAGCTCGGGCCGGCGGAGTTGGAGGAGCGCGCGGCGCTGATCGAGGAGTTCGCCGCCGCGGTGCCGAAGATCGAGGCCGCGGTGACGGCGGTCCGCGAAGCGCTCAAGCAGGCCGACCGCCTCGGCCGCGACGCGTCGCTGGAGGCCCGTGAGGCCGCACTGGCGACCGTGCAGGAGCGGGCCTTCGACGTCGTGGATGCCGTGGACTTCTCCGACAAGAAGGTCTACCTGTGGTTCTCCGTGGACCTCTCGAGCCACAACGAACTGTTCGGCATCTTCTACAAGGGCTACTTCTACAACTACCGCGAGAGCATCCAGTGGAAGTTCTCCGACATCGGCAAGAAGGCCCGCGAATACTCCGACCTGATCTCGACCGCCCTCGGCGTGCCTGTGCGGCTCGTTGACGGCATCAACGCCATCCAGGGCAAGTCGTGGCAGACTTACATGGCCGGCAAGCTCGCGCTCTCCAGCGAGGTCGCGACGATCGCCGGCATCCCCGGCCTCGGCTTCGCGACCGTGCATGACTCGCGTCCATGGGTGGACACGCCCATGGACGTGCTCGAGAACATGCAGATGAGCAACCTCGTGGAGCAGACGCGCTTTCTGAGCTGCCTGCTGATGGACATGGTGGGCATCGACGATCCGCGCGACCTCTACGACCTCGAACTGGCCGATGACTTCGTGGAGGTCAAGGGCCGCGCGGTGCGTTTCAACCCGGAGGAGAGCCTCTTCCCCGACGATCCGATGGTCGGCTCAGTGGCCGTAGGGCGCACCGGCTCGAAGACCGCGATGGGCGTGCGTGGCGAGGTCTTCGACATCGTCGACGAGGAGGGCCGCTTCACGCTGGTGGGTCTCCCGAACGCCCGTGCACGCGGCGGGGAGCTCACCGTCGAGGCCTACATGCTCGACGAGAACACCGGGGGGGTGCGCATGGCGCCCGACCGGGGCGTCACCGGTGCGGAGCAGTATCCGAACGAGATCCCCCTCGACCAGGAGATCAAGCCGGTCACCGTCGTCATGTTCGACTGCAAGCCGGTCGCGATCTTCGACATGGTGGACCAGCGGTTCTTCCAGCTCCTGCGCGAGCTGCACATCTACGACGCGCTGACCGACGCGTCGCCGTACGAGTTCGGCTTCTGCCTGCCGTTGCCTCCGCAGCAGTTCACGTCCAGCTACGAGCCGGTCGCGGTGGTCTTCGCGCCGTCCGGGACGAACGTGAAGATCACGATGGGCGCGAGCCTGCTTGGCCTGCGCTTCTTGCTGGTCAACCCGACCGAGCGGGAGGAGATGGGCGAGGGCTACCTCGTGGACCGCTACCCGTCCCTCTACGCCACCCCCTACCGCGTCGCGATGGACATGTGGCAGCTCGACGACACGCGCATAGCAGACCTGGCCAAGCACGGGATCACCAACGAGCGCGTAGTGCGATCGCACGAGGAGGCGGGCGAGTACCTCAAGCTCGCCCAGCAGTTCCTGCGCGAGCGCAAGTATGATGAGTTCTTCACGGCCGCGCGTTCGGCGTGGAGCTACGAATCGCGCGCCTACCCGGACGTGCGCAAGACCGCCGATGACGTCGTCAAGGGCGTCATGTTCTATCTCGCGCTGCTGATGCCGTTCGCGCTCTTCGCCGAGCGGCTGTTCGTTGGCGGTCGCGAGATCAAGCGCCAGATCATCGGCACCGTCTCGTTCTTCATCGGCATCTTCATCCTGATCGCGCTGGTCCATCCGGCCTTCGCGATCACATTCACCCCCATGATCATCCTCCTCGCGTTCCTGATCCTCGCGCTCACGATCGTCGTCGTGGGCATCGTGGTGCAGAAGTTCGAGGAGCAGATGCGCGAGATGCGCTGGGAGCAGACCGGCGTTCGCGAAGCCGACGTGGGCCGGATGTCCGCCTCCACCGCGGCCTTCAGCCTCGGGATCTCCAACATGCGCCGGCGCAAGATCCGCACGATCCTGACCTGCACGACGCTCGTTCTGCTGACCTTCACGGTACTCTCGACCACGTCGATCAAGCAGACGGTGCGCAGCAACCGGATCCGCCTGCCGCACAGCGCGAAGTACAACGGGATCATGATCCGCGACAAGACCTGGACGCCGATCGGCGAGCCGACCTCGCGCGTAATGCGCAACGAGTTCGGCAATGACTACGCCGTGGCCCCGCGCGCGTGGTACTTCTCCAGCCGCGTCGGCGAGCAGTCGTTCGTGGACGTCTCCCGTGCCGGTGCGAGCTACTCGGCAACCGCGATGGTCGGCCTGACGCCCGAGGAGGCGATGGTCACCAACCCGCAGGACGCGCTGCAGGAGGGTGGTCGCTGGTTCGACGACGATGACACGCTCGCGTGCATCATGCCCCAGGAGATGGCGGAGAAGCTGCTGATCCAGCACAAGGACGTCGGCAACGTCTTCGTCTCGGTCTTCGGCACACGCCTGCGCGTGATCGGGATCATCGACTCGGACCGCTTCAAGCGCGTCGAGGACCTCGACGGCGAGCAGATCACGCCGGTTGACTACCTGCTCATGCAGGAGCAGCAGGCGCAGCGGCAGTCGATGCAGGCGGGCGACGAGCAGATGAGCGAGGATGAGCTGCGCGAGTACATCCACCTCACGCCCGACGCCGTCCTGATCGTCCCGTACAACTTCGTCCTCAACGCCGGCGGCACGCTCCGCTCGGTGGCGATCGGCATACCCGAAGTAGAGAGCGTACGCGAGTACCTCGACACGCTCATGAGGCGCGTGGAGCTCAACCTCTACGCGGGGATCGGCAAGGACACGTACCTGTGCAGCTCAGTCGGCGCCACCGGCGTGCAGGGCGCGTCCGACGTGATGATCGTTGTGCTGATCGCGGCGCTGATCGTTCTCAACACGATGCTCGGCTCGGTCTACGAGCGCACCAACGAGATCCACATCTACTCCTCGCTCGGACTCGCGCCCACGCACATCGCCGCGCTGTTCGTGGCGGAGGCGTCGGTGTATGCGGTCATGGGCGCGGTGGCGGGCTACCTGGTCGGCCAGGCGGCGGCCAAGTTGATCCTGCTGACCGGCTGGTTCGGGGGACTGTACCTCAACTACTCGTCGCTGGCCGCCGTCGGCAGCACGGTCATGATCATGGTGGTCGTGCTGCTGTCGGTCATCTATCCCGCGCGCGTGGCCTCGAAGATCGCCATGCCCGGCATCGAGCGGCGCTGGAGCCTTCCCGACCCGGTCGACGACATGATGCGCATGAACCTGCCCTTCACCGTGACCGGCGATCAGGCGCTGGGAGTCAACGTGTTCCTGCTCGACTACCTTAGCGCCCACGCCGACTACTCGCTGGGCAACTTCTCCACCGGCGGATTGGGTCTCGATGAGGCCGACTTCGAGCTTGGCCCGGGCTTTGCGCTGTCGGTCATGGTCTGGCTGGCGCCGTACGACCTGGGCGTCTCCGAGCACCTCACGATCGAGACGGCGCCGACCGAGGACGCGGAGATCTATCAGATCCGCGCCGTCATCCGCCGCGAGAGTGGCGATGAGGCGTCGTGGGTCCGCGTGACACGCAACTTCATTAACCTGCTGCGCAAGCAGTACCTGCTGTGGCGGACGATGCCCGCGCCGGTGAAGGGCGACTTCGGCGCGCGCGGCCGTGCGATCCTTGCCGGCGAGGAGCTGCCGGATACGGCCGAGTAGGGCGTTCCGAGTATGATCGCCCGCGGGCGGACGGTGCCCGCGGGAACGTGATGTCAAGTCGCACCATCTTCATCCATTGGCGCCTGGAGGTGTCACGTGGCTCAACTGGACCCCGAACTTGAATTGTATCGAGGGCTGATGGACCAGCCTGAGCAATACGAGGACGGCTTCGAC
>JALGSW010000021.1 GCA_029821635.1 Candidatus Zipacnadia bacterium
GCTCATGCCGGTCATCCGCCGCCACCCGAACGTCTTCGCCGACCCGGCCTACCCGATCACACCGCGCGGCATCATCGAGTTCATCGTGCGCGAAGCCGGGGCCGACCGAGTGCTGTTCGGCTCCGACGCGCTGCTGATCGACCCGGCCTCGCAGATCGGCTGGATCGGCTGGGCGCGCATCCCGGTGACGGACAAGCGCAAGGTCCTCGGTCTGAACCTCGCGCGGCTGCTCGGCCTCTCCCCCACCGCCGGCCCGCCGTGAGCCGGGCGTGCCTACGCCGCGACCTCGCCTCCCGACTGGCTCGTGTAGAGCGCGTAGTAGGCGCCGCGTGCGCTCAGCAGTTCCTCATGCGTGCCGCGCTCGACGATGCGCCCGTTCTCGATCACCAGGATGCAATCGGCGCGGCGGATCGTGCTGAGCCGGTGCGCGATCACGAAGCTCGTGCGGCCCTCCATGATGCGGTTCATCGCCTCCTGGATGTGCGCCTCGGTGCGCGAGTCGACGCTGCTGGTGGCCTCGTCGAGGATCAGGATCGCGGGGTCGGCGAGGATCGCGCGCGCGATGGCGAGGAGCTGGCGCTGGCCCTCGCTGAGCGTGCCCCCGGCCTCCGACAGCGGCGTGTCGTAGCCGCCGGGCAGGCGCGTGATGAAAGTGTGCGCGTTGGCGAGCCGCGCGGCCTCCTCGACCTCCTCATCAGTGGCGTCGAGGCGGCCGTAGCGGATGTTCTCACGCACGCTGTCGGCGAACAGGAAGGTATCCTGCAGCACGATCCCGAGCGCGTTGCGCAGGTCGTCGGTCAGCACCTGGCGGATGTCGTGACCATCCACCGTGATGCTGCCCGAGTCGATGTCGTAGAAGCGCGTCAGCAGGTTGATGATGGTGGTCTTGCCTGCGCCGGTGGGCCCGACCAGCGCGATCGTCTGCCCCGGCGCGGCTTCGAAGCTCAGGTCGCGCAGCACCGGCGCGCCCTCATCGTAGCCGAAGTTGACGTCATCGAAGACCACGTGGCCGCGCACGTCCGGCAGCGGCGTGGCGTCGGGCGCGTCCACGATCTCCGGGGCCTCGTCCATGATCGCGAAGACGCGTTCGGCGCCCGCGATCGCCGACTGCACGGCCGCGTAGAGCATCGCGATCTCATTGAGCGGGCGCGAGAAGTTGCGCGCGTAGCTGATAAACGCCGCCACGATGCCGATCGTGGCCCAGTCGCGCAGCACCATCCAGCCGCCGATTCCTGCCAGCAGCGCGAAGGTCAGATTCCGCACGAGGCCCATCGACGGCCCCATCAGCCCACCGAAGATCCCCGCGGCGGTGCCGGAGGTGCGCAGGGCGGCGTTGGCGCGGTCGAACTCGGCGATCGCGGTGGCCTCGCGCCGGCAGACCTTCACCGCGCGCTGGCCGCTGACGGTCTCCTCGATGATCCCGTTGAGCTCGCCAAGGTCCCGCTGGCGGTCGCGGTAGTGGCGCCGCGCGCTCTTCGCAATGAAGCGCGTGATCGCGAAGGTCAGCGGCAGCGTCACCAGCACCACGAGCGCGAGGCGCCAGCTCAGCAGGAACATCGCGACCAGCGAGCCGAGCACTGACAGCGTGCTGCCCATCAGCCGCGTGACTGTGTCGCCGAGCGTCGCGCTGATCGTCTCCGTATCGTTGGTCAGCCGGCTCATCAGCTCGCCGTGCGGGTGGCGGTCGAAGAAGCGCAGCGAGAGCAACTGCAGCCGGCCGAACAGGTCGCGGCGCAGGTCGCGCAGGCTGCTCTGGGCGACGCGGATCATGATCACGCTCCGCAGCCAGACCCCCACGTCGACCACGACGTACGCCCCGACCATCAGCAGGACGATGCGCAGCAGGTAGGGCATGTTGCCCGGCACGATGCCGTGATCGATCGCCAGCCCGGTCAGGTAGGGCGTGAGCAGTGACAGTCCGGTGGAGAGCACCACCAGCGCCGCCACGCCGATCAGGCCTCGCCGGTAGGGGCCCAGGTAGCGCGCGATGCGGCGCAGGACCGCGGGGATGTCCTCTGCGGGCTGCACCTCAGCGGCGATGCCCATGCCCGGACCGTGCCGGCGGCGCCCGAAGGGATTGATGCGTTCCTGCGCCTGCTGCTTGCGATCAGACATGCGTGGCCTCCTGCGTCCCGAGCTGTGAGGCGACGATCTCGCGGTAGATGGGACTGCTCGCCAGCAGCTCCGCGTGGCTGCCCTGCGCGGCGATGGCGCCGCGGTCGAGCACAACGATGCGGTCGGCGCCGAGGACGCTGCCCACGCGGTGCGTGATGACCAGCCGCGTGCCCGCGCCCGGCCGGCTTCCGAGTGCTTCGACGATCGCCGCCTCGGTCGTCGCGTCCACGGCGCTGGTGCAGTCGTCCATGATGAGGATCGACGGCTCGCAGATCAGCGCCCGCGCGATCGCCAGCCGCTGCTTCTGCCCGCCCGACAGGTTGACGCCGCGCTGGCCGACGAGCGTGTCGTAGCCCTCCGGCAGCGTACTGATGAATTCGTGCGCCTGGGCCACCCGCGCGGCCGCTTCGACGCGCTCGTCGCTCGCGTCGGGGCAGGCGTAGCGAATGTTGTCGCGGATCGTCCCGGTGAAGAGCACTGTGTCCTGCAGCACCGTCGCGGTGACGCGGCGCAGGTCGTCCTGGCGCAGCGTGCGCACATCCTGCCCGTCGAGCAGCACGCGACCGACGGTCACGTCGTAGAAGCGCGGGATCAGATGCACGAGCGTGGACTTGCCCGAGCCGGTGGCGCCGATGATCCCCACGCTCTCCCCCGGCTCCACGGCGAAGGAGACGTCGCGCAGCACGGGCTCGCCGCCGTCGCCGTCGTAGCTGAAGCTCACGTCCTCGAAGCGGATGCGCCCCTCGATCTCGCGCAGCGGCTCGGCGTCGGCTGCGTCCTGCACCGCCGGCTCGGTGTCGAGCACCGCGAGGATGCGCTCGGCGGATGCGTCCGCGCGGCTCACGCGCATCACCAGCATCCCGACCATCATCAGCGAGGCGAGCATCTGCATGAGGTAGTTCACGAACGCGAGGATCTGCCCCACGTGCACGTCGCCTGACTGCACCAGCAGCCCGCCCCACCACAGCACTCCGACCGTGCCGAGGTTCACCAGCAGCATCATGATCGGCATGATCGTGGCGACCAGCACCGCTGCGCGCACCGTCTCGTGCATGTAGTCGTCGTTGGTGCGGCTGAAGCGCGAGACCTCGTGTGCCGAGCGCACGAACGCCTTGATCACGCGCACGCCCGCGAGGTTCTCGAGCATCGTGACGTTCACGCGGTCAAGCCGGTCCTGCACCACGCCGAAGAGCTTCTGCGCGCGACCGGTGACGATCATGAAGGTCGCGATGAGCAGCGGGCTGAGCGCGAAGATCAGCAGTGAGAGTCGCGGCGAGGTGATCACGGCCATGATGAGGCTGCCGACCACGAGCAGCGGCGCGCGGACGAGGATGCGCAGGAGCATCGCCGCTGCCTCCTGCACCTGATCGACGTCGTTGGTCAGGCGCGTCACCAGGCGTCCGGTCTCCAGCCGCGCAAGATCGCTGAACGAGAGGCGCTCGACCTGCCGGAAGAGTCCGGCGCGCACGTCGGCGCCGAAGGCCAGCGCAGCGCGCGTTGCGTAGATCGTGCAGCCGACGCCGCCCACCGCGCCGACGATCGCGACCCCGATCATGATCGCCAGTGTCTGCAGCACCAGCGGCACGTCCTGGTTCGCGATGCCTGTGTCCACGATCCTCTGCAGCAGGCGCGGCTGCGCCAGGTCCATCGCGACCTCCAGCGCCATCAGCGCCGGGGCCACCAGGGCCCAGACGCGGTAGGGCGCCATGAAGCCGATCAGACGTCTCGTTGACTGCACGCAACGAACACCTCGGTTCCGGACGAACCACAGGATGATGGCGGGGATGTCCGCGGGCCTCGGGCGCTACTGCGGCGACGCCCGGTCGGCGGCCTCGGCCACCAGCGTCAGCGCGGCGTGCAACTCGCGCAGCTCCTCATCGCTCAGCGCGGCCAGCAGCTTGCCGAGCCGCTCGCGCCGCAGCCGGCGGTGCCGGTCGCGGTCGCGCCGGCCCTGCGCGGTGAGCGTTACGCGCACCACGCGGCGGTCATCGGGATCGCTCTCGCGCTGCACCTTGCCCGCCGCGACAAGCCGGTCCACGATGCCCGTCACGCTGCTCGGCGGCAGGCCGAGCTCCAGCGACAGATCGGACATCGAGGGCGCATCGAGGCGGCTGATCGTGTGCAGGCACTCAAGCTGCCCCAGCGTCAGCTCAAGCTCCGCGGGCTTGTGCCGTGGGCGCATGTGCGGCCCGAAGACGCGGCGCAGCAGCTCCTCAACGTGCGCGGTGAACTCCTCGCGCGTGTCGCCCATGGGCACCTCCGATTGCTTCGAGACAGGAATATTTCATAAACCGAAGCATAGTATGCCTGATAGTGAACGGGATGGCAAGAGGCGGGCGGAGTGCGAACTGCTCCGGGAGGGCAGGAACGACGGAAGCGCGTGGGGACGGCCGCATCGATGATGTGGTCGAAGAACCACAGGTGGATGAGAACCCGCGATTCCTCATCGTGGACCTCGGCGAGCAGATGCCCGACCGCGCTGCCGACCTGAGCGGTCGCCTGGACGCGTATCTGCAGCAGGTTGGCGCCCTGCTGCCGGTGGAGAACCGGCAGCAGAGTCGGGCTCGGACGGCCGCTGCCGGTGGCATGGGCTGCGACCGGCGGGACCGTCTTGGCTCAGTTGTTGCCCACGGGCAGAGTGATGAAGCCCGCTTCGGGGGCGGCCGTGGCCGCGCCTCCATCCCCGGCCGCCCCGGCAGCCGCGCCCGATGCGTAGGGCCTGAGCGTGGTCAGATCGTAGGTCCCGCCGCCGCTGAAGCGCGTAGTCGAGTAGACGATCTCCTGGCCCGTCGGGTCCCAGGCCGGACGCAGGTCCTGCCCAAGCCACTGGGTGAGCTGGCGGGTGGAGCCGCCGCTCATGACCCAGATGTCGAAGTTCCCCGCGGCGCTGGATACGTACGCCACGTCGTCGTTCAGCGGATTCACGGTCGGGGCGAACTCGGCTCCCGCGTCGCTGGTGATGACCGTCTGCTGGCCGGTCTGCAGGTCCATCCGCCAGATGTCCCAAGAGCCGTTAGCGTCCGATGAGTAGTAGAGTGACCGCCCGTCTCGCGACCATGCTGGGGTGATGCCGGCCAGGAGGACCTTGTTGCCTTCGCTACCCGAGACCAGCCAGATCTCGGCCCCGCCGCGGTCCGCGTCCTTGGCGTAGGCCAGAACGGTGCCGTCAGGGCTCCACGCGGGAGAGTACGAGTCCTCCGCGAAATTCGTCACGCGCGTGTAGCCCGCGGGTACCTCCGGGTGTTCGGGCGTGGGCACGCCGACGCACCAGATCTGCTGCTCGGCAGTGCCGCTGCCGTAGTCGGCGCGCCGGGTGAAGCTTACGAAGTTCGTGCCATCGCCGTAGACAGGACCCCACACCGGGTTGGTATCCGCGGAGCCCCGGTTGGTGACGCTCACCCGCGTGGCACCCGCGCCCGGCCGGCTGGCCTCGCACATGTAAACCTCGTAGAGCCGGAACGCCGTGCGGTCGGCGCTGTAGAGGATGAAGCGACCGTCGGGCGAGTAGCTGGGCCCGAGCTCGGACACGTCCTCGGTCGCGGTGATGCGAGTGGCCGTCTCGAGGTTGGAGGGCTGTGGCGGGATCTGCACCGTCGTCAGCGCGATCACGCTGGACCACTCGCCCTCGATGCGCGAGCCGTCCGTGGATGACTGCAGCACCTGGCGGGCGCGGACCTCGTAGGACTCGCCGGCGCGCACGTCGTAGGCGGGCTCGTAGATGTACGCCCGCCGACGCGACGACTTCTGCTCCGGGGTGAGGGTCACTCCCCACTGCTCGCGCTCGTAGCTGCGCGCCTCCCCGAGCTGCTGGTCGAAGGCGACCCAGCCGTCGTCATCGGTGCGGAACTCCATCCGGTCGTTGCCGAACTCGCTATTGTCGCGATCCTGCATCTTTCCGGCAGGAGCCATCTGCAGATCGAAATTGCGTGTGAAGCGCGTCGCCGGGGCCAGGAGGATGATGCTCGGCCGGGTCGCGCGGACCGTGCCCAGCGGAAAGACGATCTCCGGCGCCGACGGCGTCCACGGCATGTACTGGCGCTTGGGCGCGGAGCGCTGGTCGCAGTAGCGCCTGAACTTCGTCGTGTCGTTGCGCAAGCTCTCATTGACGAACTGGTAGGCCGCCGCCGAGTTGGGGGCCGAGATGCAGACCACTCGGTGGCCGCCGGCGTTCTTCTTGATGGCCATCACGGCCTCGTTCTCGCCCGGGGGCGCCTTCCGCATCGTCTCCGGCAGCAGGAAGTTCACCCGGTCCGGGAGGTCGCCGACCTCCCGATCGATGATTATGAAGAAGCTCGCGTTGCGCATGTCCTCGGCCGCGAAGTTGGCGTCCGCCAGGCGTACGAGGCTGTAGTCGCCAACCTTCATCTCCTCCAGCAGCGACTGCCAGCGGTCCGAGAGGCGGAGGTTGGTCACGACGTAGAGCGGCTTCTTCGACAGGAACCGGGCCATCCTGGGGAGGTTGGACTTCGCGCAGAAAGCGGGAGAAGCCAGCGACACTGCTGCCGCAGTCAGCACGAACAAGAGCAGTGAGGTCCGCATCGAGCGCATTTCCCTCATCCCCTTAATGGGTTCCGCTCACGACACCGGCATCACAGCGCACCACACCAGGTGGCTCATTGAACCGCCACCCCTCCGGTGCCCAGCCGCCGAGGTCCGGTCGATACCAGCCACGATCCTTACTCCACTGATACGACGTACGACCTGAGTACGGCGTCCGCGCCTTCTGCTCGCGATACGCGCGAAGTTGTTCCTGCCGCGCCGCTTCTATCCGCGCTTGAACCTCCGCCTCGCGAAGACTCTCTCGCGAGGGCAGCAGATTGTCCAGGTCAATTGGGGACTTGATGGTCCACCGGGGGCCGTTCGCAACCCACCAGTCCACCGGCATCAGGTCGCCATCCCACGTATCGCGCAGCTCCTGCAAGCGTGCCGCAGTAGCCGCGAGGTAACGGTAGTCAGCTACGCCCTGAGCGTATGCCTCCAACCGCTCATTCCAGTGGGGCGTTCCGTTTTCGTCTACCTGCGCCAGCCCCGTCCAATCCCAATTGAGGTAGCACCGCGCTTGTGTCTGCCACGCCCATACCCCGACGTGATAGCGGATAAGGTCGGGGGAGGAATTGCGGAGGCTTGTCTCGTATATCCAGAACTCCTTGCCGGCGGCCTCGATTGCCGCTCGCGTTCCGGGGAGGTCGTGGCCAATAATGGCGCATACCATCACTACGTCCAGCACCGGGATGCAGTCACGGTCGTGCGGATACAGCACCGCACTCGTGAGTCTCATATCCGCCGCGTGCGCGCGTTCCAGGAGTGCTGCCATGTGCGGGAGGTTCAGTGCGCGGTCTTCTCCGTGCCCCGGTTCGTCCACGCCGTAGGCGAGGAACTCCGGCCACCGGGTGTCACCATTCCGCGCTCTGTCAAGCACTGCAGCAGCGCCCGCGAACTGTCCGCGATACCAGCCCCCAGGAGCCTCCACAGGCTCTTCTGAGAGCAGGGCTTGCCAAGCCTCCGTCCCGATCTCAACCTCAACCCTGGAAGCACTCAGGCTGCCCGACTGCGCAACGGCAACAGTAGGCTCAAGCATCCCCGCGTCGAGTGCCGTGTTTATCATCGACGCAAGCTGTTCGGCAGAACGCCATTCAAGCAGGGCGAACGTGTTCATCCCTGCGCGCTCCATCATGGCTACGTGGGCAGGCCAGTCCTGTAAGTCGCCGACCTTCACGAAGCAGCCGAAACCGGGGGCCTCGGCGATGGATACGGCAGTGGCCCCGATTGTCAGGGCCACCACTGCCGCAACCATTCCGATCCGGTTACTCATAGTACCACCAGTTATCACTGTCATTGCCTCTCATCATTTCCCGACCGACGATTGGTGAGGGGAGGCCACCTGAATTCTTCGCCCTGAGAGAACGCTGCGGGTAGGGCAGGGAGCGCTGATGTGTATGATGCTCCCACTTCGCCACGGTGTCAACAAATACTCCCCGTCGCAGAGCAATGTGATCTCTTCTTGTTGCCGCCAGTGCGGATCAGGGATATCGGGCGCGCTTTGATGTCCGCTATCCACATCGAGAGCTCCGGCCGGGAGCTTCGGGCCAGGTCAGGCGGCCGGGCTCATCCCCGATGCCTGACGGGACGGAGGGATACCGCGAGGGGGCGCTGAGGGGGGCGCGCCCTGCAGGCGTACAGACGCGCGGACGTTCCGGCATCAGCAGCCCGCCTCAGGGCGGCCGCGTTCCGTCGAGATCGCGCTCGCTTAGCGCTGGGGATGGCTCGCCGCTCAGTGCTCCCGCGGGTCGAACCACTGGTCCGGGCTTGGTGACAGGTAGGGCGGGATGCCCTCGACCCGGACGCCAACGTCCAACTTCGCCCGCAGGATCAGGTCCAGCATCGTGCCATCGGGGTTCGCGCCGAGGTCGAACTCCAGCGCTGAGGTCTGCGCGCCCTCACCGGCGTTGGTGCGGAACTCCATCGCCAGCGCCTCGCCGTTGGGGCCGAGGATCATCCCACCCCAGCGCCCACTGTGCCACGCGCTGAGCGTGAGCGTCCCGCGCGTGACGCCCGGAGGGGCGTACAGCGCCCAGCGCGACGTGCCCACGCCCCCGAGCGCCACGGACTCGTCGATCTTCACCACGCGCTTGCCCTCGGACGAGTACGCGTCCCAGACCGAGCGCATGTCGTCGGAGATGCGCACCGTGTAGACGCCGCGGGGCGCGTCGGCAGGCAGCTCGGCGCTGAACTCGTGGGGGCTGTCCGTGTCGAACTCCTCGGTGGCCAGCACCTCACCATCGGGCGCGAGCAACTGCATCGTGCCGGTCTCGTCCACGCGTGTCCGGGAGCCGTAGGGGCTGCGCGTGGCGGTGACGGTGAAGGCCTCGTCGCCCTCGCGCAGCAACAGGACCTGCTTCACCAGCGGCTCGCGTATCTGCAGGCGTGGCGCGGCGTCCGCGGTGCGCATCAGCTCGACCGCGAGCTGCTCGGGGTCGGCGTGCAGCGCCAGTTGCCCCCCCGGCAGCGACGGGTCGGCGCGGTCGATCGTTGCCATCAGCGGTGAGGCGAAGAATAGCGACTGCGCGAAGCTCTTGCCGTTGCCACCACCACCGTCGCGCAGCACTCCGGTGAAGGCGCGAGCGACCATGTCGAGCAGCTCTGCGTCGCCCGTCTGCTCCGCAACATAGGCGACGGGGCCGACGACCAGCATTGTGGTGCCGGCCGAGGCAAGCTGCGGGTTCTGCACGTAGTGCGGCGATGAGGTGTAGTGGAACGCCGAGCGTTCCGGCACGTACATGCTGCGGACCCAGCGCATCGCCGCCTCCATCGAGGCGAGCACCTGCGGGTCGTCGGTCTCCCGGTGGTAGGCCTGCATGCCGCTGAGCAGGACGCCGATCAGGAAGGTGACGTTGCCGACCGCGCCGGGATAGCCCGCGGCATGGTCGGCAGGCAGCACGTGGGGCCAGGAGCCGGTGCCGTCGATGTCCTGCTCATCGAGCGCGACCTGCAGGATCTTCTTCGCCGCGTCGAGGTAGATGGGATCGCCGGTCGCGCGGTAGATCGCCATGATGGCCGTCAGCGACCAGCCCGCCGAGCGCTCGTGTGTGCCGAGTTTGTGGAAAGTAGGGGCCATCGCGAACGCGACGTGCTCGCCCAGGCCGATCGCGGTCTCCATCACTCGCGCGTCGCCGGCAAGGTACCACCCGTCCATCAGCCCGTCGGCCCAGGTATGCCCGTTCGCGGCCGTGGTGTGGTACGCATAGGGGTAGCTCCAGCCCGGCTTCGCGAGGTGCTGCGACCACTCGCCGGTGTGCGCTACCGAGTGAAGCTGCATCGCGCCCACGTGCAGCGGGTCAGGGTGAGCATGCACGCAATCCACGTCGGCCATGTGCCGCGCGCCCGCCAGCGCCAGCCGGAAGTAGTCGCGATTGCCCGTGCGGGCATACTGCATGAACAGCCCGTGCGGGAGATCATACTCGTTGTTGCCCCAGTTCGTACCGCGCTCGCCCCACCAGTCGCCCCAGTTGAAAAACCCGTACTCGCGCCGGCTCTCCTTGATCTGCAGGTGCTGCTCGAAGCGCTTCGCCACCAGCGCGTCCCAGGCCTCGAAGACGCCCTCGCGCGGCGGCGCAAGCCCGCCCAGCGCCCCGGTCTGCGCGTAGTACTCGGCGGGCAGCACGGCCACCAGGGGCTCGCGCGTCCGACCCGCCACCTGCGCGAGGTCGGGCGCGGCCGCACCGTGGAAGGTCAAGTCCATCCGCGTGGTCTTCGACATCCCCCACTTGAAGCGGTAGTGCCCCTCCACGAAGGGGAAGCGCACGTATTCGGGAAGGTCCTCGTAGAAGTCCTCACCCGCCAGCGGTGGCAGGATCTCGACCAGCGCCCGATCGGCCGAGGCGCTGAGGGCCTTCGGATACTCCTCCCAGAAACGCTCCATCGAGACAGTCACGCCGGTGCCGTCGCCCGCGCGGTAGTCCATCACGCCGCTGGCGCGCAGACCCTCGCTCTCGGCGCCCGCGAACGAGAGCAGCGCATCATGCTTCTGCATGAGGCGGGCGCCCGGCCCCGGAGCGGCCTCGACCGGCGCCTCTCCCCCATCGCCGGGCACCAGGAAGCTCGCGTCCGCGCCGCCGGCGGCCAGCGCGACCGGCATCGTCAGCGACTGGATGTCGGTGAACTCGGTCTCGAGGTAGTCGTCGATGTGCGTCGCCGCGATCTGCACGGTGGGCGACCCGGCGACGAAGGTCAGCCGGACGATCGCGCGCAGGTAGTCCTCACCATCGTCGGCGACGTACGGGCCCTCGATGCGCACGGTAGTCGCCAGCGGTCCCTGCTTCTCAACGCGCACGTCATCGGGCGCGCCGCCCGCGAGCCGGTAGCTCTTCCCGCCCTCGCGCACGACAACGATGCCGTCGGGAAGCGCGGCGACCGGCTTCCCGTCGAGCGACACCTGGTCGAGGATCGTGAAGCGCTCCCGGCTGATGGTCGCCTGCAGCGGGCCTGTGCCGACCTCCAGCGCCCCATCCCCATCGGTCACGCTGACCGGATCGGCGATCTCGCTCCTGCGCACCTCGCTGCCGAACTCGACAGCGAAGTCCGCGCTCTGCCCGGCCTGCAGGTCAACGAGCGCGTCGATCAGCGCCCAGCGGATCGAGCCGTCCGGCCACCACGACGTCACGGTCGCCTGCGCGGGAACTTCGGCGTCGGCGGGGCCCAGCACGCGGATCATCGCCGGATCGGAGATCGCGCCGCGCTCGAAGGGCACGCCGAAGCCGACCAACTCGCTATTGCGCGACACGCCCGCCTCCTCGAGCAAGTTCACGGTTACCCGGCTGCGCTGCACGGACGCCCCGGCGTCCGCCGAGCGCGCCTCGGATGCGAAGGGCACGGGCGGCATCGGCCTGCGCTCGGGCAGCTCGCGCTGACCGGGCGCGGGCTCGACCTCCTCGCGCAGCAGGCCCTTGAAGCTGAGCCGGTCGGCGCTGGGGAGCTCCGGCTTCGTGCGTCCTTCGTTGACAGCTACGCTCGCGGGCAGCCAGTCGCAGCTGTCGCCGCCGCCCGGGCCCTGGACCAGTGTGCGCAGGCGGACCTGAGCCTGTCCATCGGCGGTGAAGAGCTTGATGTCATCGGCGATCCACACGACGTTGCCTCGCACCACGCCGCGAGGAAGCGACGCGCCGGTGGCGTAGACCGCGCGGTTGTTCACCGCTGCGCTGGTGCGCGAGCCGCTGGTGGAGTACTGCACGTCGGTCCCGATCACCTCGGGCTTGTCCCGCCGGCCGCTGCGGGGGTTGTTGTCGGCATCGAGATAGAGCAGCGCCGAGGTCCCGGCGCGCGGGAACTCGCGGTCAAACTCCAGCGCCCAGACGTAGCGATCCTCGGCGACGTGCGCCATGTGCACGCGCAGGACGACCGGAACGGTCGCGTCCTCGCGAGCCGGCCGCTCAACGACCACGCGCAGGTCGTCGGCGAGGTCGGGCGTCGCGCCCAGCAATTCGACTACGTCCGCCGGAATGTCCAGCGGCTCCTGGGCGCAGGCGGTCCCCGCCACCTGAAGAGCAAGCGCGACGGCCAGACTGAGCAGACACACGTGATGGCGCGAGTTGGGCATGATAGCACGCTCCCGGAGTGAGACCTGTCGCATGACGTCGGGCGTGGAGAGATGCTGTGTTTCTCGTCGGAGACGTTCGCCGCCGGGCGGGTGTTCGACCTCCTCCGGACGGCACGGCGGCCGCCGGGGGGCGCCTTTACGCACAACTCCTGACATGCGATTGCGTGTCGTTTGCCGTACGGAGGGGCCGCCTGAGCCGCCCGAGTCGTTTGCGGGCGGCGAAGTCGGCCCGGCCGTTTGCCGTCCGGGTGGACGAGAGGCGACGGTCTACGCTGCACCGCGGGCCGACTTCGGCGCTCATAGACAACATTCGCGCCTTAGGCGGCCCCTCCGTACGACATCGCGCCGCTCGCGGCAGCGCCGCAACATGTGAGTAAAGGTAAGGCCGCCGGGAGGGGCGGCAGTCGCAGCGTGGGGCGCCTCAGTGCGTCGAGCAGGAGATGCACGGATCGTACGCGCGCACGAGCATCTCCAGCAGGTGCTGGATGCGGTCGGGGCTCTCATCGATGATGGTGGGCGTGAACTCCAGCATGTCCCGGTTGAGATTGCCCAGGTTCTGCCCCGTCGGGATGACGTGGTTCGCCGAGACGCACTTGCCCTCATCGTCATACTCGTACTCGTGGAAGAGGATCCCGCGCGGCGCTTCGACCGCCGCCACCCCCAGGCCCGCGCGCGCCTCCACCGGTGCCTGCTGCTCCTCGGCGTGGGTGCCGGTCTGCGTCAACTCGTCGATCAGCTCGATGGCGTCGTGTGCGCAGTGGATGCACTCGATGAGCTGCGCGACCGTGATGGCGTAGGGCCGGTGCACCGGCGGCTGCATGCCCAGGCGCTCCGCGGCCTCGCGTGCCGACGGGTGAAGTTGCTCGTAGTTGTTGTTGAGCCGCGCAAGCGCCCCGACCATGTATTCCGGGCGGTTCCACCGCGTGAACTTGGCCGTCGAGTGCTCCACCACACGCTCGTGGATCGCCTCGCGGTACTCTGACACGGGCATCCGATCGCCCTCGCTCGACATCAGCTCGCCGGAGTAGAACGCGTAGCGGTCCGGGTGCGTGAGCGAGACGTACTCGGTCTCGCGCTCGAAGTCCGGAAGCTCGAGCGTCGAGAACAGCTCGACGGTGGCGTCGAGGTCGCCCAGGATGGCGACCAGGCGCGCGCGCATCTCCTGCATCTGCGCGGGGTCGTGCAGGAAGCTGAAGCCGCCGACGGTCATCGCGACCGGGTGCGTGTGCCGGCCCGCCACCATCGCGGCGAGGTCGTAGCCGATCTGCTTGAGGCGCATGGCGCGGCGCACGATCTCGGGCGCGCTGTTGATCAGCGGCATGACGCTCGGGAGGCCCAGCAGGTCGGGGGCCGCGAGGAAGTAGATGTGCAGCAGGTGGCTGGAGAGCACCTCACCGTGGAATGCCAGCCGCCGGAGCAGGTCGGTCTGCGGGGAGATCTCGACGCCCAGCGCCGCCTCCGTCGCCTGGAGCGCGGCGCACTTGTGGCTGACCGCGCAGATGCCACAGATGCGCGAGGCGATGTGCACGACCTCACCGTAGCTCTGCCCGCGCACGATGGCCTCGAAGAAGCGTGGCGCCTCCACCACCGAGAAGCGGACCTCCTTGAGCATCCGGTCCTCGATCCGCGCCACCACGTCGCCATGCCCCTCGACGCGCGTGATGTGATGCACATGGATGTTGGCATCAGTCGTCATCGGGCTGCGCCTCCTCCATCCGCAACTCCGGCCAGTTGTTGTAGATGCGCAGCTTCGCCGCGATCTCATCCTCCGTGAGGGAGTGCCGCTCGACCACCATGCGCATGATCGAGTGCGCCTCCTCGCGCGTGAGGGCCTTGAGCATCGCGGGCAGGTTCGCCGAGTCCATCAGCCCGCGGCAGCCCTGGCAGGCGTGGCCGAAGGAGGTGCAGATCGCGTTGCAGCCGCAGCGCGTCACCGGTCCGAGGCAGACTTCGCCCTTCTCATACACGCAGACGTAGTCGTTGAGCTTGCACTCGACGCAGACCGGCTGGTTGGGCGGCTCGTAGTGCTGACCGGTGAGCATGCAGCTCACTACGGTGACGAACTCGGGCAGCGAGACCGGGCAGCCGAAGGTCTGGTAGTCCACGTCCACCACCGCGGAGATCGGCCGCGAGGGGATGGTGCTGATCCCCCCGGCGTCATCTCCGTAGACGACGCCGAGCACCTCGTCCATCGACCACTGGTTCTTCAGTTCGTTGTGACAGCCGCCGGAGGCGCAGCTTCCGAGCGTCACAAGCACCTCGGCCTGTTTCCGGATGGCCCTGATGCGCTCGATGTCCTCCTCGGTGGTGATCGAGCCCTCGCAGAACGCGATGTCGTACTCGCTGGATGTCTCGGTCATCGCCTCCCGCCAGGTGACCACGTCCACGTGCCCGAGGATCTCCAGCAGCTTCTCCTCGAGCTGCAGCACCGAGAGCTGGCAGCCCTCGCAGCAGGCGAAGTCGAAGAAAGCGACCTGCGGCTTGTGTCCGAAGCGTGGGATCGGCGCCTCCTGTGGCATCGCTGCTCCCTCACCTTCCAGACCCGCATGTCCTGCGTCGCACGCTGCGTACGTCGCGTCGTCGCTGCCGTTACTGCCTCTCATCCTCGGGCGCCCAGACCTCGATGGCCTCAGAGCGCCCGATGAGCTGCGTATATCGGAATACGGGGCCGTCCTGGCAGACGTAGAGATCGTTGAGCTGGCAGTGGCCGCACTTGCCCATCCCGCACTTGAAGCGGCGCTCCAGGGAGAAGAGGATGTCGTCTTCGGCCATCCCCTTGGCGAGCAACTCGGCCGCGACGTAGCGGTACATGACCGGCGGTCCGACCACCGAGGCGGTTGTCCGCGTCGGATCGATCTCGACCTCGTCGCGCAGCGGCACGGTCGCCACGCCGGTGCGGCCTGTCCAACCCTCGTCGGCCTCGTCAACGGTGTAGAGCGTCTCGAAGTCCTCGCGGGCGTCCCAGTTGGCGAGATCGTCCTTGAACAGCCGCTCGGAGGGCTTGCGCGCGCCGTAAACGAGGATCATGCGCCCGAACTCCGCGCGCCTGTCGGCCACGTAGTTGATGAGCGAGCGCAGCGGCGCGAGGCCGATGCCGCCGGCGATGCACAGCACATCGCGGCCGCGCAGGTCCTCGAGCGGGAAGCCCTTGCCGTAGGGGCCACGGATGCCGACGAAGTCGCCGGGGCGCAGCTCATGCATCGCCTCGGAGAGGTTGCCCACGGCCGCGACGCACAGCTCGAAGCTCTCGGTGCGAGTGGGCGATGAGCAGAACGAGATCGGCGCCTCGCCGTAGCCGGGCAGGGAGATCTGCAGGAACTGCCCCGGCTGGTGTTCGAGCATCTCGCCGGATGCCCGCTGCAGGCGCAGCATCACCATCATCTCGCTGAGCCGCTGCTTGGCGATGACGCGCGCCAGTTCGGGCTGGTAGAAGCGCGTGATGTCCTCGGTAACGTCGACACTGTCGGCCTCTCGCATGACTAGACCCTCCCACGCGCGCGGGCAATGACCTCATTGCTGACGTCCACGATGTTGATGTCGGCGGTGCAGGCGCGGGAGCAGCGGCCGCAGCCGGTGCAGTAGGGCCTGCCGAAGGTGCGGTAGAGGTAGAGGAACTTGCGATGCCACCGGTGCCGCACACGCTGCCAGCGGATGCGGCGGAAGTTGTGCCCGCCGGCCACCAGCGCGAACTCCTGGAGCTGGCACGAGTCCCAGGTGCGGACGCGCTGCCCGCCCGTCAGGCCGAGGTCGAACTCATCGTTGATGTCGAAGCAGAAGCAGGTCGGGCAGGTGGTGTTGCAGGAGCCGCAGGAGTAGCAGCGGCCCGCGATCTCCCGCCACAGCTCGCCCAGCTCCTGCGTCTCGAGAATCTCGGCGAACTCCTCGGGCGATGCATCGATCGACGCTGAGAGCCGGTTGCCCTTGTCGCGCCGGAATGCCTGCGCCTGCGAGCGATCCTCGTCCTCGGCGTCCTCGACGTCGGAGAGGCGCAGCATCTCCTCGCCCGCCTCGGTGAGCACCTCGACGAGGTAGCCGCGCGCGATCGGCGTCAGGAACAGGTCGGCGCCCTCGCGGCTGTTGCAGGTGTTCATCGCGAAGCAGAAGCAGTACTCGTCGGGCAGACAGTCCACGCCGATGACGCGGGCGCGGGCGCGCGCGGCGGGCCAGCAGGCCTCGGCGGGCTCCCGGGCGTAGGCGTCATCGAGCATGCTCAGCCCCGCGAGGTCGCAGGGATGGACGCCCACGAGAGTGAAGGGCGTCGCCTCCTGCACCGCGGTGATCGTGGGCGGCTCACTCAGCTCGAACTCGAACAGCGGCTGGCGGGGCGGGAAGAACGCCTTCTTCGGGGGGATCGTCGTCGTGGTGTACTCCAGCACCAACTCGTCCGCCGAGCTCAGCCACTCGAACTTCACGAAGCCCGGCTGCACCCGCCGGTCGCGCGGACCCATGACGGGCCCCTCAGCGATCAGACGCCCCATGAAGCGATCCATCGCGTAAGGGGTCATGAGCAGTTCCGCTGCCATGTACCGCACCTCCGGTCGCCGCGCGCGCGCGGCCTGCAACAGCTCGATCATCGCTCAACCACTGCGCGTTGTCAGCCAGTTCTTCAGCTCCAGGAGGCGCCTGATGTGCACATGCTCCTCCGCGATGACGTCGTCGATGACGCCCTTCTCGGACTCGCGCACGATCTGCTTCACGCCGGAGTAGAACGCGATGCTGCTGCGCTCGAGCTCGACGGCCATCTCGATCGCTTCGGCCTCGTCCTCGATCGCTTCGGCGCTGCACGAGGCGTCATCGACGCTGGTGAAGAGGCGCGTGCTGAGGAATGCGCGCAGATAGCTGACGGTCTCTCCGGGATAGCTCTCGGGCACTGTGTACTCGTCAAGGGCGCTCTTCATCTCGTAGAACAGCTCGATGTGCCGGCGTTCCTGTCCGGCGGCGTAGCCGAAGACCGTCGCCACGACCTCGCTGGCTCGTGCGGCGGCGCAGCCCTCGTAGAAGGCAAGGCCCTGCCGCTCGATCTCGATGGCCATGTCAAGGACTTCGGCGGCCTGGAAGAGAGGCTTGTCCATCATCGGCCTCCTTACTCGGCGCGTCCGGTCGGCAGCCGGCTTACTGCCGCAATGCAGCTTGTTCAGAGAGGATTCGTGGGACGGGCGGATTCTCCTCTCGGCATTTTCGCGGAAGCGGTGACTTCCCACGGCCCGGAGTGCGACGCCGGCCGACCGGACGCGATTGACTCTCAGTCGCGCACGCGGTAGCATTCGCTATGTCGTCAGGGAGTTCGCGATTGCGCCGCTACGACCTCCTGTGTAGTCACGCAGTTTTCTTCTTTAATGCAGCCAACCGCCGATCGGGCTCAAGCAGCACCGGGAGGGCTATGCCGGTGTGGAGCTCCACTCATGGTCACATCGCGAACCTCGTTGCAGATGCGCTGCGGCTGAATGACGGTCTCCGCGCAAGACTCATAGAGGCGTCCCAGGCGCCCGAGGAAGCTCCCGACTCCCCGACCACACATCACACCATCGAGCGAACTGACTTCGTGCGCGCACACACCGTCGAGGCGAGGAGCTGCTATCTACGCGGCGAGCCGGAGCGCGCCGCCGGGAACCTCGGCTACGCGCTGCACTTTGTCGCCGACGCCCTCGTCCCGTCCGCGGCAAGCGCCGGCGAGGAACACACCCGGTTCGAGCAGGACTGTGCGGACGCGGCCGAACGCCGCAGCCACGGCTCCGACGTCGCCGACGCGCCGCCCCCACCTGTTGACCCGGGTGAAGTACTCGACCACGTGTGCGAGCAAGTCCGGCGGACGGGCTCGAAGCTCGCGCCTGACGTGGCCTACGACACGGCGGCGCAGTGGTCCACGTGGCTGACCGCCGCAGTGTTCTGCCCAACGGTCGATCCGGGCGCTGCTGCGCAGATGGAGCAACTCCGAACGGGCTTCAGGCAGAGGCTCAAGGAGCGCAGGCGCCCGCTGCTCGTTGAGGCGAACGGGCAGATCGCGCAGATCGAGGCCGACCGCAAGAAGGCGCGAGCGACGGTCGAGCAGCACTTTGCGGCGGACCTCGCAACGTGCTGGGCGAAGCTGCAGGTCATCGACGGGCGCATCTCCGAGGCGGGCCTGGCGCGCGCGGGGGAACTGCGCGAAGGCCCTCAGCGCAGGAGGAGCAGGCAGGAGCTGGAGGCGTCGGTCGGGCGCACGCGCATCTGGCTGCCGCTCGCCGCGGCCATGCCGCCGGCAGGAGCATGGGCGGGCTTCGCCATCGGCGCGGCGCAGGAGCCGATCCTCAGCCTCATCTACGCCATCATCGGCGCGTTCATCGGCCTGATACCGGCGCTGCTCCTGTGGGTCTTCAGGCTGGAGGCCAGTGCGCTCATCGCGCAACTCCTCGATCACGTGCTCAATCGCCGCTACCACCGCTACCACCATCAGACTGAGGACGCCTGGCAGTCTGCGCTCAACTACTTCCACGGGCTGCGCAGGGAGATGGCCGAGGCCGGCGAGCGACTTGAGGGCGACAGGGAGGCCGCGCTTGCGGATGTGGCGCAGGCGCACGATGCCCGGCGGCAGGAGGTCGAACGCCGGGTCGCAGAGGCCCTTGAGGGCATCAGGCAGGACTATCGGCAGCAGGCGGAGTTGGTGCGGGCGGCGGCCGATCAGACGTGGTACATGCGGCCGGAGGTCGCTGAGCTGGCGTAGCATCGTTTGCATCGGAGGATGGGCACATGGAGGACGTCGCCGGAGAAGTGCGGGAGGCACGCGAGCTTGTCGCCGAGGGCCTCTTCGGGCAGGCCGTCGGCAAGATGACGGTCTGGCTGCGGGACCACCCCGACGATGCCGCCGGGTGGCGGGTGATGTCGGTCGCCCAGGTGAAGCTCGGGAAGTGGCCGGCGGCCGCGGCTGCGTGCGAACAGGTCGTGCGCCTGTGCCCGGACGACGCATCGCGCCGCTGCGAGCTCGGGATCGCGCTGCGCGAAGTGGGCAAGCTGGAGCAGGCGGAGCAGGCCCTGCTGGCGGCCGTGCGCCTGCGGCCATCGTCCCGCAGGCCGCGGGAGGAGCTGGTCGGCATCTATGACCGGCAGATCCCATCGGTCGCCGACGTCAAAAGTGGGCAGGCTCCGGGCTCAGCCGAGTAGCGCGCCCCTCACCCCTCCGGCACCACCAGCACCGAGTAGATCGCGACCTCAGGCACGCGGTAGGTGGCCACGCCGTTGGCCGTCGTGGGCGCGATCTCCTGCTCCGGCGCGTCCGGGGAGATCAGCCGGGCCACCGGCGCGGCGCCCTCAATCCGCAGGATCACGTCCACGTCGCGCGCAGGACGCACGTGCAGCCCACCGATGAAGTCCTCCGGCCGGGCCACCGCGTCGGGGTCCGCGGCCGGGCCGATGCGCACGAGGAACTCCCCGGTCTGCACCCCGCCATCGGGCGACAGATCGTCCTGCGTCCACGTCTGCCCGTCATCGCTCGACCACCACGAGCGCCCGGTGGTCGCATCCCCGTCGATCTGAAGCTGGAACCAGTCGGGATGCCCGTTGGGCGCGCCGGTTGCCCGGAGGACGATCTCGTTGCGCTCGCGCAGCAGCCCCGCGGGGATCGGCACCTGGTGCCACGCCGCGCTTGTCAATTCGGTGCCGCGGAAAGTCGCGATGTCCTGCCCGTTGAGCGCGACCACCATCGAGAACGCGTCCGTGGTGATCCCCAGCGAGTTGCCGAAGAAGCGCACCGCCGGGTCCGCGATCGCCTCCGGGTCGGGCACGAGGACGTCCTTGCGCGCCCGGTATGTGGTGCTCACGAAGGGCGTGCGCGCGTCGGGTTCGTTGTCGTCATCGCGAAGGTCGGGCGAATCGGGCAGGTCGTAGGCGAAGTCCGAGTTGACCAGGTGGATCGAGCGCGCCGAGCCGTCCGCGCTACGCAACACGTTCGCGAAGAGCCGCGGCGCGTCGGCCACCACGCGGCAGTCGAGAGGCCCCGCCGCCTGCTCCAGCAGGCCCGGTAACTCCGCTGATGGGACCGCGTCGAGGGCCTGCGTCGCCCGCCACGCGCGGCCCGCGCCCAGCGCCATCGGGTCCCCGGCGGTCAGCGTCGCCAGCTCGGTCAGCTCCGCCGGCGGGTAGTCGCGGCCCAGCCGGTCGGCCAGCGCCAGGTCGCCCGTCTGCACGATCGCGCCCCCGCCGCGCACCCAGTCGAGGATGGTCTGCGCGTCCTCACGCGCCAGCGAGCGCGCCTGCGGGATGATCAGCAGGCGGTACGGCGCCAGCAACTCGGGGCGCAGGTCCTCCTCGATAATGACCTCGTAAGGCACCATCGCCCGGCCCAGCGCCGCACAGGTCTCGCGGAAGGGCCGCAGCCCGCTCCAGCCCCGTGGCAGGTCGCTCCAGATCGCGTCGAGCACCGCCACGCTCGCGCCCGGCTGCGCCCGGTCGTACAGATCGATGTGCTCCTGCGTGAAGCCGGCGTACTGCTCCAGCGCCTCTCGGACGGCGACGTGATGGGGGGCGTCGTCGATCGAGATCTTCTGCTCGCGCAGCGCGAATGAGGCGATGTACGCCCCGTCGCAGGCCAGCGCCTCGGCCGCGGCGAGCTTGTGCTCCTCGGGGTACATGAAGGACTCGAGGATGCCGCCTTCGTGGCCCTCAAGCAGCGCCAGGGCGCGCGCCCGCGCCTGCAGCTCCGGCAGGCCCAGCAGTTGGCCGACCGCCAGCCCGTGCGAGCAGGCGAGGCCGAGCTTGTAGTCGATCACGGTGCTGGCGAAGGGCGGGAAGCTGCGCCCGCGCTCGCAGAACACCATCTCGGTCATCCCCCGGGCGGTCAGCCAGACGCTCAGGGGCGAGCCAACGCCGATGTTGGGCGAGATGGTGATGGTGGGGTCGAGGGTGTCGATGTGCGCCTTGACCTGCTCGAAGAACTCAAGCGTCGAGGTGAGCTGGAAGAGCGTCTTCGCCATGCGGTAGTCCGGGTGCTCGGTGGAGCGCGCCAGGTCCAGCTCGACGCCGAACGTCTCGGCGCTGAAGCGGGCGAACTTCGCGCGGCACTCGGGGCAGTAGCAATCGTAGGGCAGCGGGTTGTCGAAGAAGATCGAGTCCACGTGTCCGCCCGAGCCCTCGACGGTGCTCTTGATCCGTCGCTTCATGTACTCCAGCCAGAATGGCTGATTGTAGCATCCGCAGTGGCGCTCGGGATTGGCGTAGATGATGATGGGCCGGCCATCGAGTCCGAGCCGGACCGCCTCGGGCAGCTCCGGCGTCTGCTCATACTCGCGGCGCCACCAGACGGTCTGGCTGCAGATGTAGGGTTGGCGGCGCAGGCCGCCGTCGCGGGCGATGCGCTCGGCCTCATCGTCGGTGTAGGAGATCGTCTGCTGGATGTTGCGTCCGCAGTCGAGGATGAGCCGCACGTTGGGGGCGTCGGCCCCGTAGCCCCCGCCGCCGCCCCAGCGAATGCGGCCGTCGATGTTGGCGCCGTGGCCCCACTGCACGTAGCCGCGCCGGGCCCAGTCCGGCAGCTCCGGGTGCGCGCGCCAGTCGGCGGACGCCGTCGCCACCAGGCCCAGCAACAGCACGCCGGCGGATAGTGCGCGGAGACTGCACCTGATGTGATGGCTCATCTCGTCATCCTCCGTTCGCGCCTGAAAGACACGGCGTAGGCGTCCAGCAGTGCCTTCGCCGGCACAGCCGCGGGACCTGCGCAGGGGGGGACGAAGGTGACGGCGCATCCGATCCCGAAAGTGCGCCACCGACGCGGCGCTTTTTGCTCACAGACCCCAAGTCTCAGCGGGTGATGCCATGTCCGCCGGCAATCGCAGTGCCCTTGTCATCCTCGACAGCCGCAGGGAGGCCGAACGCAGATCGGCCGATCACACCGTCTTCGCTGCTCTCGACCATTTCGGCGTCGCCTGGCAGGTGCTCGACGGCGGCGACTACATGGGGGCTCGGCCGGGCTACGTCACCCCCCGGGCGCTCTACGTCATCGCCCACGACGGCGCCGCACAGTGGTTGGCGCCAGAGGTGGCCCGCGAGATCGCCGACGCAGTAGCGAACGGGGCAGGCCTGGTCAGCTTCGACCGCAATGCGCGGCAATGGCCGGCTCCGCTGCGCGAGCTTCTGCCCGCGGACCTCGGCGATACCCGCGCGGGGACACTCAGCTTCTGTGACGCCGCGTTCATCACCGCCGGCCACGAGGAAGGCGAGGAGCTGGAGCTCGGCGAGGAGATCGAGGTCCTGACGTTGCCTCACGATGAGCGGTGGCGGACGCTCCTGTCCGACGCCGATGGCCGCCCCGTGATCGCGTCGGCGCGCGCCGGGCAGGGCCGTGTGGTCTTCTTCGGCACAGGCGAGAGGCTCTACGCCGAGGGCGTCGTTGGCCACATGCGCGGAATCGACGGGCTCATGTGGCGGTCGCTGGTCTGGGCCGCCGCGAAGCCCTTCCCGATGCGCTGCGTGCCACCCTACGTGACCGCGCGCATGGACGACTGCAACGGCGCCCACAGCGCATTCGGCTACGTGGACGTGATGAACCGGTTCGGGATCAGCCCCAACCTCGGGCTCTTCATCGACGAGATGGGCCCCACCGACTGGGCGGCGGCAGCGCGCCTGTGCGACTCCGGCGGCGCGGACTTCTCGATGCACGCCTTCCGCGATGACTTCTACATGGCCCACCCGAACTATAAGCCGTGGGCGGTGCTGCCGGACAAGCCCGATCTGTCGCGCGGAGGGACGGAGACGCTCTTCGAGGGGCTGTCGATGGATCATCTGACCGGCCTGGGCCTGCCCCCGGAGACCGTCCGGCGCAACTTCCGGCGCATGGACGAGGCTTTCGCCGAGCACGGCATCACGCACAGCCGCGTGCTCAACGCACACTTCGGCGAGGTGGGCTGGCGCGCGGTGCCGCTGTTCCTCGAGCGCGGCGTGGACCTGCCGTGCAACAACTCCGCGCTGGGCCAGCTCTACAGCAACCAGCCGGTCTGGCGGCCTCGGCCCTACGGGATCCGTGGCCGCTCCGGGCGCCACGGGCTGATCATCGACCGCTGCCCGCAGCATCCGGGCATGACCTTCGTGAGCATGACGGTCTCGCACGTGGGGACGACGCATATGTCAATGGACATCCTCAGCGGGCGCGTGCCATTCCTCGGCGAGTCGGACGAGCCGAAGCTCGACGATGCGGCGCGAGCGGCGATCGACAACATCACGCTGGGCCTTGACGCGCTGGGCTTCGGGGTGCTGATGACGCACGAGGAGCGCATCAACGCCATCAGCCCGGATGACTGGGACTACGTGGTCGAGACGATCGTGCAGGGGCTGAACGGGCGGGACTGCGAGTTCGCGGGCCGCGAGCATGTGGGCGTTACCTGCAAGCGGTTGCTCGACTCGGCGCTGGTCCGCGCGAACCTGACGGAGCAGGGGCTCATCTGTGAGCTTGCGGGCGACACGGACGGCCCCTCGCCCCTGACGATCTGGGAGAACGAGGGCGATGCCTGCACGCGCCGCGTGATCGACGTGGAGCCGATCGACGGCTTCGCACAGGTGCGGGTGTAGGACGATTCTCGGAGCCGCTTGCGGGGGCCACTGCGGGGAGGTCGGGCCCGCCGTCCATCGAACATCCCCCTGCCGCCGGAGCATGGAATGTTTGACGCGAGGGAATGATCGGCAGATGGCCTCACCTGAGAGCCGCGATTACTACCGGGGGCTGCGCGCAACGCCGGGCTTCGGCGCCACCGGGTTCGACCTGGAGGGGCTGCGTGTGGGCATGGCGACCCGTTGCGAGCCCGCCGATCCGGCCGTGCGGTGCCTGCAGGCCGACGTCGGCGGCATCTCCGGTGAGTGGGCGCTCGCGCCCGGCTGCGATCCGGATCTGCGGCTCATGTACCTGCACGGCGGCGGCTTCGTCTCCGGCGCAGCGGCCCGCTACCTCCCGCTGGCGGCGCGCATCTCAGCCGCGGCGAGCTGCGCGGTCTTCCTCCCCGACTACAGGCTCGCGCCCGAGGACCCATTCCCCGCCGGCCTCGAGGACTGCGTGCAGGCCTATCAGGGGCTGCTGAACACCGGCCCCGAGGGCCCGGCGCCCGCCCGGGCCACCTTCATCGCCGGCGACTCCGCGGGCGGGGGCCTGACGCTGAGCACGATGCTGGCGCGGCGCGAACGCGGGTTGCCGCTGCCGAACGCGGCCATCGCCATCTCCCCGTTCGCGGACATGACGCTCAGTGGAGAGTCGATCCGCTCGCAGGAGGAGACCGACCCGATCATGCACCCGCGCTGCCTGCCCGACTTCGTCACGCGCTACATGGGCGAGGCGGACCTGCGCGACCCGCTCGCGTCGCCGATCTTCGCGGACTACCAGGGCCTTCCGCCGCTGCTCATCCAGGTGGGCGAGTTCGAGGTCATCCGCGACGATGCGGTGCGCGTGGCGGAGAGGGCGCGGGCCGGTGGGGTAGACGTGACGCTTGAGGTCTGGGAGGGCATGTTCCACGTCTTCCAGTCGCACGAGCCGCTGCTTCCCGAGGCGCGGGAGGCGATCGAGCACATCGGCTCCCTCATAGTCGGAGCATGACGGGGGCCGCATGCAATACCGTTGCAGCACAGGAGACGAGCGATGTCAGAGCGCAACTTCCAGTTCCGACAGCGACTGAACGTCGTCCATCGCAGTGACCGGCGCGACCCCGCGGCGCAGCCTGCCGCGGGCGAGATCGTCATCGAGCAGGGCTGGCGCATCGCCCTCGACGAAGGCGCGTCCGATTACCTCGTGGGCGTCGCGCAGGACCTGCAGGACTACCTCTTCACGAGCATGGGCGTGTCTGCGCTGCTGACGCGCGGAGAGGAGGCCGGGCCGGGCACGATCCGCCTGACCACGAAAGAAGAGACGCCCGCCCTCGGTGGGGAGCTGAGCGTGCGCCGCAGCTACCGGCTGATCGTCGAGACGGACTGCATCACCATCTGCGGCTTCGACGAGCGAGGCGTCGGGCAGGGCTGCTACTACCTCGAAGACCTGATGAACCTGCGTGAGGCGCCGTTCCTGGAGCCGCAGGACATCACGCGCGCGCCGATCTTCTCGCCGCGCATGATCCACTCCGGCTGGGGTATCGACCAGTTCCCGGACACGCAACTCAACGCCATCGCCCACACGGGGATGGACGCGGTCCTGGTCTTCGTCAAGGGCCCGGACATGACCACCACGGGCTACCTCGACCTCAACAACGTGGTGGACCGCGCGGCACATTACGGGCTGGACGTCTACCTCTACAGCTACCTCAAGAGCCGCCTGCACCCGGACGACCCCGAGGCCGAGGCCTACTACGAGAGCACCTACGGTGAGCTGATGAAGGCCTGTCCGGGGGCGAAGGGCATCGTCTTCGTCGGCGAATCGTGCGAGTTCCCGAGCAAGGATGAGCACACCACCGGGCGGCTGCGGCTCGATCCGGCGCCGGACGGTAAGCCCGACCCGCGACCGAGCCCGGGCTGGTGGCCGTGCTACGACTACCCGCAGTGGGTGAACCTGCTCAAGGGCATCCTGCGCAAGGACAGTCCCGACCTCGACATCGTCTTCTGGACGTACAACTGGGGCTGGACGCCGGAGGAGGATCGCGTCGCGCTGATCCACTCGCTGCCCACGGACATCTCGCTGCAGGCGACCTTCGAGATGTTCGAGGACATCGTCAAGGACGGGACGATGACGCGCTGCGTGGACTACACCGCGTCCTTCGCCGGGCCGGGCGTGTACTTCCGCAGCGAGGCCGAGGCGGCCAGCGAGCGTGGCATCCCGCTCTACGCGATGAGCAACACCGGCGGCCTCTCCTGGGACATCGGCGTGATCCCCTACGAGCCGATCCCGTTCCAGTGGGAGCGGCGCTACCGCGCGCTGCTTGACGCGCACGAGCGCTGGGGGCTGGTCGGGCTGATGGAGTCGCATCACTACGGCTGGTGGCCCTCGTTCGTCAACGAGCTGGCCAAGTGGGCGTACTGGACGCCGTCGGCGCTGCCGCAGGAGATGGCTCCGAAGCTCGCGCGCCGCGACTTCGGCCCGCAGGGCGGCCCGCTGGCGGTGCAGGCCTGGGAGGCGTGGAGCGAGGCTATTCTCGACTACGTGCCCGCCAACGAGGACCAGTACGGGCCCTTCCGCGTCGGCCCGGCCTATCCGCTGGTGCTGGAGGAGGATGTGGAGTTCCCGTCGGCGCCCTACGCGCACTTCGGCAGTCGCATCCTCAACACCCTCTACGCGTCGCGCAATCCCGACCGTATCGAGGGCGAGATCGGCCTGCTCGAGCGCATGAAGAGCCGCTGGGAGGAGGGCGTGGCGCTGCTGGAGCGGGCCGTCGCGGAGGCGCCGGAGCGCAAGCTGCCCGAGGCCGAGCGCATGCTGGGGCTGGGCCGGTTCATCCGCAACTGCGTGCAGACGACCATCAACACCAAGCGCTGGTGGCTGCTAAAGCAGCAGCTCAAGCAGCGGCTGGCGGCGGAGCCTGAGCACGCGAACGCGCTCCTCGACGAGATGGTCGCGCTGGCAGAGGCGGAGATCGCGAACGCCGAGGCGACCATCCCGCTGGCGGCGGCCGATTCGCGGCTGGGCTGGGAGCCGAGCATGGAGTACATGTGCGACCCGTCGCACCTTGAGTGGAAGATCGCGCAGGTGCGCGCGGTCATCGACGAGGAGATCCCGGCGCTCCGGCCCGCCCCGTGATCGCCTGAAGCGGCGCCCGGCGAGTAGCGCCGGTCGGCATCACCCGCCGGGCACCACCAGCGCACGTACGTCGGCCACGTCGAGCGTGCCTCGGCCCGTCATGCCCGTTGTGGCCGCTACGTAGACCGAGCGGAGGACCAGCGGCCCGGGGAGGTCCGCCGGGAACGCGACTGTCAGCCGCTTCCAGCCCTCGGTAGGGGCGAGCGCCTCGGCCGCGGTCAGCAGATGGCGCGCGCCCGCCGCGTCGATCAGCATCACGCGTACCCAGGCTGTGCTGCCCTCGGTGCGGGCGAGCAGCGAGACGCCCAGCGCCTCGCCAAGCGGCCGGTTCAGCTCCATGTACGCGACACGCGTGCGCGTTGCCTCGCCGAGGTCGTAGGTCATGCGGCAGAAGCTGATCGGGTGCCCCTCGCGCTCCTCGGCCAGCACGCTGAGCTGACCGCTGACCGTGTCGGGGATGGCGCTGAAGCTCACCTGCGGGTCGGCGCTGAAGTCCTCGACGGCCACCTCGGTCGTCGCGCGCACCTGCGCCTGCGCCTCGACCCCGCCCAACGTGGCGGTCACGTCGGCGCGCGCTCCCGCGGCATCCGCCCGGAAGCGCCCGTCGCCCAGGTGCTGCACACCCCCGCCGGTGACGCGCCACGCAACCGCGCCGGGTCGGAGCACGACCTCCGCGCCCTCAGCGGTGAAGCCGCGCGCCACGATCGCGCCCGACGAGCCCACCGGCAAGCGCAGCTCAACCGGGGACAGCTCGAACGCCGCGCACTGCGCCACCACCTCAACTTCCACGGTAGCGGCGACCTCGGGCTGATCGCGCAGGGCCAGCTTCACCGTCGCCCGACCGGGGCCGCCCGTGACGCTGAGCCGACTCTCCTGCATGTTGACGGCGATGGTCGCGTCGCCGGCCTGCTCGACGACCGTGGCGCCGATGGCCTCCGGCTCGAACTCCAGTGGATTGTACCACGCGTCGGCGACTGCCAGCTTCAGCGGCAGCTCCGCCCCGGACAGCATCACCGCCGAGGTCGGGGAGGCCTGCAGCCGAGCAGGTCCGCCGGTCGGCGCGGTGGAGACCAGCAGCAGGCCGTTGGCAATGCTGCGCTGCCGGCCGCCGGAGGGCCGGTTGATGATGCGACCGCGCACCCACGCGGTTGTCGAGCCGCCGCCATCGAGGTTCACCGCTTCGGTGCAGCCCAGGCGATGCATGAGCGCGGCCAGCTCGGTCATGGTCATACCTACGCTCCACCCCGGCTGCCGGCCGTCCACCGTGACGAGGATGATCTCGCGGTCGTTGTACCCCGCCGCGGTGCGCGGATGGCGGACCCGATCGGCGCCCACGATCTCCCCCGCGCGCACGAGCAGCGGATTGCCGCCCACCGCCTGCAACACCGGCTCGGTGAAGGGCTCGGTCTGCAGCGTGATCTCGACCCGGTCGCCGGTGGCCGCGCCCAGCAGGGCCGAGCGCACCTGCTCATCGAGCGCGGCGATGAGCACCTCCCCGGCCTGAGCAGCGCGCGCCGTGCCGGGGGCGGCCACCTCAGTGACCACCGCTTCCCATCGCCCCTGACTGCGCAACGGGCCACCCTCCAGCGTGGCGACCAGGCAGCCATCGCTGAGCTCCCAGCCGCCGGTCGCGGTAAAGAGCTGCACGGAGCCCTCGGCGCCCTGGTCGGGCATGTTCATGCCGCCCAGCCGGTAGGCTTCCCCGCCGACCAGCACCTGCCCGGTGGTTTGCGCGACCTCGATGCGCGGGGCGGCGTCGGCGGTGAGGTAGAAGCCCGATCGCCCCCGCGGAGTGGTGATGAGCTCGCCGTCGCGCACGCACGGCCCGCTGAGCCCTCCCGGGAAAGGGCGATTGGACATGCGGAAGAAGTCGGCGTTGATCGCGGCCACCACTTGCTTCCCGGCATCGCTTTCACGCGCGACGATTCGCGTGAGCGGCTCCACGCCACTGAGCTGACCTGCGCCCAGAGCGGTGAGCAGGTGCACCTGCTGCTCCACGCGCTCGATGCGCAACACGCGGATCTCCCACGGGCCGGCGGCGTCGCGCAGCTCCTCGACGGTTACGCCGGGCGCGATGGGCAGCGCTTCCGCCGCGGAAAGCGCCGCCGGCAGCGCCAGCAGGGCCGCCAGCACGCACAGCGCGAGCGTCGCGCGCCCGAGCCGCCATCTCCTGGGGGGGCCTGCCTGAGCGGTGTACCAGCTACTCATCACACACAACCTGCCCTGTCATGGAAGTGCGGAACGGCTCACTCGCCGCGCTCGATGATCGCCATGCTCCCCGCCGGCAGCCGCAGTTCGCTGAAGTTGTTTCCTTCAATGGTCCGCAGAGGCGCCTCGAAGTCCTCCAGCCGGTTCCCGTCCGGGCCGTAGACAAAGACCCGGTGCGCGCTGGGGTCATTCCACCCAAACAGCCCCGATCGGGCCGTGATGATCCGCTCCTCACCGATCAGGTAGCCCTCGTGCAGCTCGATCGGGGTGAAGGGGAACATGCGCGCGACGACGTTCGGACGGGTCAGGTTCATCTTGCCCCAATTGCAGTAGTAGTACCACAGGCCGCCGCTCTCGAGGTGAGTGCGGATGCTCGACACGATCGCGGTCTCGCTGTCCACGCGGTCGGGTGAACTCAGCCCCACGGGGCAGTACAGATGCGCCTTGCGCAGGTTCGAGGGGTGCCACGCCTCGACGAAGCGCGGGAAGTGCAGCCCGGTCATGGTCTCGGTCATCGGCTGGCCATTGCCAATGAGCAGCTTGCCCGCATCCAGCACCCGACTTGCCTGCTGCACCTGGTAGTCCTGGCAGTACAGCGGCACGAGCGCGACCTTCTTCGCCACCGTCATGGTCTCCATGTCGGGCAGCGCCGAGTGGCCGTCATGCACCCCGTGCGCGACCAGCTCTTTGCTGTAGGCCAGCTCGTCCCAGTAGACCCCGTCGAAGCCCAGTTCGTCCAGCACCAGGTCGAAGGTGGCGTTCATCGCCCGCCCGTAGGCATTGGTCACGGTCGGCAGGAAGAGCCAGAACGTTGGCTTCCACGCGCCCCCGCTGTAGGTCTCCTGCTCACCCTCCGCGTTGAGGAGCCGTGCGTCGGCATAGTCATCGACGGCGCTGTCCAGGCGGGTGATGTAGGTGTGCAGATACTGCAGCACCTTCACCCCGGGCCGCAGCTCGCGCAGCAGATCGGCCTGCGCCTTGAGGCGCTGCTGCTCCTCGGGCTCGCTCAGGAAGGCCAGACCATGCGCCAGCTCCGCCGGGCGGGGCATCGGGATCTGCAGCGAGACCACCGCCGGTTCGGCGTTGCGCAGCCACTCGGTGAGATAAAGCTCCTGGCCCTCTGTGCGGGTCGGGTGGGGGACGAAGGCGAAGGGGCCGGGGATCGTGAAGTTGGTGCCCCAGTTGCGGCGGACGGCGTTGACGAAGTCGAAGTAGTCGCCCTGCGCGAGCGGGTAGAGCGACCAGCGCAGTTCGTAGCTGGCCCCGGGCGGCAGCATGAAGTAGTGATCCACCAGCCCCGCCTCAGCCGGCTCGGCGGTGGCGACCTGGCTGCACTGCGCGCGCAGCACATCGTCCTCGGGCACCATCCCGAGGCCTCGCTCGCCTGCGCGCACCAGCACCGTCGGGTTGTCCGCCCCTCGATCGTAGCCCTCCATGGTGCGCGAGCGCAGGCCGCGCAGGTAGACCGCGCCGTCGGTCAGGCCGGCCGTGGCGATGGCGTGCTTGACGCTGATGTGCAGGTCCGCGTCGGTGAGGTTCGTCAGCCGGTCGGCGATGGCGATGTGATCCGCCCCCGGGCTGATGCTGCGCTGCAGGCGGTAGTGCGCGCCGTGCGCCGCCAGTTGCAGCGCTTCCGCGGCACCGTCGGACACCGCCGGCGCCCAGTCCTCCTCGCCCGACGCCTCCTCCGCCAGCCGATTCCAGCCAACGTTGGGGTACGAGAAGCTGCTCTCCACCGTGAACGCCTGCCCACCCACGGAGACCTGCAGCCCCCCGCCGGGGAGCGTCTCGAGGTCATACTCGACGGGGCCCACGCGTTTGGGTGCGATCACAGGCAGCGGGGCATCCGGGTCGAGCGCGGCCGGGTCGGGCGCCACGACCCTCTCCGGCGCGTCGATGATCGCCACATCCTGCAGCACCAGCGGATTGGCTATCAGCGTCTCACTGTGGCGGATGGTGATCTCGTTTTGCCCCGCCTGAACGAGTCCGTTGAGGTCGAGCACGAAGTCGTAGGCGTGGCCGCCGACGAGGCACGCATTGTGGTCGTCGCGGTTGGCGGCCTCGTAGTCCGGCGAGTACGCCACGCGAAAGGCGCCTTTGCCGAACCAGTCGAGCTTCTGCCCGCTCAGCATCTCGGTCTCGAGGAGCTTGTTGAGCAGGCGCGAGGCGGTGATCGGCTTGCCGTTGACCGCGATCTGCATCGAGTAGGTCGAGCCACCGAGGCCCTCGTGGTCGAGGCGCGCCAGCAGCGACAGGGCGAGCTCGCGGTAGAGCATCTCCGGGTGCAGCTCGACCGTCAGCACCTCGGTCTCACCGGGCGCGATGCGCAGCTCCGGAGCGATGGGGACAAGTTGGGCGTGCGCCGTCGCGAGGCACAGGGCGACGAGCAGCGCCGCCGAGAGGGAGGTCGTCAGACGCGCATGCGGTCTCATCGTGACATCACTTGAACACAGCCTTTGCCTGTCCGCCCTGGAACTTCACGTGGCCATCGAGATAGCAGACGTTGATTGAGGCGTTATGCGAGCCGTGCAGCGTCACGCCGTGCTGTACGCGGGTGAGCTTGCACCACGGGTCGCCCCACAGCCAGCAGTCCGAGTCCCACATCTCGCTCATCACCCGCGGGGTGTCCGAGCGGGCGCGCAGGAAGCCCCAGGAGATCCAGGTGTTGAAGTTGGGGGAGCCAGGACTCACGGTGCTCGGCACGCGATCGTAGCTGAAGCAGTAGTAGCCGATGTTGCCCGCCGACTTGTTGGCGTCGGTGGGCGCGAAGTCGGGCATCCATGTGGCCACGCGGGCGACCGACGGGCAGTAGAGCACGGCCATATTCTTCACGTAGGGGTTGATCTGGTCGAGCAACCGCCGATGCGTAGTGCTGGAGTTGCAGGCGTAGTAGTCGCAGGGCATCATCTCGTCGTAGTCCTGCGAATACATGCGCGAGGCCAGGCCGAGCTGGCGCAGGTTGGACAGGCAGGAAGTCTTGCGCGCCTGCTCACGGGCACGCGCGAACACCGGGAACAGGATCGCCGCCAGGATAGCGATGATGGCGATGACGACCAGCAACTCGATAAGTGTGAAGCCGCGTCTAACCAGGATCTCTCTCACTTCTTCACTACGTCGAATCCATCTACGCACACGCACGGTTCGCCACGGCCGCGGCCGAAGCCTTCCTCGGGGAGGTGCGGACTACGCTCTGCGGAACAGTTGACACAAGTGAGATTCCGGACGGGCCGCATCGGAGATGCCACCATGGCTACCATCAGCAGATCACGCAGCCTTCCCGGCCACGCCCTGCGCTCAGTTGCCGTCGCCCTGCTCGTGGCGATGGTCGTTCCGGCGCTCGCCGAGGATTGGCCCACCTTCCGCCACGACAACGCCCGCAGCGGCCGGACCGCCGAGGCTCTCGCACCGCCGCTGCAACTGCGCTGGGCGCTTCGCCAGGCCTGTGCGCCCCAGCGCGTCTGGAGCCCGCCGCGCGATGAGGCCGTGGAGGGCAACTGGGAGAAGGACCGCGTCGCGTTCGACGCCGCCAATCATGTCGCGGTGGTGGACGGGGCGGTCTTCCTGGCCTCCTCCGGCGACAGCGCCGTCTACTGCCTGGACGCGCAGACCGGCCAGGTGCGCTGGACGTTCATCGCCGGCGGCCCGGTGCGGCTCGCGCCCACCGTCGCCGACGGCCGCGTCTACTTCGGCTCGGACGATGGCTACGCCTACTGCGTGAACGCAGCGGACGGCGGCCTGCTCTGGCGCCTGGCGGCCGGGCCCGAGGATGACCGGCTCATCGGCGGCGGCTGGATGACCTCGCGCTGGCCGGTGCGCACGGACGTGCTGATCGATGGCGAGGTCGCTCACTTCGCCGCCGGCGTCTTCCCGCATGAGGGCGTCTACGTCTGCGCCGCAAACGCCGAGGATGGCGCGCTGCTGTGGCGCAACGACGGCACCAAGACCGCCGCGGCCCGCGGACTCTCCGGCGGACCCGGTGGCACCGAGCTGTCACCGCAGGGCTACCTGCTGGCCTCCGAAAGCCGCCTCTTCGTCCCTTCCGGGCGCGCCCTGCCCGCCGCATTCGATCGAACCGACGGCCGACAGCTCTTCCAGGCGCGCGATAGCTGGCGCTCCAGCGGCATCGTGGGCGGCACCTTCGCCGTGCTCGCCCGCGATCATATCCTTGTCGGCAACAATCAAGCCGTCGGCTACTCGCAGGATACCGGGCGCGGCGGCTTCGCCTGGTTCCCATGCCGGCGCATCGTCGTCGCCGATGACTTCGCATACATGACCACTGACGCGGTGCCCACCGATACCAGGGGGCCCGCGCTCGCGGCCGAAGTCCAGTGCGTGAGCTTCGACCCCTACGCCGAAGCCTCGCGCGACCGTCGCACCACCGAGCGCCAGATCAAGTCCATGCAGACCCAGACCACGTCGGTGCAGACCGCTCTGAAGACGGAGAACGCGAAGCCCGAGGACGGCCGTGACGACGACCAGATCGAGCGGCTGACCACGCAGCTCGAAGAGATCACCGCCAAGCTTGAGACGGCGCAAGAGCGGCTGCAGGAGATCTCCGGCGAAACGCTGCAGGCGCAGGTACGCTGGCGCACGCCCACAAGCTGCGCCTCCAGCCTGATCCTCGCGGGCGACACGCTCTTCGCGGGCGGAGAGAACCTGGTGGTGGGCCACGACGCCACCACAGGCGCGGAGCTCTGGCGCGCCGAGGTCGAGGGCGATGCTCAGGGCCTGGCGGCGGCCGACGGAGCGCTCTACGTCAGCACCAACGCGGGCCTGCTCTACTGCTTCGCGATGGGCGCGGGCGACGCCGGGCCGATCATCGACCAGCAGGCGACGCGCACGGGCTTCCCGGCGGAAGGGGCGATGGCCGATCTCTACCGCAACGCCGCCGACACCATCGTGCGCACCTCAGGCGCGCGCCGCGGCTTCTGCCTGGTGCTGGGCGTCGAGACCGGGCGCCTGGCGTGGGAGATCGCCCAGCGCACCGAGCTGAAGGTCTACTGCCTCGAACCCGACGCGACCAAGGTCCAGGCGGCACGGGCTGCGCTGAGCGCCACGGGCCTCTACGGCAGCCGCGTCTTCGTCGATCAGGGGAGCTTCGACGATGCCCCCTACTCCAGCTACTTCGCCAACCTGATCGTCTCGGAGCGGCCCTTGCACGGCGGCGTGCTTCCGGAGCTGAGCGAGGACCTGATCCGCAAGCTCAAGCCCTGCGGCGGCGTGGTATGCGTGGGCACGCCGGCGGCCGATCCGGGGGCGGACGCGCTGGCGGGCTGGCTGCGCGGCTTCGGCCTCGGCGAGCCCACCATCAGCCGCGACGGCGGCCAGTGGGCGACACTGGTGCGCGGAGCACTGCCCGGCGCGGGAAGCTGGACGCACCAGTACGCCGAGCCGGGCAACACCGCCTGCGGCGACGACGGCCTGCTCGCCCCGCTCGGGCTGTTGTGGTACGGTGACCCGGGACCGGACAAGATGATCAGCCGCCACGCGCGCAGCGTGGCGCCGCTGTCGGTGGACGGATTGCTGCTGATGCAGGGCAACAACGTCGTGATGTGCTACGACGCCTACAACGGCGTAAAGTACTGGGAGCGGGATATCCCCGGGGCTGTCCGCAGCGCCATGCACAGCCGGGCCAGCAACATCTGCTGCAACTCCCGGAACATGTTCGTAGCGGTCGGGCCGCAGTGCCTGCAACTCGACGTGCATACCGGCGAGACCGCCGGCACCTTCGAGCAGCCCGGCCCGGCGCCCGAGGAGCCGGCGGCATGGGGCTGGATCGCCACCGCCGGTGACCTGCTCTACGGCAGCACCAGCGTCGACTCACGACACAGCAGGCGCGTCTTCGCACTTGACGCGGAGAGTGGCGCGCCGCGCTGGAGCTACGATGGCACGAACATCACCGACAACACCATCGCGGTGTCCGGCGGCCGCGTGCTCTTTGCGGATGCCGTGGAGCTGACTGAGGAGCAGCGGAGCCAGGCGCTCGCGGAGAGCGACGGCGAGGCGGCCACCGCCGACGTGCGCATGGTGGTCTGCCTGGACGCAGCCACCGGTGCGAAGCTGTGGGAGCGCCCGGCCGATCTCACCGACTGCGGCGCCGAACGCGGCGTGCTCATGGCCATGTGCCATGAAGGCGTGCTGGTCTTCAGCGCGGCACACTGGAACGGCCACTACTGGAACAACTTCCTCAGCGGTCAGTACGGCACCCGGCGCGCGGTTGCGATCGACACCGGTGACGGCGCACTGCTCTGGCATAAGCGCCTCGGCTACCGCATCCGCCCGCTCATCATCGGCGATCAGTTCATCGGCGAGCCCTGGGCCTACGACCTGCGCACCGGCGAGCAGGGCATGCGCACCCACCCGATCACCGGCGAGTCGGTGCCGTGGCAGTTCGAGCGCCCCGGCCATCACTGCGGCTGCATCTCCGGCACCGAGAACATGCTGCTCTTCCGCTCGAGCTACATCGGCTACTACGACCTCATCAACGACTACGGGAGCGCGCACTTCGGCGCCCAGCGCCCCGGCTGCTGGATCAACTTCATCGCGGCCAACGGTCTGGTGCTGATCCCCGAGGCCAGCTCCGGCTGTCAGTGCCTCTACGCCGTGCAGTGCACCATCGCCTTCGAGCCCGTCGAGGAGCCGCGCGCCTGGGGCATCTTCTCCACCCCCGGACCGCACACGCCGGTGCGCTCCCTCGCGCTCAACCTCGGCGCCCCAGGCGACCGCCGCGCCGACGATGGCACGCTCTGGCTCTCCTTCCCGCGCCCGTACTCGCGGATGGCGGTACCGGTGGACCTGAAGGCCACGCTGCTTGAGGGTGGCGGGTTCTTCGCCGCCGACCCGCGGCTGGCGACGGTTGACGGCACCGACACCCCGTGGCTCTACTCCTCGAGCGTGCGCGGCTCGGAGCGCCTGAACCTCCCGCTCGTCCAGCCCGGCGACGCCCCGGCCGCCTACAGCGTGCGCCTGCATTTCACTTCCCCCGCGCCGGGCGAAGCGCCGCCGCCCTTCGACATCATGCTGCAGGGCCAGACGGTCGCCGAGGCGCTGGACCTGCAGGCCGCCGCAGGTGGCACTGACCGGCCGGTCGTGCGCGAGTTCGGCCCGGTGCCGGTGCGCGGCGACCTGGAGCTTGCCTTCGTCCCGCAAACCGAGGAGCCCACCGCCGACAGCCTGCCGCGCCTGTGTGCGCTGCAGCTTGAGCGCGTGCCGCTGCCCGGCATGGACGCCACGGTCGGAACGCTGGAGACGCCGCTTGAGCGCCACAACCTCGGCTACTGGCTGGCCGACACGCTGCGCTCGGCTACCGGCGCCGACCTCGCCCTGATCCCCGCCGACAGCCTCTGGCTCGCGGGAGACGCGCTCCCCGCCGGCGAACTGACGCTGGGCGCCCTGCTCGGGCATGTCACAGACGCGCGTCTCGCCCGCCACGAGGTCACGGGCGCGGAGCTGCTCGCGTACCTGAGCAACCCGCGGATCGCCGACCGGCTCAACCCGCTCAGCCACGCGCGCGTATCCGCGGACGAGCCCAATGCGCTCTACTACAGCGGCTTCGAGGCATCATGCGGCCCCGATGGGCGGGACATGACCATCGCACTCGATCCCGCCCGGAAGTATACGCTGCTGACGGTTTGCGGATCGGACGCTTCGGGCACCAGCGAACTTGATGCGGCCGCCTTCGTCAGGTATGCTAGCATGCCGCTTCTGCACACGGAGGCGACCACGGTGCTGGAGCAGAGCACCTGGGACGTGCTGGAGGCCCTGGGGCCGGCGGGCCTGACGCTCTCGCGCCGCTACGCGCAGCCGCTGGGGCTCTGGCAGACCTGGCTAACGCGGGCCGAGGAAGAGATGGGCTACCATCTGAAGCAATGGCCCGAGGACCTGCCGACAGTGACTATCGACGCGTCCGCCGATGCTTCGGTGCGGCGCTCGGGGCCCGACGTCAATTTCGG
>JALGSW010000170.1 GCA_029821635.1 Candidatus Zipacnadia bacterium
GTTGCTGAAGAAGTTGGCCACCGAGTCCCAGATGCAATAGGAAGCCGGGATCACCAGCAGCGAGAGTATCGTGCCGAAGATCAGCCCGAAGATCATCACCCATGCGAACGGTTCCCGGTACTCAGCGCCTTCGGAGAGCGCCAGAGCGGTCGGTAGCACGCCGATGACCGTCGAACCGACCGTCATCAGGATCGGCTTCATGCGATTCGGACCGGCTTCGAGCAGCGCTTCTCGCCGGGACATGCCGCGCGCGCGGAGTGTGTCGGTGAAGTCCAGCAGGATGATGGAGTTGCGCGCCACCAGCCCGACCAGCATGATGATACCCAGGATCGAGATGATGTTGAGCGTGTTGCCGGTCGCGAGCAGCCCGATGAGTGCGCCGATCAGCGCCATCGGCACGGTGAACATGACGTTCAGCGGCTCGAGCACGTTGTTGTAGAGCGCGGCGGTGGCGATGTAGATCAGTGCGATAGCGAGGCCCAGCGCGGTGAACAGCTCGCCGAATGATTCCCCTCGGTAGCGCGCCTCGCCGGCCCACTGGAAGTTGACGCCGGGCTCGGCGACTTCATCGAAGAGTGCGGTGATCTTCTCCTCGGCCTCCGCCTGGACGATGCCGGGGTTGAACGCGGAGAGCGAAATGGCTCGGCGGCGATCCACGCGCTCGATCTTCGTCGGGCCGGTGCCGAGGCTCACCTCCGCCACATCGCCGAGCTGGACCGGACGATCGTTCTCATCGAGACCGAGGAACAGCCCGCGCATCCCCTCGACGCTGTCGCGATCCACGCTCCGCAGTTGCACGCGGACGTCGTACTCGTCCCCGCCCTCGCGGTACCTCGTGTCTGTCGCGCCGTCCACGCTGCTGCGGACGGCCGCCGCGACCTGGGCGACGGTCATCTCGGAGTCGAATGCCCGCAGGCGGTCGATGGTGATCTGCACCTCAGGCTGGCCCGACTCGACCGACGTGTCCACCTGGTCGAGGCCGGCGATCTGTGAGACGCGTCGTCGCAGCTCCATCGCGGTGCGCGTGAGCGACGGCTGGTCCTCGCCGAGAAGCTGCATCTCCAGAGGCGCACCGGCTCCTCCGCCCATGCCCCCGCCCGTGCCGATCGTGAACTGCGCACCGGGGATGTCCGAGAGGCTCTCCTGCAGCTCGCGCGCGAGCTGCGCGTCCGAGCGCTGGTCCAGTCTGCGCCGGTCGCCGGCTGAGGTGAGCGTCAGGCTCATCGCACCCCAGTTGGAGCCGCTGTCGCCGGCGCCGAAGACACCCGAGCCGGTCGAGCCGACCTGCGCGAAGGTGAACTCGACCTCGGGGTAGGCGCTCTTGTCGAGGAGGCGGCTCTCGATCTCGCGCACCACCCGGTCCGTCTGATCGAGCCGCGTGCCCGCCGGCATCTCGACGCTGATCTCCACGCTGTTGCGGTCTACCTCCGGGAAGAACTCGGCCCCGAGCCGGGGGCCGACGGTGAGCGCCACAACGACAAGCAGGGCGTATCCGGAGAGCACGACCAGGTAGGGGTGCGAGACGGCCCATCCGAGCATGACGCGGTAGACGCCCTCCACCGCGGCGTAGGCGGTGTCGAGGAGTGCGTAGAAGCCTGCCCAGAAGCGTTGCCATGCGTTGTTGCGTTCTACGTGCTCGCGCTTGCGGGTGAACCACCATGCGGCGAGCATGGGCGTGAGCAGGGCGGAGATGAGCAGTGCAAAGATCGCGACGGCGACGATCGTGAGCGCGAACGGGTAGAAGAATGAGCCGACGATGCCGCCCATGAGCGCGACCGGGAACCAGATGGCGATGTCGACGATGGAGGTGGTGATGACGGCCCAGCCGATCTCAGACCAGCCATTGACGGCCGCGGACTCGGGGAGTTCCCCCCGGTCGAGGTGACGTTGTATGTTTTCGAGGATGATGACCGAGTTGTCCACGAGGATCCCGACCGAGATCGCGAATGCCAGCATGACCATGCTGTTGAGCGTGAAGTGGAAGACCAGCCCGACGAGCATGAATGAGGCGATGATCGAGCTGGGGATCGCCAGCGCGGCGATGATCATACCGCGGGTGTTGTGCAGGAAGAGGAAGATTACGAGGGCCGCGAGTATCGTGCCCTGGATGATCGAGTCGCGCACATCGACGATCTGCGTCACGACCTCCTCGGAGTTGTCATTGGCCACCGTGAACTCGATGTCATCCGGCAGGCGAGCGGCCAGCTCGTCGAGCGCATCGCGAACGCCGTCCGCCACCTCGACGGTGTTGGAGCCGGACTGCTTCACGATGCGCATCGAGACGATGTCCTCGCCGTTGATGCGGGCGTACTGATCCGGGTCCACCACCGAGTCGACGACCTCGGCGAGCTCGTCCACGCGCATCATGCCGCCCAGAATCGTGTCCACGCGGATCTCGCGGATCGTCTGCAGGTCCTCCGCGCGACCGAAGACGCGCACGCGGTAGTTGCGCAGGCCCTCCTCGATCTCGCCACCGGGCACGTTCATGTTCTCCGACGCGATGGCTGCGGAGAGGTCGGAGATCGACAGCCCGGCGGCCCGCAGGCGCGCCTTGTCGGCGAGCACCTGTATCTCGCGCTCTTCGCCACCGGTGATCGACACCGAGGCGACGCCGCCGACCTGACCCACGCGCGGCTTGATCACGTCATCGACGAGCTTGCGCAGGTCCCGTGGCGCGCGGTTCCCCGTCACGCCGATGGTCATGATCGGCATGGCGCCGAGGTCGATCTTGAGCACCTGCGGCTCGTTCGCGTCATCGGGGAACTGCGTGCGGACGCGCGCGACCGCGTCACGGACGTCGGCCGCCGCCACATCCTGATCGGCCTCGTAGCCGAACTCGATGCTGACCGTGCCCACGCTCTCCTGCGCCACGGAGTTGACGTGCTGGACGTTGGAGAGGACGCTGACCTGATCCTCGAGGGGACGAAGGATCTCCTCCTCGATCTCCTCGGGGCCCGCGCCGGGGTAGGTGACGAGGATTGTGACGAACGGGAAGTCCACGTCCGGGTCCATCTCCCACGGCATGTCGCTGAGGCCCACGAGCCCCAGCACGATCATGCCCAAGACGATCATGGACACGGTGACACGATTGGAGATGACAGACTTGGCAAATGCCCACATCGGGTGGATTATCTCCTTGGAGATCAGGCAGCGGTGGCCGCCGAGGCGGCCACCCCACCTGCGTCAGTCAGCGTACTCATCGTCCTCGGGGATCGTCGCCGCGACGGGCTCAACCCTCTCGCCCTCCGCCACGGTGTCCTGACCGGAGACGATCACTGTCTCGCCTTCGCGCACGCCGTCAATGATCTCGACGAGATTCGCGTGGATGACCCCTACCTCGACCTCACGCACCTCCACAACGCCGTCGGCCACCACGTAGACCTCGCGCACATGATCGCGCTCGAGCAGTGCGTCGCGCTGGATCACGATCACGTCCTCGCGCGAGCCGAGCTGCAGCGAGACGCGGGCGAACATGCCCGGCTTGACCGCTCCGTCTCCGTTGGGCACTTCGAGGCGCACAACGTAGTTGCGGCTATCGGGGACCGCCTGCGGCTGGATGTCCGTCACGGTTCCGCGGTAGTCGCGATTGCTGATCCCGTCGAACTGCACGAGCCCCACGTCGCCGGTGTGGACGCGATCGAGGTCCAGCTCATTGACGATCGCTTCGACGCGGATCGGGTCGATGCGCACGATGCGCATTACGGGCGTGCCGGGCATGGCGCCCTCACCGGCGTCCACCATGCGCATGGCCACGAGCCCCGAGACGGGGGAGCGCACCGCGTGCTTGCCGAGCTGCACCGCCGTGACGCGCTCGCCCGCCTGGGCCTGATCGACGCCCGCACGGGCCGACGCCACCTGCCGCTCCTGCACAGCGACCTGCCCGCGTCCGGCGATGGCCGCGTTGAGCTGCTCGCGCGCCTGCCGCACGCCCTCCTCAGCGGCCCGCACGTCCTGCTGGGCCACCTCGATCTGCGTGCTGTTCGCCTGCGCCTGCGCGAGCCGCTGCTTCGCCTGCTCGACCCCAAGCTCCGCCAGCCGCACCTGCTCCGAGCGTGGCCCCGCCTCGACGAGGCTGAGCTGCTCGACCGCCTGCTGGTAGCTCTGCTGGGCGAGCTTGTACTGCGTATTGTACTGGTCGAACTGCTGCTGGGAGACCACGCCGCCCTCGAGGAGCGTGTGGTAGCGGTTGTAGTTCTGCTCGGCGAGGTCCAGGGACGCCTTCGCCTGGCGCACCTGCGCCTCGGCCTGGCGGCGCTCCTGGTCGCGCGCGCCCGCCCGCACATCGGCGAGCTGCGCCTCGGCGCTGCTCACCCCGGTGCGGGCCTGATCGATCGCGCTGTTGACCTGCGACTCGACCAGCCGCGCCGACGCGCGGGCCTGCTCCAGCCGCTCCTGCGCCGCCGACACGCCCACCTCGGCCTGCCGGACGGTGCTGTCGGTGGTTGCCGTCGTCAGTTGGAGCGCCTCTTGCGCCTGGCTGAGTGATGCCCGGGCGCTCTGCACGCCCGCCGCCGCCTGATCGCGCTGCGCCGCGGCAACCTGCGTGTCCACGCGCACGAGCGTGCTGCCCCGCCGCACGTAGTCGCCCACGTCGGCGTAGACGCGCGATATCTTGCCGGAGACCTCAGCGACCACGTCAACCTCGTCGCTGGCGGCCGCGGTGCCGGTGACCTCCAGGGCATCCTGGATGTCCGTGCGCAGAGCGGTCGCCACGGGCACCGGGGTGGCCTTCGCCTCGGCGGCCTGAGCCGCGCCCTGTGCCTCCGGGGCGTCATTGCGACCGCAGCCGTGCATGAGGACCGTTACGAGCAGGACTGCGCCTGCGAGCAGCGTCGTCACGATGATGGCCCGGCGGATGCCGAGCCGTCGGCCCGCCGCCATGAGGTACTTCATTGTGTCTCGACCTCCTGCTGCGGCCCCGTCACGTCGATGATTCCCATGGCGGTGCGCAGTTGGGTCACTGCGAGTTGCCGATCATATTCCGCGTTCACAAGACTCGCCTCAGCGGCGGCCAGCGCCGTGTCGGCGTCTATGACTTCAATCCCCGCCGCCAGCCCCTCGCGGTAGCGAAGCTGCGCCATGCGCCGCCGCTCCCGCGCCTCCTCCAGCCCCTGTACGGCGGTTGATATCCGCTCCTGCGCCTCCTGCACCGACAGCCACGCCTGCACGACCTCCAGCGCCACCTGCTCCTGCGTCTGCTGCAGTGACAGCTCGGCCTGCGCGACCTGCGCATTTGCCGAGGTAACCTCGCCGCGCTTGCGCCCGCCGTCGAGGATCGGCTTCTGAGCCACCACGCCGACCTGCCAGGAGTATTCGTCACCGCCGAGTCCGCCCACGGTATGCCGTGAGTACGAGCCGGTCAGCGCGATCGATGCGGCGCGCGAGCGTGCCGCGAGCTTGCGGTTCAGCTCGGCGATCCGCACCGACGCCTCAGCGGTCCGCACTTCAGGGCGGGAGGTCTGCGCGGCGTCGATCAGCTCGGGCAGGTCGCCCTCGGGCATCCGCGGCGGCGGCGCGTCGGCAAGCTGCAGGAGAAGCTCCTGCGGCAGCGCGAGCAGCCTGCGAAGCTGCGCCTTCACCTGCTCGATCGCGGTCTGCGCGGAGATAAGCTGCTCCTGCGCGCGCGAAAGCTCGGTGCGGGCCTGCACCACGTCGAAGTGCGGGACCACGCCCGCGCCCTCCAGCGCCTCGGCGTTGCGCACATGCTCCGCCAGCGCCGTCGCCTGCGCGGCTGAGACGCCCGCGAGCTGCACAGCGCGCAGCACGCCGTAGCCGGCCGCGCGAGCCGCCTGGGCCACGGAGAGCTTCGCGACCTCGGTGCCCCATTGGGCCGCGCCGATCCCCTCGCGCGCTATGTCCTCACCCAGCCCCGCCCGGCCACCGGTGTAGAGCGGCTTGGTCGCCGAGATGGTCGCCTGGTATTGCTGATCGGGCGAGACCTCGAAGCTCGCCGGGTCCTCGCCCTCCTCGGCCGGAAGCGTGACGGTGCCGATCGGGCCCATGAATACCGCGCTGCCGGAGGCATCCACCGTCAACTCATCGGCCGCCCGGGCCTGCTGAAGCTGTCCCTCGGCCTCGGGCACCGTCTGCTCCTGGATGCGCACCTGGGTGTTGCGCTCCGTCGCCCAACGCGCCGCGGCCTCCGGCGTAAGGATGATCTCGCCGAGTTCGTTCAGGCCGACGTAGTCCGGCAGCCAGGAAACGTCGGGCGCCTGCGCCACGTCCGGCGCTTGAGCGGCGGCGGGGAGCACCACTGCCGCGCCCATCAGCGTCGCGAGCGCCACGCGCCGGAGCAGTTTCACCAACCCCGTAGTGTGTGCCATCTCAATCCTCCGAGTTCTCCTCTTCCTTCTCCATCCGATTCAGGAAAGCCCGCATGTGCTCGAGCATCGTCAGCTTGCACAGGCAGACCATCTGCTGGGTGGGGTGGCAGAAAGCCAGCAGCTTGTCTCCCGCCTGCAACCCCATCTGATCCCGCGCCTCGGCGGGAATCACCACCTGCCCCCGCTCACCGAGTGTCACTGACCCGACGAACATCCCCTCAAGCGGTCGTCCCTGTTCCATACATTCCACCTGACCCTACATCTCAAGGCGGCGTGTGATCTGTATGATTTGCACGAATTGCATGATGCAGTATACGCACGCGTACAATATCCGTCAAGGCGCCGCGATTCCCCGCGGCGCCTTGACTAATCGCTCCCTCGCGGCGTCTGTGCCGCGACCGGCTACCTTGCTGCAGATCTGCTGCGATGAGGACTTCGATGAGGTCCCGGCTCGTCAGTTGCCCGGTCGGTGCGCTCCGTCGCCACGCCCCGCACGCGTCTACTCGAAGAGGTTCCCAGTATCTTCCGTGATCGTCGGCAGCGCCACCAGTTTCCAGCGCGTCCCGCCGGTGATCGAGGGTTCCAGCGTCACCTGCTCGGTGAGCACCGCCGTCGTTGTGGGGTCCCACACGCGCAGAGCATAGTCACCGACCGGCGCGCCGCCGATCTGATAGCGCCCACCGTTGTTGGTCTTCGTTGTGTAAAGAACGGTCGTCTGCGCGGAGTCAAGCAGCGCGACGCTGGCGCCCGGCACCGGCACCGTGTCCCACTTCGCGGCCTGGCCGCCGATGCGGACGATGTGCTCGCGCTGCACCACGCCCGAGATCGTGCCGAGGTTCAGGTAGGTCCAGACGAATGCGAGGACGCCCAGCACGACCAGCCCGCCGACCGCCTTGCCGACGTAGTCCTTGATCAGCGGAGCGATCATCGCGCCACCGAGGGTGAACAACGCGCCCGCCGTCATCAGGTAGGCCACGACGTTGCCCTCGGACGGCAGCAGCTCCTGCTTGCGCAGTATGACCCAGCAGATGCTCGCCAGCAGCAGGCCGATGATCGGCGCCCTGACCGGGCCCCATCGGCTGTCACGCGCTCCGGCCAGCAGCCCCGCCATCACGTAGATGAAGGGCTGCGTCCAGTACATGAACGACGTGACGCGGGAAAGCTCCGCCGCCTGCGTCGCGCCGGGCCCGACCAGCAGCCCGAATGCAGACACCGATGCGACCACCACCAGCGCGCCCACCATCACCGACGTCAGCAGTATGACCCACGCCGACTGGTCCTCGGCCCTGGATTGCGGCGCCATTGTGCAGCAGCCCTCTCGTCGGGTCGGTTCGCGCGTCACGGTCCTGCGGTCAGCGCTTTGCGGCCGCCTGCTCGATCGCCTCCGCCAGCGACGGACGGAAGCGCTCGTAGGCCACGGACGCGGTCAGCGTCTGATGGCCCGCGATCACGAGGTGCTTGACGCCCGCGCGCCGGGCCACCGTCAGCGCCTCCAGCAGCCGGTCGCGGGGGTGCGGCGAGCCGCCCACCCACAACACTACCGGCTTGCGGTTCTTCCGCGTTGCGGCCTGCGCCTCCTCCGCGGTCGTGCGCACCGCGATCTCCATGTCCCGCCCTTCGCTCTGCCAGGGCACGTACACCGAGAGAACGTCCGTCGCCGAACTCTCCGCGACCGGCGCGAGCGTGTCGTCCGCCAGCCCCGCCTCCAGGCTCGACGCCGAGGAGACCGGCATGACCACCGACACGAGCCTGCGGTCCACCGCCTGGATCGCGGCGGCCGAGGCCAGCAGGAACATCAGCAGCGTGTCGCGCCGGAATCGCGCCACGTCGCCATCGAGATCAAGCGGCATCTGCCGCTGCCGTTCGGCGAAGAAATGCCGCTGGCACCACTCGCACCTGCAGGCCCACGCGCCGCGCGCGAAATAGAGCGCCGGCTCGTCCCAGAGGAAGCCGCTGCACTCGAGCAGCCACGCCAGCGTCCGCATGTTTGACGAGAACCACTCGAGAAAGGACGGGTTGTTCGGGCAGGCCTTTGGGACGCGCCGGCCGCGGCTGTCCACCTGGCAGGTCCGCGCCTGCTCGCGCAGGTAGAGGCTTTCGGCGGACGGGTCCGGGTCGAAGACCCGCCCGTAGCCGATGGGCACCACGAAGACCTCCAGCCCCGCGGACTGGCAGGCGCGCGAAAAATCAGCCGCCGTCTGGGCGTGCCAACGCATCTCATCCTCGTAGCAGGCGAGGAAGACGCTGGCGAACCCGTCGGCGGCCAGATCACGCGGGTCCAGCCGCTCCATGGCTGACACACCGCCGCCGATGGACAGTCCGACCCTCACGACCGCAGGCGCCCCTTCGGTCTCCCTGCCGGCTTCGGCCCTCTACGGCCTCAGCGCGCCATCGCGCGCCGCGTGCAGGCAGACGCAAGGAATCAGCGCGTTCTCATCATGGGCAGTCCGGTCCGAGCAACTTCCGGCCCCGAGCATCCCCGACCCAGTCCCCATCCACTTCGGGCCCGTTCCCGGACCGGTTCGCCGCCCGCAGCCCCGCCCCCTTCACAAACTCGCGAAACCTTTGGCTGGGGCGGCCATCAGGCCACGCCGGGCCCGCGGCGTCAGGCGCCGCGTCGCGGGCAAGCTTTCGTCGGAAGAAATGTCGAACGGACGTTTGCAGTTCACCGCGGAATATGCTACACTCTCGAACTGAAGTGCGATAGGCATGGCGAGCCGCGGGGGCGGCGAGCCCCGCAGGGCCCGCTCGACCGGCACACACGCGTTGACACACACGGGAGGCACGATGCAGCCATGAGCAGCGGAGATCAGTTCACGGCACGCCGGCGACAGATACTCGACTTCATTTCGACGATGATCGAGGAGCACGGCTACCCGCCGACGGTCCGCGAGATCGGGGCGGAGGTCGGCCTCAAGTCGAGCTCCAGCGTTCACTACCACCTCAAGACGCTGGAGAAGGACGGCTACCTTACCCGCGACGGCTCGCTCACTCGGGCGCTGCGCGTCTCGGGCGGGCGAGGCGACGTCGAGCGCTCCGGCACGACCTACCTGCCGCTGGTCGGGCGGGTCGCCGCGGGCTCGCCGATCCTCGCCACGGAGAATATCGAGCGGCTCGTGCCCACGTCCGCCGAACTCTTCGGCCAGGGAGAGATGTTCCTGCTGCAGGTCGAGGGGGAGAGCATGATCGAGGCCGGCATCCTCAACGGCGACCTCGTGGTGGTCAACCAGCAGCCGACCGCGAACGACGGTGAGATCGTCGTGGCGATGCTCAACGACGAGGCGACGGTGAAGTATCTGCACCGCCATCCTGACCGGGTCGAGTTGCGCCCGGCGAACTCAGCGATGGAGCCGATCTTCGCGGACGACGTGCAGATCATCGGCCGCGTCCGCGGTGTCATCCGCTCGATGCGCTGAG
>JALGSW010000171.1 GCA_029821635.1 Candidatus Zipacnadia bacterium
GGGGTGGCGAGGCCCAGTGCGCACGGGCAGGCGATCACGAGCACCGAAGTGGCCGCGATCAGCGCCTCCTCCCAGCCGTGGCCGGTGAGCACCCACGCAGCGACCGTGAGCAGGGCGATGACGATGACCGCCGGGACGAAGTACGCCGCGACGGTGTCCGCGATGCGCTGGATCGGGGGCTTGGTGGTCTGGGCCTGGCGCACGAGGCGGATGATCTGCTGCAGCGCGGTTTGCGCGCCCACGCGCGTGGCCTCGAAGCGGAAGCTGCCCGCGAGGTTGACGGTCGCGCCAATGACCTCATCGTCGGCGGCCCTCTCCACGGGCACGCTCTCGCCGGTGATCATCGACTCATCGACTGTCGAGTGCCCGTCGGTGATCGTGCCATCGACGGGGATGCGCTCGCCGGGGCGGACGAGCAGCGTGTCGCCGGGCTGCACCTCGGCGGCCGGGACGCGCACCTCCTCACCGTCGCGGATGAGCGTAGCCTCGTCGGGCGCAAGCTCCATCAGCGCGCGGATGGCGGCGGACGTGCGTCCGCGAGCTCGCGCCTCCAGCCAGCGCCCGAGGGTGATGAGCGTGAGGATCATCGCGGCCCCGTCGAAGTAGAAGTGATCCGCGCCACGCGCGAGGTTGTACACGCTCAGCAGGTACGCTGCGGACGAGCCCATCGCGATCAGCACGTCCATCGTTGCCGAGCCCGCCCGCAGAGCTTTGAAGGAGCCTCGGTAGTACTGCCACCCGAGGATGACCTGCACGGGCGTCGCCAGCGCAAGCAGCAGCCACGGCCTGCCCGGGAACTCGCCGATCATGCTCAGGGCCATCAGCGGGATGGCGAACGCTGCGCCGATCAGCACCAGCGTGAGCTGGCGGCGCCCCTCGGTCGCGCGCTCCTCGTCTGCGCCCATGAGCGCGTCGGCGGGCTCGTCGATGATGCGAGCCTCGTAGCCCAGCTCACCTACGCGCTCGACGATCCGCTCAGGGCCGACCGCAGAGGGGTCGAACGTGACCTCTGCGCTCTCCTCAGCGAGGTTGACGCTTGCGGAGGAGACGCCGCCGAGGCCCGTAAGGCCCAGCTCAACCGCGCGCACGCACGCCGCGCAGTGCATCCCGATCAATCTCAGCATTATTTTCTGCTGCGCCATCATCCGGCCTCCGCTGCGTTCACGCTACCTGTAAGGGGACGTTTCGCGCCGTATCGGGGTCTTCCTGCGCCGATTCGGGGCATTTGGCATGGTTATTGCGCGACCCCTTTGTGCGCGGAAGTGCAAAGTCGGGCAGAATTGATCGCGCACAAACTCCAGATAGGGCTTGACTTAAGCGGCCATTTGGGAAAAACTTAACGAAGTAGCCCCCGCGGGGGGAGGTGAGGGGGCGTGCAGAATGAATCTTCGGCGGGCAATGGAGCGTAGCGGGGTGTTGCGAAGCGCTCCGTGGCCGCAGGCGAACGGACTTTGAGGAACTGATGTGAGGTGCTCGGCGGCACGCGGGCCGCCCGAAGTGCTTCACGTCGGTTTATTGTACGTAGTGCCCGTCAGACCGGTGTGTCATCGCGCGACCGTGCTCGACATACGCGGCCGCTCCCAGCGACACCGATCGGGAGAGATGCAGCAGGTGAGCACAGATAGCCTCGGCTTCATGACTTGCCCCCTCTGCGGCTGTGCCTGCGGGCTCAATCTGCTGGCCCAGAGCCACAACTCGCAGCAGCCTATGACCATCACGGTGCTCCCTTCTTCCGCGCCCGGCTGGGGCGCCAGCGGGTTGTGCATGCGCGGTTGGCAGGTTGGGGAGATCCTCGGCAGCCGCCGGCGCCTGCGCCACCCGATGGCCTGGAGCGATGGCGAGCAGCACCGTGTCACCTGGGACGACGCCCTGCAGCGGGCCGTCTCGGCCCTCGCCGAGCGTCGTGTGAGCGCTCCGTCCTCCGTCGGCATCATCCTCGGCGACAGCCTGTCGTGCGAAGAGGTCTTTGTCGCGCGCAAGTTCGCCGACCTGATCGGCACGCCGAACATCGCAACTCTCGGCCTGGAGATGGACGCATCGGTCATCCATGCGGTCGAGCAGGTGCTGGGCGTCCCGTACCGCTCCTACCAGCCCGAGGAGCTGGACGGGACGGACCTGTTCATCTGCCTGAACTCCAACTATCAGCACATCAACCCGCGGGCAGCCGGCGCGATGGCACGCCGAGTGCAGTGCGGCTCGAAGATGATCCTGATCGACGAGGTCGATCAGGGGCTGGCGGTCTGGTCGAGCGTCTACGCGCGGCACAAGCCCGGGATGCGCGCAGGCGCGCTCAGGCAGCTTGCAGACGCGATTCGCAGCGGTGATGCGGATGGCGGCCCGCTCGGCTCTGACGACATGCAGGCGATGCTCGCGCTCATCGCCGACAGCAGGCGCGTCGCGATCCCCTTCTCCGCTGAGGCGGTCGTGAGCACCGACGAGGCGTTCGCGATCGGGCAGCTTGCGAAGGCGCTGCAGGGCGGTGGCCGCTCGGTCGGGACGTATCTGCTGCCCTCGGGCGCGAACACGTTTGGCACGATCGACATGCTCGCGCCCGGCGGCAAAAACGCGGGCGGGATGGGCGCGCTGGAGATGATGACTCACGGTTCGGGCATCCGCTGCCTGATCGCTATCGGCGAGGACCTTGGCCGGCTCTTCGGCCCCAACGACCTCGCGAAGCTGCGCTCGCGGCTGGAGCTTGGCATCTCACTCTCCACCGTCGTCTCGCCGACAACCAGCCTCGTCGACCTCGCGCTGCCGGTGGCGATGGAGGGTGAGCGCGAAGGGGCGATTCGCAGGCCCGACGGGCGCGTCTGGCTCGGCCAGGCCATCGTCGAGCCCGCGGGTGAGGCGCACACGATCGGCGCGGTGCTCCAGGCGCTCGCCGAGGGCATCGGCGCGCGCGTGCCCGCCGCCGACTGGATCGACGAGGACGGCGTCTGGGCGCAGATTCGCGAGCAAGTGCCGGGCTACGCCGACGTGGATCTCGCCAACCTGCGCGCGGGCGACCTGCCGTCGGTGGGGCCGGACACGCCACAGGTGACCGAGGTCGTGCCGCCCAGCGTGCTGACGGCGCCGCCGGTGGAGGTGCCTGTGGCCGATGACGAGCACCCCTGGCTGCTGCTGCCGAGGTCCACGCGCGGCGGCTGGACGACCGACCCGCGCTGCCAGGGCGCGCACATCCTGCGGCGCGAGGCCACGCTCTACCGCGAGCCCTACCTGCTGGTCGCGCCCGATGACATGGCTGAGATGAAGCTGCGCGAGGGCGCGCGTGTGCAGATTATCACAAGCGGCGGCACGGCCACTGCGCGGGTCCGCTCGGACGTCGGGCTCCCGTCGAAGATCGCGGTCCTGCCGACGGAGTTCCCTGGCCTGATTCGCGCCCTGGCGGGCCTGGGAGGAGAGCCTACGGACGAACCGAGCCTTCCCGTGAGCCCGATGGCGGCGGCCATCAGACCCGTCGAGACGCGTTGATCAAGGGCCCCGCAAAGCGAACATAGGGGCTTCGGGGGCGGTCAAAGCAGATGAACATGTGGTGGCGCTACACTCAAGCAGCCCTCATGAGAGGGATCGTCGCACGCCGCCCCGTGCGCGTTTTCACGAAGTCACAGCGCAGTCGGTGATTGCCGTGGAGCAGCAGGACACACAGACAACCCGAGCCTTCACCCTCCCGAGCGACAGAATCCGCGCGTTCATCGACGCGTTGATGAGCGCGACCGACCACTTCATCGCCCCCACCCGCGTGATGCACGAGGACCTCGTCTTCGCCGAGGTCGAGAGCGCGGATGAGGTGGAGCTGGAGTATGAGAACTCCCTGATCTCCCCGGCGTGCTTCATCCTGCCCCAGCGCGAGGCGGTCTTCACCTACGCGATGGCCGAGGGCAAGCCGCCGGAGGTGCGGGCGGCCGCCGACGTGGAGTCGCACATCATCTTCGGCGTGCGGCCCTGCGACGTGGCGGCGATCGAGTACCTCGACCGCTTCTTCATGGGTGGGGAGTTCGCCGACGACGTCTACGCGCGGCGCCGCGAGGCCAAGACGATCGTCGCGATGGCCTGCGTGGAGCCCCAGAACGACGCCTGCTGGTGCACCTGCTCGAACGCCGGGCCGGTGGCCGCCAGCGGCTACGACCTGCAGCTCACGCTCATGGATGACGTCTACATCGTCGAGAGCGGCTCCGAGCGCGGCGACCGGCTGATCGACGTCGCGCACGAGCTCCTCGCCGATGCCGATCCGGAGCTGGTCGAGGAGCGCCAGCGGCGCGTCGAGGAGGCCTTCGAGACCTTCGAGCGGCGCGGGAACATCGGCCAGGCGATGCGCTGGATCAGCGGCGATCAGACGCCCGAAGAGCTGTGGGAGGAGCTGGGCGCGAAGTGCTTCTCCTGCGGAAGCTGCTCGCTGGTCTGCCCTGTCTGCTCGTGCTTCGACACGCACGAGTACGTTGAGGACGGCGTCGGCGCGCGCATCCGCTGCTGGGACTCGTGCCACTTCCCCGGCTACTCGCTGGAGGCGTCGGGCTTCAACCCGCGCGAGAACGAGGCCGAGCGGATGTTCCACTACGCCCACCATAAGCTCTGCGCCGACACCTTCCAGAAGTACGGGCGGCCCGGTTGCGTCGGCTGTGGTCGCTGCGTGCAGGTGTGTTCGGCGCAGATCGACCTGCCCATGATCGCTCAGACGATCCGCGAGTGCGGCTGGGCGTGCAAGGACTGCAAGAGTTGCGCGCAAGCGGACGTAGCCGCTGCGCCGGCCGGCGCCGAGGGGACGGGTGAAGACTGATGGCTCCTGAAGGGACATACGTCCCGCGCACCGCTGAGCTCATCGAGTCAATCGAGGAAAACTCACTCGAACGCACCTTTGTCTTCGAACTGCTCGACGGCCAGCCGATGCCGTACAACCCCGGGCAGTTCATGCTCGTGACCGTCTTCGGCGCGGGAGAGGCGCCGTTTACGCTGTGCAGCATGCCCGGCGATGACGCGCGCATCACGATGACCGTCCGCCGCTACCCCGGCGGGCGCGTCACCGAGGCGCTGCATGACATGCAGCCCGGCGGACACGTGGGCATCCGCGGGCCCTTCGGCAACGGCTTCGCGATGGAGATGATGCGTGGGCGCGACGTGCTCGTGGTCGCGGGCGGCATCGGCATGGCGCCTCAGCGTGGGCTGATCGAGGCGATCCTCAACGACCGCGAGCAGTTCGGCAAGCTCACCGTCTTCTACGGGACCGCGAGTCCCGAGCAGATGCTCTACAACGATCTGATGGCCGAGTGGCTCGAGCGCGACGACATCGACCTGCGCATGACGATCGACCGCCCGCACCCGGACTGGACCGGCCACGTGGGCCTCATCACCACGCTCTTCGCGGACGTCGAGGTCGATGCGCTGATGACCTCGGCGACGATCGTCGGCCCGCCGGTGATGTACCGCTTCGTCATCATGGAGTGCGAGAACCTCGGGCTCAACCCCGAGTACATCTTCCTCTCGCTGGAGCGGCGCATGTCCTGCGGCGTGGGCAAGTGCGGGCATTGCGCCATCAAGGGCACATACGTGTGCATCGACGGGCCGGTCTTCTCGCTGACCGAGTACCGGCGGTTGGACGAAGAGTAGCGGGGAGCAGTCCCGTGGTGCGGGCGCCCTCGCCCGCACAGTCGTTCAGATAGGACGCTTCGACGCACCCGACAGGTGAGACGCCATGGTTGCGGGTCTCGAACAAAGCGTTCAGTTGATCTCCGCACTGCTGCTGGCCGCGATCGTGGCCGGGCTCGTGCTCAGTCGCTGGCCGCGCGTCTGCGGCTGGGCCTGCAGCCTCGCGGTTGCGGGCTCGCTGGCCGCCAGTGGCTGGCTCGGCGCGATCGTCTACGCAGTGGGCCCTGTGAGCATCGACTTCGGCGCCGTCGGCTCGATCGACCTGCTCGTGCACTTCTCCCGCCTGAACATGATCTTCGTCTGGCTGGTGCTGGGCCTCGGGCTGCTCGCGACCATCTACTCGATCCGCTACATGGAGCACGCGTTGCGCGACACGGCCGCGCCGAAGCACGGCGCACTGCGCTATTACCCGGTCCTGATGCTCTTCCTCGCCTCCATGGCCGCCGTCGTCTGCCTGCCGAACCTGCTCTCATTCTTCATCGCCTGGAGCGTCATGTCGCTGTGCGCCCTCGCGCTTATCGTCCACGAGTACCACAAGCCCGAGGTGCGCTATGCGGGCATCAAGTTCGCACTCTTCACGCTGGTCGGCAATTCCGCGATCTTCATCGCGATCATGATCCTGCACAATGCCTATGGCAGTTTCGATTTCGAGTCGGCCAAGCAAGCTATGGTTGTGGGCTTCAGCAACGGCTCGTTGCTGCCGCACCTCGTCTTCGGGCTGTTCGCCCTGGGCTTCCTCACCAAGCTTGGCATCTACCCGATGGGCGACTGGCTGCCCGACGCCCACCCCGCCGCGCCCTCACCGGTCAGCGCGCTGCTCTCCGGTGTCATGATCAAGCTCGCGGCCTTCGACATCGCGCACATGTCCCTCGAACTGATGGTTGGCGGCGGCGCTTCTCCTGAGTCGATGATGGTCTGGGGGCTCGTGCTGGCGGCGCTGGGCGGGCTGAGCGTGGTGCTGGGCGGCTCGGCCGCCGCGGCCAGCAATGACACCAAGCGGCTGCTGGCGTACTCGTCGGTCAGCCAGTCGGGCTACATCCTGATGTCGCTGGGCGTGTGCATGGCCTTCGCGCCGGTCAATCCGATGCTCGCGGGCCTCGCGTTCGTGGCCGGGATCGTCTTCGTGATGGCCGACGCGATGCACAAGTCCCTGCTCTTCCTCACGGCCGGCTCGGTGCTGCACGCGACCGGCACACGCGACCTCGTGAAGCTCGGTGGCCTGGGCGAGCGCATGCCCTCCACCTCCTTCGCGGCGATCGTGGGCGGGCTGTCGCTGGGCGGCATCCCGCTGACCGCGGGCTTCATCGCCAAGTGGATGCTGCTGCAGGCGGCGCTGCAGGGCGCGTCGCAGCAGCCGATCCTGGCGCTTTTGATGCTCGTGGTGGTGCTGGGCAGCATCCTCGCGATGGCCTATGCGCTCAAGTACGTCGGCGCGGCATTCCTCGGACACCCGGCTGATCCGGAGTGCTGCACGCAGACCGAGGAGGTCCCGGCGGGGATGCGCCTGCCGCAGTTCGCGCTGGTGGTCGCGCTGGTCGGCGCGGGCCTCTGGCCGGCGCTGATGGCCGGACCGGCGGTCGCCGCATGGAATGAGCTGGGCGGTGGCGCTGCTCCGCTGACCGGCGTCGAGGGCGGGCTGCTGCTGATCGGCGCGCCCGGCACGGGCCTGGTTGGCGGCTTCGTCCCGGCGGTGATCTTCGTGCTGGTAGCGCTGGCGGCACTGCTGGCGTACGGTCTCTCGCGCCTCGGCAGCGCGCCCACCCGCGAGGTCCCGAGCTGGCAGAGCGGCCTGGAGTTGCCGCTGGCCATCACGCGACTGCCTGCAAGCGGCTGGTTCTGGCCGTTCACGCCGGTGTTGCGCCGCATCTACCCGGTCATCAACCTACCCGCCGCGCTGAACGCTCTGGTGGCGGGCGCGTCGGAGACAGCGAAGGACGCCGATCTCCCGGCCGCGCGGGCCGCCAGCGCGCTGGTGGCCTCCGAGGGCGGCGAGTAGCGCAGCCGAGCCGAGGGAAGAGGAGGACTGGATTGTGACGCCCGAGCAAATCACGCAACGCCTCACCGATCGCATCGGCGACGGGCTCCTGAGCACCGAGCCCGCCGGCGACAGCAGGCTGTACTGCACGATCGACCCGAATGTGGTCGTTGACGCAGCGGACGAGGTATTCAACGGAGCCGGGGGGCGCTACGTCATCACCGCCGGCACCGATGATCGCGCTGAGAACGACGCGTTCCTGGTGAGCCACTTCTTCGCGTTCGACAATGACGACTTCTACGTGACGGTGCACGTGCGCGTGCCCGCCGACAACCCGCGCATCGACTCGATCACGCCGACCATCCCCGGCGCGGGTTGGGCCGAGCGTGAGTTGCAGGACCTGCTGGGCGTGGAGGCCGTCGGGCATCCCGACCCGCGCCGCCTCGTGCTGCCCGACGACTGGCCCGAGGACGTCCACCCGCTGCGCAACGACTTCACTACGCAGGACAAACCACCGGCGTCGCCCGATGGCACGCCGAAGATGAAGGACGCGCCCGAGGGCTCCGTGATGGTCCCGATCGGGCCGTACTTCCCGACGCAGCATGAGCCCGAGGCGTTCTCGGTCTTCGTGGATGGCGAGGTCGTCGTGGACTCGGACTACCGCGGCTTCTACAACCACCGCGGCATCGAGAAGCTCGGCTCCTGCGACCTGACATACAATCAGATCCCGTTCATCGCCGAGCGCATCTGCGGGATCTGCGGCTTCGTGCACTCCTGCGCCTACTGCATGGCGGTGGAGGAGGCGGCGGGCATCGAGGTGCCGCGGCGCGCGGACTACATCCGCACGATCTTCCTCGAGTTCGAGCGCCTGCACTCGCACATGCTCTGGACGGGCGTCGCCGGGCACATCATCGGCTTCGACACGCTCTTCATGCAGACATGGCGGATGCGCGAGCCGGTGATGTGGCTGTGCGAGGAGCTTACCGGCAACCGCAAGACGTACGGGATGAACATCGTCGGCGGCGTGCGGCGCGACATCTCGCGCGATGACTTCGCGAAGATCGAGAAGGTCCTCGCGGACATCGAGCGCGAGTGGACCGCGCTGCAGGAGGCTGTGCCGGGCGACTCGACGCTGACCGCGCGGCTCGGCGACGTGGGCGAGCTTACGCCCGAGGAGGCACGGCAGCTCTGCGCGCTCGGGCCGGTCGCGCGTGGCTCCGGGCTGGCGATGGACGTGCGCGTCGATCACCCCTACGCGGCCTACGACGAGCTCGAGGTCGAGAAGTGCGTTGAGGACGGCTGCGACACGCTCGCGCGGACCTTCGTGCGCCTGCGAGAGACGCCGGTGGCGATCTCGATCATCCGCCAGTGCATGGCGCAGATGCCCGAGGGCGAGATCGCGGCGGAGATCACCGAGGAGATCCCGGCGGGGCTGCAGGGGATCGCCGCGGTGGAGGCGCCGCGGGGCGAGAGCTTCCACTGGGTGCTGACGGGCGAGGAGAACCGGCCGGCGCGCTGGCGCGTGCGCGCCCCCACCTACGCGAACCTGCAGGCCATCCCGCCGATGATCGCGGGCGACGTGCTGGCCGACGTGCCGATCGACATCGGCAGCATCGACCCGTGCTACTCGTGCACCGACCGCATGGCGGTCATCGACCGGCGCAGCGGCGCGATGCGCGTGATGAGCGTAGACGAGATGATGAAGCGCTGACGTTCGTCGTCAGCCGTTTGTAGGACGGGCTTCCAGCCCGTCAGCCTTTCCGTCGTTGTTCGCCATCAAGGAGCACGACATGACGCTGCAAAGCTTCCTGCCGACAATCGGGATCGCGATCGCGAACATGCTGCTGGTGTTGCTGGTCGCGCCGCTGCTTGAGGGCACGATTCGCAAGCTCCGGGCGGTCATCCAGTCGCGCCAGGGGCCGCCGATCTACCAGCCCTACCTGGACCTGCTGAAGCTCCTGGCGAAGGAGGACCTGCGCGTCACGCACAGCCCGATCGTGGCGTGGGGGCCGCC
>JALGSW010000022.1 GCA_029821635.1 Candidatus Zipacnadia bacterium
AAGTGTCGATCCCCAGCACGCAGCCGACGGCCAGCGCGCCGCGGACGTAGTCGGCTTCACCGTTGTGCAGCCCGCCCTTGAGCGACTGCTCGTAGCAGTACCAGGCGCCGTTGCCCAGCAGGTTCTCCTCGATGTTCGTGCGGCGGGTCATGCCCTCGACCAGCGAGGGCTCATCAAGCGCGGGGCTGCCGAAGACCTCGTCGTAGAAGTCCACGTAGTGAATGAGCACGCGCGCGACCTGGTACCACGGTCGGCAGAAGCGTCCGGAGGGCGGGTTGGAGGGGTAGTCCCACGATCCCGCGTCGCACTCGGGGTAGATGCTCGCAAGGGCGTCGAGGATGAACGCGGCCTTCTGTGCGTAGCGCTCGTCCTTCGTGAGCAGGTACGTCAGGCAGAGCGGCCGTAGTGCGTCGAACTGCAGCGACTCGACCACCCATGCGTCCCACGAGCCGACGAAGTAGTGGATACGCCCGTCTTCGCCCACGTAGCCGGTGCCCGGGTCGGGATGCTCGGCATCGGGCAGCACGTGGCCGTTGGTGCACGTCACGTGGCCGGGGTTGTCCCACGAGCAGCGCGCGCCGCCCCAGGTGCCCCACTTCCCCCCGCAGATCGGGCAGCCGGTGAAGCCGTAGGCGAAGGCCGCGCCGGGCTCGGGGAGCATCTGCAGGATCCACTCATCGCTGCGCTCCAGCCACTCATCAGCCTCGGCGCGCTGATTCGCCACGTAGTCGGCGAGGAACGGGTAGCGCTCGGCGTTCTGCAACGCGCGCTCCACGTCCTCGGGCATCTTGTTCACGCACGGGTGCACTTCGCGACCGTGCGCGGTCAGGTCAGGGTTCTCCCAGCGCTGGCGCGGGGGCATGACGGTCTTCACCACCCCGTCGGGATCGTGGAACGCGGCAATCTCGTCGATGCCGAGGTAGGTCTTCTGCTCGAACACGGAGAGCAGCGTGATGCGCAGAGAGCTGGTCGTGCGCTCATCGAAGCGGATGATCTGCTCGTCGAAGCGGTCCTCCAGCTCGGCCTCGACGGTCGATCCGTCGGAGAAGGCCAGCTCGACGCGCTCGGCGTTGGCGTAGAGCGTGTCGAGGCTCGACTGCTCGAGGACGATGGTGTCGATGGTGATCGGGTCGGCGAAGGTGAGCTCAAGCCACTGAGGCGCGGGCGCGTTCTGGGCCGCCGCCCAGCGCGTGCCGTGGTTGCCGTCAGCCGCGCGCGGTGGGCCGTACTTGCCGTCGGCGGGGCTTGCGGCGGAGCTGGCCTCGACCTGTGCGGCGACCGCGAGGTTCTCCAGCCCGCCCGTGCGGACCGACTGAGCGGCCGCGAGGGCCGGGATGAGCATCAGAGCAATGAGCGCCGGGGCTCGGTTCACGTCGATCACCTCTCACGGATATCTGCGACTGAGGTTCCCCGCCCGAGGCGCCCGGTCCTGCCTGCCGCTGAGTCTGCGATGGAGGAATACGTGCCCTCGACCATGAAACTCCGACGGGGGATTCTGTGGCGCGCCCCGGCGCGCGCCGCAACAGTGATCACAGCTCACGCTGGAGGACAGTTCATGCGCCGCCATCTACTCGCCCTCATCCTTGCCTGCGCAACCCTCACCTGCGGAGGTGCGTTCATGCCAGACGCCGACGCCGCGCCGCGAGCCGACGACCTCGCGCTGCTCAAGACGCTTGTGATCGCGCCGGATGACCTCAAGCCGCCCAATCTCGACACACCCATCGTGGCCGACGGACAGCCGGTCGCGACCATCTGCCACGCGGACGATCCTGCCTGGCAGCAGGCCGCAGTGGCCGTGCAGGCGGCCATCCGCGCCGCCACGGGCGTCGAAGTCCCGCTGGCGACCGATGAGGCGCTCAGCTTCGAGGACGCCGACGTGCAGAGCGTGATCCTGCTCGGCCACCTCGACAACAATCGCCACGTCGCGCGGCTCTATCACAACTTCTTCGTCTGCCTCGACACGGCGTACGCGGGTCGCGACGGCTACGTGATCCGCTCGGCGCACGATCCGTGGGGCGCCGGGCACAACGCGATCCTCGTCGGCGGCAGCACCGCCGCGGGCACCGCGCGCGCCGCGGAGGCATTTGCTGGGCTCGTCGCCGACGCGGCGGCGGGCAACGCGCTGACGCTCGGGCGGCAGATGGTGCTGGAGATCGGCGAAGACGATCTGACGACGCCCGAGGAGCGCGACGCCGCGATCGAGTACGGCCGCAACGTCCTCATGGCGCCAGGCCAGGGGCGCAGCGGCGTGTCGCGGCTCACGCGGCACGGAACCGCCTACTTCCGCACTGGCGATCCACTCGAGGGCGAGGTCTACCGGGGGCTGATGCACGCGCTGGTGGAGTACTTCGAGACCGACGAGTACATCTCCACCCAGCCGCTCTCGCGCTACGACCGCGACTTCCGCGACGCCTGGACCTACCAGGTCGGCATCCTGTGGGACCTCAACGAAGAGTCCGACCTGTTCAGTGACGAAGAGCGCGTCAAGTTCACGAACATGGTCATCCGGCTGATGCTCGAATGCGATCTCTACCAGGGCTACGAGCGCCGCGTCGAGAACTGGCGCGAGAACACATCCGTCCCGCACAACCACAACACGTTCCCGGCGCTGGGCGCCTACTTCATCGGCGAGTATGCCCTGCGACACTACCCCGAGCGGGCGGCGCTGGTCGATCGCGCGGGAATGTGGCTGGAGGTCGCCGAGGGCGTGTTCCGCGGGCTGAAGCACTCGTCCAAGCCGCTGGAGGACGCCGCGGGCTACCTCTGGCTGCCGCTGCAGCACCTGATGACCTACTCACTCGCGATGGGTGATACGACGTGGTTCGATGAGGGCCATGGGCTGGAGGCGGCCGAGGTCGCGATGGTCACGATGGACAACGCGGGCTACCAGGCCGCATACGGCGACCACTCGGCGTACGAGGCCAACTCGGGGACCGCGGCGATGCTGTTCAAGATCGCCTGGTACCATCGCGACCCGCAGGTCCTGTGGATGACCGAGCTTGCGGGCGGTACCAAGGGCAGCCCGCTGGAGCAGAGCTACAACGTGAGCTTCGCCCCTGAGCCACCGACCGGGTACACCGGGCTGAGGGTGGCCGAACTGCCCGAGTCCGCCTACACCGACGGCATCCAGCGCAGCTCCTACCGGACGACGCCGCTGGTGCCGCTGGAGCAGTGCTTCAACAAGGCAAGCCTGCGCGCGGGGCTCGATGGCGATGACGCGTACATGCTGCTCGACGGCTTCGGCCGCGGCACCCACATGCACTGGGACGTCAACGCGATCATCCGCTACTCGGACGGCGGCGAGCCGCTCCTCGTCGATGGCGAGTACATCAAGAACGCGCCGAAGTACCACAACTCGATGGTCATCATGCGCGATGGGAAGAGCGAGGACGCGCCCGCGGTCGCGGAGCTTGTGCGCTCCGATGACCTGCAGAACGTGAGCTTCCTGCAGACGCGCCTCCCGCAGTACAACGAGGCGGCATGGACGCGCAGCATCGTCTGGCGGCCGAACGATTACGTGCTGGTGACGGACGAGATCGAGGCGCTGGCAGACGGCGACTACACACTGCGCTGTTGCTGGCGGCCGTGGGGCGACGCGGTGCTTGAGGGCGGCGTCTGCACGGTGATGCACCGGCCGATGGAGCTGCAGGTGCGCAACCTCGACGGCGCGCCGTCGATGATCGAAGAGATGAAGACGGTCTCGAACCTGCCGGTCAGCCGGCTGTCGCAGCAGGTCAGCCGGACGATGGCGGCGGGGGAGAGCTACCGCTTCGCGAACGTGATCGAGTCGCACCCCCAGGGCGAGCCGCGCGAGGTGACGGCGCGCCGCGTGGCAGAGGGGCTGTTTGTGGTCGAGCGGCCCGAGGGCGCCGAGGTCATTGCGCTGGGCCCCGAGGGGCTCGCCGCCGCAGGCATCGAGGGCGACGCCGCGATGGTGCTGATCGGCGACGGCCTGCTGGTCACGACGGGCACGACCTCGCTCTCGCCGCAGGGAGCGTGCGAGCTGGCGGAGTTGCCCGCGGCTGCGGCGGCCGTCCGCGAGCGCGTGCTGGCGATGCCCACATCCCTGGCGACTGAGGCCGGCGCAGGCCTGCAGGCGCCCCCGCTGGCTCAGGCGTGGGAAGCCGGGGGCTTCGACGCGCCGCTCGAGGCGCTGCCGGTGGCGAGCATCACCGCCGATGCGGAGACCTACGGGCGCTACGGCCCGGTGGACAAGCTCATCGACGGGCAGTTCTCCAGCTCAACCGTGTCCGCGCAGTGGGAGCCGGGCGTGACGCCCACGATCACGCTGGAGCTGGCTGGCGAGACCATGATTGCGGACGTCGAGCTGCGCGACTGGAGCGCGATGAACGAGGACTGGGCGAGCGCCGAGAAGCGGCTGCAGGTCAGCAGCGACGGCTTCGTGAACGACGTGCGCGACCTTGGCGCAGCCTTCGTGGAGACGGGGACGCAGCGGTGGGGCGGGAACGTGAACGCGATCTTCAGCGCCGAAGTCGGCCAGCGCGCGCAGCAGGTGCGGCTGGTCATCTCCGCGGCAAACGACGAGTCTCGCGTGTATCTCGCCGAAGTGACGATCCACGGGACGCGTCCTGCCGCGCTGCCGAAGATAACGGCTGTGACGAGCGGCGACCTCGCCGGCGACGGGACACTCGCGGTCGTGGCGGGCTCGGAATCGGGGCAGGTCCGAGCCTTCGACGCGGTCGGTGAGGTGCTCTGGTCGGTGAAGACGGAGGGTGGCGCGCCGATCAACGCGCTCGCCTGCGCGGACCTCGACGGTGACGGTCGGGACGAAGTCGTCTACGGCGACGATGGCGCGCGACTGGGCCTGCTCAGCGCTGATGGCGAGCCGCGCTGGGAGGTCGTGCCGCCGAAGTACCGCGGGATCGACTCGGATGTGATGAACATCACCCCTGCCGACATCACCGGCGACGGGCGGCCGGAGATCATCGTGGGCCTGCGGAGCTGGCAGTACGCGGCCTTCGACGCAGACGGCGAGCTCCTGTGGAAGCACGTGATCTACGCGCACCCGGCCACCGTCTGCGTGGCGGCCGACTTCGACGGCGACGGCATGCCGGAGTTCGTCGGCGGCAATCAGTACTACCGGCTGAACCTCATCGACACGGATGGCAGCACGATCTACCAGGCCGACCGCTTCGGGCCGGAGCAGACCGCTGTGGCCGCCGCGGATGTGGATGGCGACGGGCTGCCGGAGATCATCATGGGCACCGACCTCGGCGAGCTGATTTGCTTCGACGGCGTCAACCCCGGGCGGCTGTGGACGCAGAACGTTGGGGACCGCGTGTCGCGCATCGTGCCCGCGGACATCGACGGCGACGGCGTCGAAGAGATCGTCTGCGCGGCGGAGAGCGCGAACGTCTACGCGTTCGAGCCGGACGGCGAGCTCGCCTGGCGCACCACGCTGCCGGGCGGAGTGAGCGACCTGATGCTGCTGCCGGGCGATGAGGTACGCTTCGCGGCGGCGGCCGGGGCTGCGGGCGTGATCGTGCTGGACGCGAACGGGCAGATCGTCGCGTCGGGTGCCACGGGCGAGCGAACGCTGGCGCTGGCGGCGCTCGACGGACGCGTGGCCGTGACGCTGCTTGGCGGCAGTATTGCGGCATTCGACGCGGCGGAGTGATCGCGAACACGGAGGCGAGTCATGCTTCGACTGCTGCTGATGGCGATGGCGGTGATGACCGTGGCTGCTGCATACGCACAGGCGGCGTTCGATGACACCTCCGCGGCGCCGGGCGAGTGGGGCTTCCGGCCCGCGGACGGCTCCGTCTCGGCGACCAACCCGCCGAGCTTCTCCTGGCGCCCGCAGGAGGGCGCGCGAGTGTACGCGCTGGAGGTCGCGCGCGACAGGGCCTTCGCCGACATCGTGTACGAGGCGCAGGGCGTTGAGATGACGGTGCACTGCCCGCCGCTGATCCTGCCCGCGGAGCGGCTGCACTGGCGCGTGGCGTTCGTGGGCGAGGGCGGGCGGTCTCAGTGGAGTCACGTGCGGATATTCACGATCCCCGAGGACGCCGTGCGCTTCCCGATGCCCGAGTTCGGCGAGCTGATCGCGCGCGTGCCGAATGAGCACCCGCGGCTGTTCGTGCGGCCGGAGGAGCTGCCGCGCCTGCGGGAGCTGGCGCAGGGGGCTCTGAAGCCGCAGTACGAGGCCCTGGTTGCCGCTTGTGAGAAGACCATGGCCAACCCGCCACCCACCGCTGAGCCGGAGAAGTACCCGGAGGGGATGGTGCGCGGCTCGGACGAGTGGCGGAAGGTCTGGTGGGGCAACCGGACGTACACCACCAATGTGCTCAACTCCGCCGCGACGCTGGCCTTCACGCGGATGCTCGATGGCAATGAGGCCTACGGGCAGAAGGCCCGCGAGCTGCTCATGGCCGCCGCCGAGTGGGACCCCAAGGGCGCAACCGGCTACCGTTACAATGACGAGGCCGGGATGCCCTACAACTACTACTTCTCGCGGACGTACACCTTCGTGAACGACCTGCTGACCGAGGAGGAGCGGGCGAAGTGCCGCGAGGTCATGCAGGTGCGTGGGGAGGAGATGTATCGCCACCTCTACCCGCGGCATCTCTGGCGGCCCTACTCGAGCCACTCGAACCGCGCGTGGCACTTCCTCGGGGAGGTCGCGATCGCGTTCATGGGGGAGGTCGAAGGCGCCGAGGAGTGGCTGTGGTTCACCGAGAACGTATTCTTCAATGTCTACCCGGTCTGGGCCGATGACGATGGCGGTTGGCATGAGGGCGCGGCGTACTGGTCGAGCTACCTGGGGCGTTTCACCTGGTGGGCGGACATCCAGCGCGTGGCGCTTGGCATCGACGCCTACCGCAAGCCCTTCTTCGCGAGCTGTGGCGACTTCGCGACCTACATCATGCCGCCGCATGTGCCACGCGGTGGCTTCGGTGATCTCACCGGCGGCAGAACCGCCTCGAGCAACCGCGGTCTCGTCACCGTCTTCGCCACGCAGGCGCAGAACGGCTACTGGGCGGATTACGTCGAGCGCGCGGGCGGACCGGCCGCCACCGGCGGCTACATCGGCTTCATCCGAGGCGCGCTGCCCGAGGTCGAGCCGCGCTCGATCGCCGAACTGCCTCCGTCGAAGCTCTTCCGCGGGACGGGGCTCGCGCTGCTGCACACGGACCTGACCGACTCGCGCAATGACGTGCAGATCGAGTTCAAGTCCAGCCCCTTCGGCTCGCAGAGCCACGGCTACGAGGCGCAGAACGCCTTCCTGCTCTACGCGTACGGCGAGCCGCTGCTGATTCGCACGGGCCAACGCGACAGCTACGGCAGCGCGCATCACAAGGGCTGGATGTGGTCCACGCGCTCGGTGAACTCCATCACCGTGGGCGGGCAGGGGCAGCTCCTGCGCAGCGCCGCCGCGAAGGGCGAGATCGTGGCCTTCGAGTCGAGCGATGAGTTCGACTACGTCGCGGGCGAGGCGGGCGGAGCGTATCCGGACGGACTGGTCGATCGCTTCACGCGGCATATCCTCTTCGCGAAGCCTGACCTGATCGTGATCCTCGACGAGCTCGCCACGCCCGAGCCGCAGACCTTCGAATGGTGGCTGCACGCGCCTACGGAGATGCGCCTGGGCGGGCAGCATGACATCGGCGTGGCCGTCGGCGACGCGGGCTGCCAGGTCAATCTGCTGGCGCCCGAGGGCCTGGCGGTCACGCAGACCGATCAGTTCGATCCGCCTCCACGCGAGCGGATCAAGCTCACGCAGTGGCACCTGACCGCCAGCACTACCGAGTCTGCGCGCACGATGCGCTTCGTGACGGTCATCCGGCCGCATCGCGCGGGTGACGAGCCGCCGCTGGCGGCCGAGTGCGAGCTGACCGACGAGTCGTGCGCGGTGCGGGCGGCGGTGGAGGGCGGGGAGGTCGTGGCGCTCTGGCGCTTTGGCGAGGGCGAGGTCTCCGCGATGGGCCTCACGACGGATGGGGACGTGGCGGCGATGCGCGTGAGCGCAGCGGGGGAGCCGGGAGCGTGCATGGTGAGCGGCGGGTCGCGAGTGGAGTTCGGGCGGAACGGCATGTAACAGGATTCGGGCTGCGCCCGACAGGATGGCGCTTCGCGCCAACAGGACACGACACGGCAGATGCATGGCAATGGGAACGGCGGGCATGTAGCACGGGCCTCTCCGTGGCACGGACAAGCATAGGTTGGTCGGGCGGAGGACCCACGGGCGGGGGCGCCCGTGGCACGGTGACGCAGCGACGCGGAGGATGGAGCCTGATGAAGCGAGCGGTCGTGATCCTGCCAATCGTGCTGGTAGCCGGCGTAGCGCTCTGGTGGTTCGTGCTGCGCGGTGAGAAGCAGCCTGATGGACAGCTCATGTTGTCCGGCACGATCGAGGCGGAAACCACCGAGGTCGGCTCGGAGGTCGGCGGGCGCGTCGTGCGGATGGCCGTCGAGCGCGGTGACATGCTGCAGATCGGCGACCTGATTGCGGAGCTCTCGACGGACCTTGGGGAGACGCGGCTGACGCAGGCTGAGGCCGCGAGCCAGGCGGCGCGGCAGACGGAGGAGCAGTCGCGCGTGGCGACCGATGTGCAGCGGGGCGTATACGCCGCGCAGGTCACGCAGGCGAAGCGCACGCTCGCGACCGCCGATGCGCGGCTTGCGGACCTGCTCGCAGGCACCAGGCCCGAGACGATCCGCGAGGCCGAAGCCGGCGTGCGGCAGGCAGAGGCTGCGCTGCGCGCTGCGCGCGAACAGCTCGCGAAGGCTCGGCAGGGCCCCCGGCAGCAGGAGATCGGGCAGGCGCGGGCGGCCGTCGAGCAGGCCACTGAGGCCGTGAATGCGGCGCAGGCGCGCCTCGATGAGCTGCGCGCTGGCACGCGCAGTCAGGACATCGAGCAGGTGCGAGCGGCGCTTCTGTCCGCGCAGGCTCAGGCTGCGAAGGCGGAGACCGATGCTGCTCGGATGCGCCAGCTCAACGCCGATGGCGTCGTCTCGGCGGACCGGCTGGAGCAGGCGCAGACGCTGGCGGCGACGACCGCAGAGGCGGTGCGTTCGGCGCAGGCCGTGCTCGATCGTGCGCTGGAGGGTCCGCGCGAGCAGACGATCCGCGCGGCCGAGGCGGCCGTCGCTCAGACCGAGGCCGCCCGGCGGCAGGCCCGCGAGCAGCTCGACCTGCTGCTGGCGGGCACTCGCCCGGAGGACATCCGCGCGGCCGAGGCGCAGGTCGATCAGGCCGGCGGGCAGGTTGAGGCCGCCCGCGAGCGACTGGCAGCGCTGCGCAGCGGCGCCACGGACGAGCAGATTCGGGTCGCGCGCCGGCAGGTTGATGAGGCCCGCGCGGCGGTCGACCTGGCGCTCAGTCGCGCGCGCGAGGTCGAGGTCTCGCGCGAGCAGACGGACGTGGCGGTCAGCCAGGCCGAGCGGGCCGAGGCGGCCGCGGACGAGGCGGCGGTGGCGCTGGGCAAGAACGTAGTCGCCGCCCCGTCGGAGGGCATCGTTGACAGCGTGAACGCGCGCGAGGGCGAGGTCGTCTCGCCGGGCAGCTCACTGGTGACGCTGATCGCACCCGACGACCTGTGGGTCACGGTCTTCGTGCCCGAGCCGCAGATGCCGCAGGTGCGCGTGGGCCAGCGGGCGTCCGTGATGGTGGACGGCTACGCGCAGGACTTCCCGGCGGTCGTGACGTGGATCGCCGAGGATGCGGAGTTCACCCCCAAGTACGTGCTGACCGAGGCGGAGCGGACGCGGCTGGTCTACGAGGTGCGCGTGCGGCCGAGCAACCCCGACGGGCGCCTCAAGCCCGGCATGCCCGCTGACGTGACGATCGTCACCGACGCCTCGGTCGCGGAAGCGAACTGAGCGTGATGGCTGAGACGTCCGTGCGGATCGAGGGCCTCTGCAAGCGCTTCGGGCAGATCGCGGCGGTGAGCGACCTGAGCCTGGAGGTCGGGCGCGGGGAGATCTTCGGCCTCGTCGGCTCCGACGGTGCGGGCAAGACCACCGCGATGCGCCTGCTCTGTGGCCTCCTCGCGCCCGATGCGGGGGAGATGCAGGTCGCGGGGGCGGATGTGCGCGGCGAGCCGCAGGAGGCGCGCGCGCGCCTCGGCTACCTCCCGCAGGCCTTCAGCCTGCACCACGACCTCTCCATCGCGGAGAACGTCACCTATTTCGCCGACCTGTTCTGCCAGGACATGGCGGAGATGCGCGACCGGCTGGACGAGCTGCTGGCCGCGACGGGCCTCAGTGAGTTCACCGATCGCCTCGCAGGCGACCTCTCCGGCGGCATGAAGCAGAAAGCCGCACTCATCTGCGCGCTGATTCACCGGCCGCAGGTGCTGCTGCTCGACGAGCCCACGCGCGGCGTCGATCCGGTCTCGCGGCGGGACCTGTGGCGCATCGTCTACGGCCTGCCCGCCGAGGGCGTGACGGTGATTGTTGCCACGCCCGACGCCGACGAGGCCGAGCGCTGCAGTCGGCTGGGCGTGATCGCCGAGGGGGCGATCGTGGACCGCGGCACGCCGCAGGAGCTGGTCGCTGAGCACACCTCGCGGCTCGTCGAGCTGACCGTGGACGATCAGCCCGCCGGGCGAGATGCGCTGCGCGGGATGGACGGCGTGGTCGCGGTGTCCGGGATCGGCGGCAGCCTGCGCGTGGGCCTCGCCGAGGACGGGCCGGGCGCGGCGGAGTTGGCGGGCACGCTGCGCGAGCACGAGCTGGAGGTCACCGAGGCCGCTGAGGTGGAGCCGCGCCTCGTGGACGCGCTGCTTGCGCTCGACGCGCGGAGGGCGTGTGAGAGTGATGGCTGAGGCGGAAGCCGCCGTAGTGGTCGAGGACCTCACGAAGCGTTTCGGCGACTTCGTGGCGGTCGATCACATCAGCTTCGCCATCGAGCGCGGCGAGGTCTTCGGCTTCCTCGGGCCCAACGGTGCGGGCAAATCCACCACGATCCGCATGCTCTCGGGCCTGCTGCTCCCCAGCGACGGTCGGGCGAGCGTCGCGGGCCTCGACGTGGCGCGCGAGACGGAAGAGTTGCGCCGGCGCATCGGCTACATGCCCCAGCTCTTCTCTCTCTACCCGGACCTGACCGTCGAGGAGAACCTGCAGTTCTACGGCGGCCTCTACGGCATCGGCCGGCGGCGCATCGACGGGCGCATCGGCGAGCTGGCCGAGTTGCTGGGCCTCCACGAGGTGCTCGAGCAGCTCACCGAGACGCTCTCCACCGGCTGGCGGCAGCGCGCGGGGCTGGCCTGCGCGATCGTCCATCAGCCGCCGATCATCTTCCTCGACGAGCCGACCTCGGGCGTCGATCAGAGCGCCCGGCAGCAGTTCTGGGACCTGATCGCGGACCTCGCCGCGGGAGGCACGACGGTCCTCGTGACCACGCATCTGATGGAGGAGGCGGAGCGCTGCACTCGGCTGGGCATGATCTCGCGCGGGAAGATCATCGCGATGGACAGCCCGCAGGTGCTGATGAGCGGCCTTGAGGGGCTGGTCTTCACCGCCGAGCCGGACAAGCCGCTTGCGGCGCTCGATGCGCTTGCCGCACAGGCGTGGGTGCGCGACACCGCGCTCGCTGGCAGCCACGTACGTGTGCGCGTCGCACGTGGCGCCGATGACCCGCAGGGGCGCCTTCGCAGCGCGCTGGAGGGCGCGGGGATCGGCGTCGAGGACGTGCGTCAGACGCGGCCGTCGCTGGAGGACGTGTTCGTGGCGCTGGTGGGCGACGCGGGGGAGGGCGATGCGGCATGAAATGCCCCCGGCCACTGCGTCGAACGCTGGCGGTTGCGCGCGCCGAGTGGATACACAACACGCGCGACACGCGCAGCCTCGCAGTCATCATCGCGATCCCGATCATGCTGCTGATGCTCTACGGCTTCGCGATCGACTTCGAGCTCAATAACCTGCGCTTCGCCGTGCAGGACATGGACCGCGGCGACCGGAGCGCGGAGCTGGTGCAGCGCATGGTCAGCAGCAAATACTTCACGCTCGTGTCGCTGGTCGAGCGGCCGGAGGAGATCGACCAGATGATTGACGCCGGGCAGATCCGGCTTGCGCTGGTCTTCCGCCCGGGCTTCAGCGACGACATCGCCGCCGGGCGCACCGGCCACGTGCAGGTGCTGCTCGACGGCTCGGACTCGACGACCGCGGGCGTGGCGCTGGGCTACCTCGAAGGGATCATGCGCGAGTACCAAGTGGCGCTGACGGCCGAGTGGGTGCGGCGCAAGGGTGTGCCTCCCGCGATGGCCGCAGCACCGCTGGAGGTGCACACGCGGGCGCTGTACAACCCGGAGCTGAAGACAGTCACGTTCATGGTGCCGGGGCTGATCGCGATCATCATGACGATGCTCGCGGCCCTGCTGACCTCCGGCTGCATCGTGCGCGAGCGCGAGGTTGGCAGCTTCGAGGGCCTTGCGGCCTCGCCGATCGCTCCCGTGGAGATCATCATCGGCAAGCTGCTGCCCTACGCGGTGATCGCAATCGGCGACGTGATCCTGTGCATCGGTGTCGGCTGGCTCGTCTTCGGCGTGCACCCGCTGGGCAGCAAGCCGGCGCTGCTGGTGATCTCCGGGCTCTACCTGATCGCCTCGCTGGCGATCGGCCTGGCGATCTCCAGCATCGCGCGCACGCACCAGGTCGCGACGCTGATGGCCTTCCTCGCGACGATGCTGCCGACCATGCTGCTGACGGGCTTCGTCTTCCCGCTCCGCTCGATGCCGAAAGCGCTGCAGATCATCGCGCAGGTGCTCCCGGCGACGCACTTCCTCGTGGTGATCCGCGGGATCTACCTCAAGGGCACGGGCCTCGGGCCCTACGTGCGCGAGACGCTGGCGCTTGCGCTGATCTCGCTGGTGCTCGTGGCACTGGCGGCGAAGGCGTTCCGCAAGTCGCTCGAATAGCCAGCAGTTGCCGGTTGCCAGTTCCCGGCAACGGCAACGCCCCAGTGTCCGGCCCGCGCATGCCGTTCCATGGCAACTGGCAACTGGCAACTGGCAACTGGCAACTGGCAACTGGCAACTGGCAACTGGCAACTGGCAACTGATAACCATGAACCTGCTCCGACTGATGTCAGTGATCCGCAAGGAGTTCCGGCAGATGCGCCGGGACCCCGTGCTGATGCGCATGCTCATCGTCGCCCCGATCTTCCAACTCATCATGTTCGGCTACGCGGCCACCACGGACATCAAGAACGTGCCGGTCGTGATCGCGGACGAGTCCAACTCGCCGGAGAGTCGCGCGATTAGCAACTCCATCCGCGCCAGCCGCTACTTCGACCTCATCGGCCACGTGCGCGACTACCGCGAGCTCAAGACCGTGCTTGACGCGGGCCAGGCGCAGCTCGCGCTGCATCTCCCGACGGACTTCGCCCGTGACCTGCGCCGCGGTGAGGCCGCGTCTGTGATGCTCTATATCGACGGGACCGATGCGGTCACGGCCAACACCGCGGCGTCGTACATGATGCGCATGCTGCAGGCGTTCGGCAGCAAGGTCGCGGTCGAGCGCATGAAGCGCCGGGGCTTCGCCGGTGGTCCGCCGCAGGTGGAGATGGCTCCGCGCGTGTGGTACAACCCCGAGCTGCGCTCGGCCAACTACATGGTGCCGGGCGTCTTCGGCCTCATCATCATGATCATCACCACCGCCTGGACCGCGCAGTCGATCGTCAAGGAGCGTGAGGTCGGCACGCTCGAGCAGCTCCTCGTCACGCCCGTGCGGCCGCTGGAGCTGCTCATCGGCAAGAGCGTGCCCTACGCGTTCACGGCGCTGATCGCGGCCACGGAGATCTTGCTGCTCGCGAAGTTCTGGTTCCGCGTGCCGTTGCGGGGGAGCGTCCCGCTGCTCTTCGGCCTCGCGGCGATCTTCATCGTCTGCAACCTGGGCCTCGGCCTGCTGATCTCGACGATCACACGCACGCAGCAGCAGGCGATCCTCGCCACGTTCTTCTTCCTGATGCCGGGCGTGCTGCTCTCGGGCTTCATGTTCCCGGTCTCAAACATGCCGTGGATCATCCAGCAGGCGAGCCGGCTGATCCCCTACCGCTACTTCCTCGAGGTCTGCCGCGGGGTCTTCCTGCGCGGCGTGGGGCTGGAGGTGCTCTGGCCGCAGGCGGTGACGCTGGCGGTCTTCGCGGTCGCGCTCTTCACCGCAGGCGCGCTGGCGTTCAGGAAGCGACTGTGAACGGCCGGGAATAGGGAACCGGGAACGGGGGACGGTAAGTGGCTGGCAGGCAGGATGCCTGCCCCACGAGGGGGAGCTGCATCGCCTGTGGCCAGCCGCCGCCAGCCGTTTGTGGCGCAGGCTTCCAGCCTGCGGTCGTTCGCTGTCAGCCGTTCGTAGGACAGGCTTTCCAGCCTGTCAGCCGTCCAAGTCGTCATCGCCAGGGAGGCCGCTGATGACACGCCTGCTGCCGGCCACACTCGCCGCCATCCTCGTTTGCTCCGCCGCGCTCGCGCAGGAGGAGTTTGCGTTGCTCGATGCCGCCGACCTGGCGCTCAATGAGCCGCTGACGATCGAGCTGCCGGGCGCCGCCTCCGAGGCCGACGGTCCGGTCTGCCTCGCCTTCGAGGCTCGTATCCAGACGCGCTACGCGACCGGCTCGGCGGCCGCGCTGCAGGTCGCCGTCAACGGCCTGCCGACTTCGATCGAGCGGCTTCGCAACAAGCCGCAGCACTACCTCTTCTCCGGCGGCAGGCGCGTGGGGTGGTACTCGTCCGCGGACGCCGCCTGGGTGTTGCCGTACTACGCCTGGGACCGGCAGGACGTGGCCGAGGGCCAGGCGCACGAGTTCGTCCTGGACGTCACCAACCTCATCAGGCCCGCGGACAACACCGTGACCTTCGAGTCGATCTACGACACCGCCGCGGGCGCGATCATCGAGCTGCGGCGCGTGGCGCTGCTGCTGCACTCGGACTTCCCGAAGAGCCCTGCGCTCGACGAGCCGCAGGTCGTCTCGGAGAGCCACGGCATCGACGCCTTCCGCGAGCGCGCGACCGGCTATCACTCAGGCGCTGAGGCGCAGCTCAACACGGAGATCGCCTGGCGGCCCGATGCCGGCGAGGTCCTTCCGACCGCAAGCTACGCGCAGGGCTACGAGCTTGCGCTCAGCGGTACCGGACGCATCATCGTGACCGTCGGCGGCGACCGCTACGAGGCCTACTCGTGGTTCGGCGCGGGCGGGGGCGTGTGGCGCACGATCGGACAGGAGCCCGGCGGCGGCTGGGACGCCCTCGGCGTTGATGGCACGACCGTCACCTGCGCGAGCGCGGCGCTGTCGCTGGAGCGCAGCGTGCTGCGGCGCGACTCGCACGTCGAGGTGCGCGACACCGTGCGGAACCTGACCGGCGGCGACCTCGCTCTGCCCTTCGTGAACGCGGTGGACGTCGGCTCGGTGGCGGGGGTGCGCGAGTTCCGCATCAGCGGTCAGCTCCAGCGCAAGCTCTGGGCCAACACGAAGCCGCAGGTCGGGCGGCAGCTTGCGGCCACTCCGGTGGTCTACGTCGAGCGCGCTGCCTCGGCGGTCGGGCTCGTGATGGAGGATGACGCCTACCGCAACCAGGGCTCCGTGCTCTGCTGGGACGGCACGGTCGCGACAGGCGATGGGATGTTCTACCTGCAGCCCGGCGCGCAGTACACCTTCGTCTGGAAGATATTTCCGCTGGCCAAGCCGGGCTATTACGCGCTGACGAACGCGATCCGCGCGGACTGGAGCCTCTACCAGCGCATTCCCGGCCTGTTCGGCTTCGTGCACCCGCACAGCGATCAGCGCATGTATGAGGACGTGCGCTGCGAGGGCCCCGAGCAGGTCGCGCAGTGGCTGGGGGCCACCGGCATTGAGATTGCATCAACGGTCGTGCTGGCGCCCGAGGACGCAGAGGGGAGCGGGCCGACGCTCTACGGGAACGAGCGCATGCAGTACATGCGCGCCGGGACCGACGTGTTCCTCGGCTGGCGCGACGCGGTGCGCGAGTTCGGCGCCGATCCCGCGTGCCTGCCCTACATGGACGTGCACCTCTGCCGGCTGGTGGGGGAGACGCTCGAGGAGATGCGCGAGCGCCTGCCCGGCTGCCTGATCGAGGACGCGTGGGGCGATCCGGTCGCGTACCGCACCGGCTGGCTCTACAACGTGCTGCCGACGCTCGACAACGCCTCCGGCCGGCATCTGCTGGACGTGATGCGCTACTACGTGGACGATGCGGGCTTCGACGGCATGTACTTCGATGAGTGGGACCACTCGCGCGCGCGGGTCTCGTTCGCGCATGAGGACGGCCTGAGCGCGCTGCTGACTGACCAGGGCGCCATCGCGCGCAAGGTCGGGATCGTCCCGATCATGGCGAAGAGCTTCCAGCTTGAGATGACGCGGGAGCTCGTCGAGCGCGACGCGATCATCTTCGCGAACCAGTTCGATGACACGCTCGACGCCGCGCAACTGCCGATCTGCCACTTCGCCGAGCCCTACGGTTCGCATGACAGCTACCTGCTGGCCGCCGCGCAGCTCTCGCGCACGCCGCTGGCGCTGCACGTCAAGGCCACGCGCGGCGTCTGGGGCGACGCCATCGCGTATCTCAAGCGCGGCCTACTCATGTGCTACTACTGGAAGTTCTTGCACGGCGACCACCTGCTCAAGCGCTGCTACCCGATCACGGTGCGGGAGATCAGGCCGGGCGTGGTGATTGGCGAGGACCGCATCGTGACTTGCTCGTCGGGCACGTTCTCGCTGGGTGGCGACGATCCGCTGGTGGCCTACGTTTACGCGGGCCCTGACGGGGAACTCGCGCGCACCGTGGAAGGTCAGAGCAGGATAGAGGGACACGCCGCGGTTGAGGTGAATCTTGCCACGGAAGAGGCTGCGGTGGTGATGGCGGTTGAGTGAAGTCGTCAGCCGTTGCTGTTGTGGCCCCGGCGCCCTCGCCGGGGGAAGATTCGTGCTGTAGCGGGGAGGGACGCAGCTCTGAATCGCTTGCGTCGTCAGGGTCGTGCGATCGCGGGGATCCCCGCGCTGGTCCTCGTCGCGTCCGCATGGCTCATCACTCCCGCTTGCGCTGAGACCGTCGCCGAACGCTTCGCCGCCGACCCCGCCGCCGCGCAGTCCGCCCTGAGCCTCGCCCGCGCGACCATCGACGCCTGGGTGCTGCGCCACGATCCCGCCACCGGCGGGACCCCCGCCGACCTCCCGCCGCTGATGCACGAACGCGCGGCCGTGTTCGTGAGCGCGATGCTCGGCGACGCGCCCCGTTGCTGCATGGGCGTACTGTACCCGACGCGCGCGACGGTGGCCGAGCAGATCACCGAGGCCGCGCGCGCCGCTGCCGGGATGGACCTGCGCTTCCCGCCGATCACCGTCGAGGAGCTGCCGAGTCTGCGCGTGATCGTGTCCGTGCTGGAGCCGCCTGAGCCAATCGCGAGCGCGGACGGCCTCGATCCGGCCTGCGAAGGCCTTGCGGTGCGCGGGGCGAAGGGCTGGGGCGTGGTGCTGCCGCGCGAGACGCCGCGGGCGGAGTTGATCGAGTCGTGGGCGCGTATCCGCGCAGGCGCCGCGCCCGATGAACTAGTGGACTACTACCGCGTGCGGGCCTTCCGCATCGTGGCGCGCGCGCGAGCCGGAGACTGAGCCGTAACGCAGACGCATCCGGAGGTGTCGGTGATGAGTTCGTGGCTGAAGAACGGGCTTGTGATGGCGCTGATGCTCGCCGTGCTGACTACCGTCGCGCCCGCGCAGGAGGAGCACCAGGCGCCGAATGTGGACATCGAGGCATTCGTGCGCATCTGGCCGACCACGCAGAAGGTGCAACTTCGCGCGTGGCTCTACAACACGAAGAAGGCAACCCTCGAAGCGTACCGCGTAGACCTCGACGAGATCGTCCCCGACGCCTCTGCGATCTACGAGAGCGACGAGGACGAGCCGGACAGCGTCGCCTACCGCGTCAAGCACCTCGACCTGTCCGGCCGCAGCCGTTCCGCACGCTGGACGGTCACGCTGAAGAAGATATACGAGGATTCGTGGATGGACCGCGACATCGAGGCCCCGAAGCTCCCGCCCGGCGTCTACGTCATCAGCATGACGGGCGGCGGGGTGGAGGAGCGCACGTGGGTGGCGGTCTCCGACCGCGCCCTGGTCTCGAAGCGCTCGCCCGACGTGGTCTTCGGCTGGCTCGTGAACGCGCAGACCGGCCGGCCAATCGAGGGCTCGTGGGTCCACCTCTTCGACGATGAGGGGCGCGTTGCGGCGAAGCAGACCGAGCGCGACGGGACCGTGACCTTCGACACGAGCGACGCGTCCGGCCACTACTGGCTCGCGGCCACCGGCGGCGCCCCGACCTTCGTCATGCCCTCGGCGCCGAGGAGCGTGCAGCCCTTCAAGGCCTACGTCCACACCGACCGGCCGGTCTACCGCCCCGGCCACCTCGTGCAGTTCCGAGGCACGGTCCGCCGCGCCGAACGAGGCGCCTACCGGCTGCCCGAGGGCATCGAGACCGCGACCGTCGAGATCCGCTTCGGCGGCGACCCCGTCTACCGTAAGGAGCTCCCGCTCAACGAGTGGGGGAGCTTCGCGGGCGAGTTCCAGCTCGCCCCCGAGCCGCCGCTCGGCGAGTACGACCTCGTGACGATCGTCGGCTCAGGCGAGGAGCGCACGGTCTTCTACAAGGAGTTCTCCGTCCAGGCCTACCGCAAGCCGGAGTTCGAGCCGCAGATCACCATCCCGAAGAACTACTACCTGCAGGGCGAGACGATCCCTGTGACGATCTCCGCGGACTACTTCTTCGGCAGCCCGGTCTCGGGCGGCAAGGTCGAATATGAGGTGCACTTCAGCGAATCCGGCAGCCCGGTCCCTCAGCGCATCCGCGACGCAGCGGGCCTCGGCGCACCCGGCGCGATGGACATCGAGCGGGACTTCTCCGGCACCTCGATCCTCGATGAGCAGGGCAAGTTCGTGCTGGAGGTGCCGACCACGTATGCGACCGTGGATCGGCGGATGTACGTGTCCGCGACGGTCAGCGAACTGTCGCTGCGCCCGCGCGAGGCCTCGGCCTCGACGCTGATCACCGCCGCGCAGTTCCGGCTCTCGGTGAGCGCGACTCAGTACTCGTACGTGCTCGGCGAGGAGACGCCGACGATCACGATCCGCACCGCGGACTACGAGAGCAAGGGGCTCTCGCGTCGCGTCGAGGCGGCGGTCATCGAGCCGATGACCGATCGCGAGGGGCGCTCCTACGAGGAGCGCACCGAGTACGACGTGGAGACCGACAGCGACGGCCGCGCGACAATCACCTTCGATCCGAAGCGCCCGGCGCGCTACCGCGTCGAAGCATGGGCGACCGACGATGACAACAACCCCGTCTACGATAGCGACCGCTTCTACGTGGAGGAGCCTCCGGAGGAGGAGCGGCCGGCGTGGCCGACGCTCACGATGGACGCCGATGAGTCCCGCTACGAGCCCGGCGACGTGGCGAAGGTCCACACGCTCACCGACCAGCTCGGTGCGTGGATGCTGCTGACCATCGAGGGCGAGCGGCTCTTCGAGTACAAGGTCCATCGGTTGCTGGCGAACGAGTTCGACCTCAAGATCCCGGTTGAGGAGCGCTACAGGCCCGGAGTAGCGGTCAAAGCGATGATCGTGCGCAAGGGCGAGGACACGCGCGACAGCGCGAGGCTGAACGTGCCGCATGACGAGAAGCGGCTGGAGGTCATCGTCTCACCCGATGAGGAGCAGTACGAGCCCTCGCAGACCGCGCGCTACGCGATCACCACGCGCGACTGGCAGGACCGCGGCGTGGCCGCCGAGGTCGGGCTCGGCATCGTCGACGAGGCGCTCTACGAGATCATGGAGGACTACACTCCCAGCCCCTACGCGGTCTTCTGGGGCGACAGGCGCACGCGCGTGACCACGAATTTCTCACACTCGCACCTCTACCCCGGCGGCGGCGCGCAGATGGGTGGCGTGGACGCCGCCACCACCGCGCAGCCGATGGCGCGCGAGATGGAAGAGCAGAAGATGGTGGCCGGCGAAGAGGCGACCGAGGACGGCATCGCCATCCGCCGGCGCTTCGAGGACACCGCGTTGTGGCAGCCCTCCGTCATCACCGGCCCCGACGGGCGGGCCTCCGTTGAGTTCGCGATGCCCGACAACCTGACGACCTGGCGCGCGGTGGCCCGGGCGATCGACCGCGAGACCCGCGCGGGCGAGGGCCGCGAGACGCGCACCGTCACGATGCCGCTGCTCGTGCGCCTGGTGCTCCCGCGCTTCTACGTGGAGGGCGATGAGGGCACCGCCGCGGCGATCGTGCACAACTACACCGGCGAGGGCCGCACTGTGGACGTCGCGCTCACCGCCGATGGCGCGCAGGTCCAGGGCGAGCCGCGACAGCAGGTCTCTGTGCCCGCGGACGGCATCGTGCGGCTCACCTGGGCGATCACCGCGACCGGCCCGGACGAGGCGCGCTTCGTGGTCTCGGCCGATGGCGGCGAGGGCGCGCAGGACGCGATGGAGACGACGCTGCCGGTGGTGCCGAGCGGCGTGGAGAACGTGGACGCGTGGGCGGGCTCCAGCAACGGGAACGTCGCGCAGACCGTGACGCTCCCGACAGGCGCGCTGCCCGGCTCGGCGGAGCTGGTCCTGACGGTCTCGCCATCGCTTGCCGGGCCGATCTTCGAGGCGCTCGACTACCTGACGCACTACCCCTACGGCTGCGCTGAGCAGACGATGGACAGCTTCCTGCCGGACGTGATCGTCGCGCGGACCATCGAGCGCCTCGGCGCGGACCGCTCGAAGCCGGAGATGCTCGACCGCTACGTGAACTTCGGCCTGCAGAAGCTCATCCGCTACCAGCACGATGACGGCGGCTGGCACTGGTGGGAGTTCGACGACTCCGACCCCTACATCAGCGCCTACGTGGTCTACGGGCTGAAGGTCGCCGATGAGGCGGGCTACGTCGGCGCGGCGGCTCCGATGCGTCGCGGCGTGAGCTACCTCGTCGAGCAGCTCGATGAGGAGCGCTACGTGCGCGCCCGCGCCTACCTGCTCTGGGCGTTGGCCTACGCCGACGCGTGGACCAGCGAGAGTATGCGCAAGGGCGCGGAGGCGGCCAACGCCACCTGGGATGAGCGCGAGAAGCTCGACGCCTTCAGCCTGGCGTCGCTCGGACTGGCGCTGCAACGACTCTCGCAGTCGAGCGCTGCGGGCGATAGTGGCGACGAGCTCGCCGCCGCGGCGCTGGAGATCGCCGACCAGCTCGAAGCCGCCGCGATCCGCGAGGGCATCGGTGTGCACTGGGCGCCCGAGGGCCGCGCGACCTACTCGTGGCTCAACAATGACGTGGAGGTCACCTCGCAGGTGATGCGGCTGATGATGGCCGTCAAGCCCGATAGCGACACGATCGGCGGCGCGGTCCGCTGGATGATGTCGATGCGCGAAGGGAAGTCGTGGCGCTCGACGAAGGACACCGCCTCGGCGGTTATCGCGCTGGCGGAGTATCTCGAACGCGCCGACGAGCTTGCGCCGAACTACACCGCGAACGTGCTGGTCGGCGGGCAGCAGGTCGGGCGCGTGCAGATGGGCGCGGAGGACGTGTTCGCCGACGCAGAGACGATCACGGTGGACGCCGCGCAGCTCCCGGCGGGTGAGATTGCGATGGCCATCGACAAGGACGGGCCGGGGATGGTGTACTGGTCGGCGCGCATGCACTACCTGCTGCCCGCCGAGACGGCCGTCCCGACCACCGACGACATCGTGGTCAAGCGTGAGTACACGCTGCCTGCGGAGAACCCCGTTGAGGGCGGCACGCAGCAGCCGGGCGACGTGATCCGCGTGACGCTGAGGCTGAAGGCCAACGAGGACCTGCACTACGCGATGCTGGAGGAGCCGATCCCGGCGGGCTGCGAGGTGATCGCCGGTGATGGGCAGCCGTGGCGCAACCCATGGGACCGCCGCGAGGTCTGGGACCGGCGCATCATCTTCTTCTTCGACTACCTCAGCGAGGGCACGCACGAGGTGAGCTACATCCTGCGCGCCGAGGCGCCGGGGCAGTACAAGATCCTGCCCTCGACCGCGTCGCTGATGTACTTCCCGGAGGTGCGAGGCCACAACCGGCTCGTGCGCATGCGCGTCGCGGATGTGAGTGAGTGATGGGTAGGTGTGCGCCGCTGTCGTTCGCCGTACGGAGGGGCCGCCTGAGGCGCGCATGCCGTTTATGCGCGCCGAAGTCGGCCCGGTCGTTCGGCGGCGAGAGCCGGTCACGTCTGGGTGACGCGCGGGCCGACTTCGTGTCGCCGCCCTCGCTGGCGCTCGGGCGGCGCCCCTCAGGCGGCCCCTCCGTACGGCTGACGGCGGCTCTCGCGGTGGTTGTGCTTGCGGTGGTCACCGTCGCCTTCGCCAACGTGGACCCGAGCGAGGGGCCGCCGCCCGCGCTCGGGCAGATCGTGCCGGACTTCACGCTCCAGCGCATCGACGGCGGCGCCATGCGCCTGGCCGACGTGCATGAGCCGGTCGTGGTGCTGAACATCTTCGCGTTCTGGTGCGACACGTGGATCGCGCAGTTGCCGCAGCTCCGCGAACTGGTGGCTTCCGAGCAGGACCTCGGCTTCAAGCTCATCTCCGTGAGCATCGACGGCCGCTGGCCAGATCAGCTCCAGCAGGTCTGCGGCGACGACCCGCCGCCGTGGCCGATCCTGCTTGATGGCGATCGCGTGCTCGGCCGGGCCCTGACGATCCGCCACGCTCCGACGGTGCTGGTGCTCGACCGCTCGCGCCGGGTGCGCTACGCCTGGGAGGGCTACCCGGGCAATCACCGAGTGCTGCGCGGGATACGCCGCGCGGCCAGCGAACACGCTACAGATTGAGGAGACGCTCATGAGTGACGTCAAGGCGATCCTGCATGGCACCATCATCGACGGCACGGGCGCGGAGCCGATCCGCGACGGGACGGTCATCATCCGCGACGGCCGCATCGAGGCAGTGGGCGCGGCCGAGGTCCCGGAGGGCGCGGAAGTCATCGATGCCGCCGGGCGCACGGTCATGCCCGGTCTGATCGAGGGCCACGCGCACGTTGGCGGCAACCCGAAGGGCCAGCAGGTCCTGCGCATCAGCCTCCAGCGCGGCATCACCACCGTCTGCAGCGTGTCGGCGAACGTGAATGGGATCGCGATGCGCGACGGGATCGCGAGCGGACAGTTGCGCGGGTGCGCACGGCTGGTAGCGGGCTGCATCGTCACGCCCACCAACGGCCACGTGCGCTTCCGCGACGCAGACGGGCCGTGGGAGGTGCGCAAGGCCGTCCGCGAGATGGTGCAGGCGGGCGCGAACTTCATCAAGACCGCGGCTTCCGGTGGCTTCTTCAGCAAAGACGAGGTCTGCTCGATGCGCAACTACACGCTCGAGGAACTCGTGGCGCTGGTCGATGAGGCGCACGCGTGGCACCGGCCGGTGGTGGTGCACTGCCACACGCAGCCGGGGCTGAACAACTGCATCGAGGCGGGCGTGGATCAGATCCACCACGGCGGCTTCATCGACGAGGAGGCCGTGTGCGGCATCCTCGCGGCCGACCTGTGGTACATGCCCACGCTCTCGGTCACCTGCCAGCGCAACATCGAGGCGCTGGCCGACCAGCCTTGGCAGACGATCGAGATGACGCAGGCGCAGCCGATCCACCGCGCGGGCGTGCGGCTGGCGCATCAGATCGGCGTGAAGCTGTGCGTGGGCACCGACTACCCCGGCACCGGACGCACGTGGAAGCACGGCGACCGCACGATCTGGGAGCTGATGGAGCTCGAGTCATGCGGCCTCTCGCGCATGGAGGCGCTGGTCGCGGCCACGAAGACCAACGCCGAAGCCTACCGCCTCGACGACCTCGGCACGCTGGAGCCGGGGAAGATTGCCGACGTAGTGGTCCTCGACGGCGACCCGCTCGCGGGCATTGAGGCGCTCTACGATCACCGGAACATCAAGCTCGTGCTGAAGGACGGCCGCGTGGAGTTCGCCGACGGCGACCTCGCGAAGCACTACTCGCTGCGCGAGGCCCAGCCCGCCGATCGGCCGCCGTACGAGGACGCGTAGCAGACCTCACCCCCCCAGCCCCCTCTCCGGGCGCAAGCGCACGGCGAGGGGGGAGCTTGTCCACGGGTCCCCGGAGGGATTACCGCAATGACAGGACTCAAGGCAATCATCCACGGGCGCGTCATCGACGGTACCGGCGCGGAGCCCATCGACGACGGTGTGGTGCTTGTGCGCGACGGGCGCACCGAAGCGGTGGGCCCTGCGGCGCAGGTCGCTGTGCCCGATGACGCCGAGGTCATCGACGCCGCCGGGCGCACAGTCATGCCCGGCCTCGTGGAGGGCCATGCGCATGTCGGGGGCTCGACGGCCGGCCAGCAGGTCCTGCGGCTGAGCCTGCAGCGCGGGATCACGACCGTCTGCAGCGTCTCGGCGAACCGCGACGGGATTGCGCTGCGCGACGGCATTGCGGCGCGCTACGTCCGCGGCTGCGCGCGGCTGATCGCGGGCTGCGTGGTGAGTCCGACCTTCGGCCACGTGCGCTTCCGCACCGCCGACGGGCCGTGGGAGGTGCGCAAGGCGGTTCGCGAGATGGTGCAGCTCGGCGCGGACTTCATCAAGACCGCGGCTTCCGGGGGCTTCTGGGGCGAGGACGAGGCCTGCTCGGTGCGCAACTACACGCTTGAGGAGCTCCAGGCGCTGGTCGACGAGGCGCACGCGTGGCACCGGCCCGTCGTGGTGCACGCCCACACCCAGCCGGGCATCAACAACGCGGTGGCGGCGGGCGTCGATCAGATCCACCACGGCGCGTTCATCGACGAGGAGGGCGTGCGCGGGATCCTCGCCGCCGACCTGTGGTACATGCCGACGCTGCGCGTAACCTCGGACAAGAACATCGCCGCGTGGCCCGACCGGCCGTGGATGGAGGAGGAGATGCGCGCCTCACAGCCGGTGCATCGCGAGGGTGTGCGGCTGGCGCACGAGTTCGGCGTAAAGATCGCGGTCGGCTCAGACTACCCGAGCTCGAAGCACGCCTGGCAGATCGGCGACGCATGCCTGTGGGAGCTGATGGAGTTGGTCTGGGCGGGCCTCACGCCGATGGAAGCGATCGTGGCGTCGGTGCGGACCACGCCGGAGGCCTACCGGCTGACGGACATCGGCCCGCTGGTGCCCGGCAACCGCGCGGACCTGCTGATCGTGGACGGCGACCCGCTCGCGGACATCGGCGTGCTCTACGACCAGGCGAACGTGAAGCTGACGATGAAGGACGGGGTGGCGGAGTCGGCGGATGAGGACTACGCGCGTCACTACGCCATCCGCGAGCCCCAGCCCACCGACCGGCCGCAGTACGACCCGATGGAGGGGGCGGAGGACTGAGGGCGGGGCTATCAGACGGTGATCGATCCGCGCAGCCACGCCAGGTAGGCCTCGCTCCCGGCCTCGATCGGGACTGCGACGATCTCCGGCACCTCGTATGAGTGCATCGCCACGATCGCGGCCTCCAGCGCCTCGTACCCGTCGGCGGTGGTCTTCGCGAGTAGCAGCCACTCCTCCCCCCGCGCGATCTCGCCCTCCCAGCGGTACACGCTCACGATCGGCCCGGCGATCTGCACGCACGCGGCCAGCCCCCCGCGCACCAGCCGCTCCGCGATCGCCTCGGCCTCATCACGCTTGTCAGTCGTGCAGAATACCTGCAGGCAGTCGGTCATGCGCGGGCCTCCTCTTACCTCAGACTGACACGTCTTTCGCCGATGCCGTCATCTCCCCCTTTCCGGCACGGAGCACCACGCTACCCAGACGGGAAGAGCGCTCGACGTCGTTCTCCCCCCTCTCCCGCTTGAAATCGCCCCCCGGGTGATTTCCAGGGAGAGGGGGGCCGGGGGGGGGTGAGGTAGCCGTTCGCAGGACCTCGCACCCTCCGCACCGAACCTCCCCACCGCAGCGCGATCACCCTCCAGCGAGGAGCGTGCGCCATGTCCATCGAGCAGTTGCGCGAGCAGCGCATTGAGGCCGAAGAGCGCTTCGCCACCGACCCGCACCGCCCGCGCTACCACTTCCTCCCGCCCGCGAACTGGCTCAACGACCCCAACGGGCCGATCCACCATGACGGGCGCTACCACCTCTTCTACCAGTACAACCCCGCCGAGGCGAGGTGGGGCGACATCCACTGGGGCCACGCGGTCAGCGTGGACCTGCTGCATTGGGAGGACCGGCCGATCGCGCTCGCGCCGCGCACCGAGGGCGTCGATGAGCTGGGCTGCTTCACCGGCTGCGCGTTCGTGCAGGATGACGGCACGCCCACGATTGCCTACACGGGCATCACGCCTGCGCCGGACCAGCCGCGCGGGCGCCATGAGAGCCAGTCGCTCGCGATCAGCCATGACGGCCTGCTCACCTGGGAGAAGCTGGCGCAGAACCCGGTGATCGCCGGGCCGCCCGAGGGCCTCAGCCTCACCGGCTTCCGCGACCCGTGCGTCTGGCGCGAGGACGGTCATTACTACATGCTGATCGGCTCCGGGATCGAGGGCGCGGGCGGGACCGCGCTGCTCTACCGCTCGGCGGACCTGATCGAGTGGGAGTACGTGCACCCGATCACCGTCGGCGACGCCGAGCGCCACGGGACGATGTGGGAGTGCCCGGACTTCTTCGCGCTGGGCGACCGGCACGCGCTGCTCGTCTCCACGCTGGGTCGGCAGATGTATCTCACCGGCGGCTGGGACCGCGAGCAGCTCACGCCCGGCGCCGAGGGCTGGGTGGACTTCGGCCCAAGCTTCTACGCCGGGAAGAGCTTCGAGGACGCGCACGGCCGGCGCATCCTCTGGGGCTGGCTGCGCGAGGCGCGCGAGCAGCAGGCGCAGCTCGACGCGGGCTGGTCGGGCGTGATGTCGCTGCCGCGCGTGCTGACGATGCTCCCCGACGGCGCCCTCGGCTGCGAGCCCGCCGAGGAGCTGCAGCGGCTGCGTGGGGAGGCGTTCAGCGCGCCCGCGACCGAGCTGCGCGCGGACAGCGAGGTCGCGCTGGAGGTCGCGGGCGACTGCATCGAGGTCGAGGCGCAAGTCGAGCTGCGGTCGGAGACGCGCTTCACGCTGACCGTGCGCTGCTCGCCGACCGGCGATGAGCGCACCGACGTGTTCTTCGACGCGCGCGGGGGGCGGCTGGGCATCGATGCCACCCGATCGAGCCTCGACCCGGGCGTGCAGGCGCGCGTGAGCGAGGGACCGCTGGCGCTCCGGACCGGCGAGCCGTTGGAACTGCGAGTCTTCGTGGACCGCTCGGTCGTCGAGGTCTTCGCGAACGGTCGCGCGGCCGTCACCGAGCGCGCCTATCCGTCACGCCCCGACAGCGTCGGCGTGCGCATCGCAGCGGCGGGCGATGGCGCGGCCATGACGCGTCTGAATGTGTGGCGGATGCGCAACATCTGGGACGTGCTGCCCGGCTTCGATGCCGGTGTCTGATGCATTCGGGGAGGAATACACAGTGCGGGCGCGCAATTGCCCGCGTAGACGCGGTCGGATCAGGTTGCCGCCATCCGGACGGAGGAGGTCGTGGTCATGGCGAAGCACGGGAGCATGACGCTGGCGCGCGCACTCATGTTCGGCTCACTGCTGGTGCTTGGGTTGTTCCTGGTGGGCTGCCCGGACTCGGGCGATGGGGGAGGCACCGCAGTCGCTCCCACGGGCGGTGGCACAACCGAGACTGCCGGAGCGGACATCAACACGCTGCTCAAGGACACGGTGGTGCTGATCGAGACCGATCTGCACTTCCCCGAGGGCAACGTCGGGGGAACCGGCAGCGGCTTCGTGATCAATGACAAGGGCCGCGTCATCACCAACGCGCACGTTGTGGCGCCGGAGTTCACCGACGACGACGGCAATCGGCACATGGCGACCGGCCGGACGGTGAAGGTTGTCTTCCACGCCGGCACGGATCAGGAGGAGACACTGCTTGCCGAGGTCGTGCGTGAGAACGAGGACCTCGACCTGGCCCTGCTCAAGGTCGGCAAGGACACGCCCACGTTCCTCGATATTGGCGACTCCGCGTCGGCGCAGGAGCTGACGAAGATCATCTGTGCCGGGCACCCCGCGGGGCTGCGCGAGATATCACTGCGCACCGGGTCGATCACATCGCACCGCACCTTCGAGGGCAAGAAGTGGCTCGAGCACGATGCCGAGGCAGAGTGGGGCAACAGCGGCGGCCCGATCGTTGACGAGCAGGGGAAAGTCCTCGGCGTCATGGCGCGCTTCCACTGGAACCGGATCCTCGCGTCGAAGTGGGCGGTGCCGGCGAACACGCTGCGCGACTGGCTCGCCTCCGCCCCGTCGAGCGATCCCCCCGTCTACCTCGCCTCCGCCGGCACCGGCGGCGCCACGCCTGGCCGCGTGCAGGTCACCGAAGGCCAGCGCCCTCCGTCCGGCGCCAAGACTCAGATCGAGGAGCTTCTCGACGCCACCGGGCTGAACTACTCGTACTTTGAGAACGATACGTATCAGGTCGAGTATGAAAATCAGGCCACGGTGTATGTGCAGGAGTTCGACGACATCCTCCGCGCCTCCGTGATCTTCGGCGACCTGCCAGAGGCCGGCGCGCTCCCCGCCCTCGCTTTCAGTTGGCACGATCCGGTCGGGCGCTTCAGCGTCTCCGACGACGAGGGCGTGGACAAGCTCTACTGGGAGGCGCAGGTGCCCATGGGCGTCGTCACGCCCGAGTACCTCCGCGACCTGTGCGATATCGGCGCGAGTCAGGTCGCGAACTTCCTCGTCTACCTCACCAGTGACAAAGAGCTCGAGACGCCGACCGACCTCTACCCCGGCGGTGACCCCGATGAGCTCTACGCCCAGCTCGGGCAGATGCTCGAGGAGTCCGGGCTCGTCTACGAAGACCTGGACGAGGACACCTTCAAGATACCGTTCGACAACGAGGTGGACGTGTACGTGAAGGTCTTCAACGGCATGGCCTACGTCCACTCCTACACCGGCGGCCTGCCCGGCGACACCGAGGAAGAAGCCGTGGGCCTCGCCGCCGACCTGCTGCGCTTCAACTGGGACGACCCGATCGGCCGCCTCGCGGTGGATGACGACCTCGACGTGGTCTGGGAGTGTCAGGTGCCGATGACCTATCTCACCCCCGACTACCTCTACGTGGTCGCGAGCGTCTGCTCCACCCGCGTCGCGGAGTACTGGGACATCTTCGGCAACCTCCCGTTCAACGAGGAACGCTTCGGGAGCTAAACCGCGGCCGCGCAACGCAACCGACGCCCCCGAGACGACCTGCGCCGCAGGCCCGCTCGGGGGCGTTCGCATACCGGATGGGGGAGGATGGACGGATGAAGCTCACGCGCGGGCGCATCATCGGACTGTCGATCGCGGCGCTGCTTCTGGCGCTGGCGGCCGACTACGCGCTCTACCCACGCTTCGCGGGCATTGGTGGGGACGTGCCGATGCTCCCGATGCCGGGTGTTTGGATGCGCTACTGGTGGTTCACCGGCGACCGCTCGCCCGAGGAGCTTGAGGCCGAACTCACCAAGCTCTGGTCGCACGGCATTCAGGAGCACCACTTCTGCGTGGGGCAGGTCCGCGCCGACGGGTGGCTGGAGCGCGGCCATCCGGACGCGGCGCGGGCGATTGGCGCGATGTACGAGCGCCAGTGGGACAGCATGCCGGCTGACTGGGTCATCAACCCCATGGCGTGGGTGATCGTGCTCAACGAACGGGCCGGCGGCGACGTGGACATCGCCGATCCGCAGGTCCGCGCGGCGATGGTCGAGGAGGCCGTCTGGCTGGTGGAGGAGGCGGGCTTCCACGGCATCCAGTGGGACTGGGAGTTCGCGCCCGACGCCACCGATGAGTTGCTTGCGCTGGTCCGCGCGACGAAGGCGGCGCTGCCCTTCGGCACGCCCGTCTCGATCACCACGCCGCCATGGATGCCGTGGCCGCTACGGCGCTGGGGCTGGTCGGAGGAGGACTTCCGGCGCGCCGGCGCCGAGTGCGATCACCTGTACGTGATGTGCTATGACACGGGCATGGTCCTTCCGCGCGCCTACGTCTGGCTGGTGCGCCAGCAGGTCATCCACGTGGCGAAGGGCCTGGCGGAGGCGCCCCAGCACTGCCGCTTCCACGTCGGCGTGCCGACCTACGGGGATGAGAACAGCCTGCCCTCCCACCACGCGCATGCCGAGAACCTGCGCATGGCGCTGAAGGGACTGCGCGAGGGGGAGGACGTGCTTGACCGCATCGGGCACACGCCCCACTCAGTCGGCCGTGGGCCATACTTCGGGCTCTTTGAGGGCCCGGCGATCTTCGCGAACTGGACCACCGACGAGGGCGAGTGGCGGACGTGGGATGAGCTGTGGCTGGAGACGCAGTGGGGAGGGGAGGCGCGATGAGCAATCAGGACGCTCAGACGCACGAACCTGACGCGCGCAAGCCGGACCCGGATATGAATGCGAAGGTCCTGGCTGCCATCGGAGGCCTCTGCATTCTGCTCGTGGTCGGCTTCGCCGTCACGAGTCACGTGCTGAATGGCAACCTCGAAGCCCACGTCCACGAAGGTCTGTCGAGGGGCGAGATCGAGAGCTACCTCGGCGAGCCAACCAACACGATGGCATCTACGGATGAGATCCCGCCCGAGGATCGCTCACGCTATGACCTCCCGGCCAATCCCGCGCCGGGCGGCATTGTGTCCTACCGCCCACGCTACGAGCCGGAGTGGCTCACCTGGCTGCCGACCGCATTGCCACTGTACTGGAACTGGGTCTTCGTCTACTACGATGAGAACGACATCGCGCTTGAGGTGCACGTGCGCAACTTCTCCTGACCGCTTGCACCCCCGCCGCTCCGATGCTACACTCCGCCCCGTCGCGCCACCGCATCGTACAGAAGGACGCCCGCGATGATCGACGACCATCCGCTTGAGATCGAAGCCATGAAGCTGTTCAAAGAGGGCCGCAGCAAGGAAGCGCAGAAGCTGCAGGAGCAGTTCCTCGAGGAAGTGCGCAACTCCGGTGAGGAGCGCTGCCCCTGCCCGGGAACCTGCAAGTTCCGCGGCAACTGCGTGGCGTGCGTCACCATCCACCGTGGTCACGGCGACCACGTGCCCTATTGCATGCGCCAGATGATCAACCGCAAGCTCGGCATCCTCTCGGAGATCACCGAGCACAGCTTCAAGCCCTGCTCGGAGGAGTAGGCGTGGTCGCGTCGTCAGTCGTTTGTAGGACGGGCTTCCAGCCCGTCTGCTGTTGCCGTCTCTGCGCCCCGATTGGCTCGTCCGCGCACGCCGAGAAGTAGGCCTTACAGCACGATCGTGCGCCACTCGCAGCGGCAGGGCTGGCCGCAGTAGTGCACTTCGCGGGCGGTCACGTCGAAGATCACCGAGTACTGCGTGTCGCCAAAGGGCTCGCCCCCATGGCGGCACGGGGCGGAGACCGGGTGGCCATCGACCATCTGGTGATCGCTGAGAATGCGCTTCATCTGCGCCACCGGTTCATCCGGCTCATCCAGTGTCTGCGCGGCAAGCTCCTCCATGCGCAGCCGCCGGTTGTGGTCGGCGGCTGCCAGTTCCGGAGTGCGCTTGCCGAGGTCTTCGCCTTGCAGGTAGGCGCGGTGGCCGGTCGCGACCGCGAAGTCGCCCTCGGGCCGCACCAGCGCCACCGCTCCTCCGCCCTGCTCGGTGCGCAGCATCCCCCCGGACGCGTCCACCCACACGTTGTTGGTGCCCTTGCCCGCGACGATCCCGGCTCCGGCGGCGGCCGCCAACTCCTGCACCGTGGCGCAGCGGTAGAAGTACTGCCAGCGCACGAGCGTGGTCGGCAGGCCGTCACCGCCGCGCAGCGGGTCGTTCGGCGGGCCGGACGCGCCACCGTTGGTGAGGCCGTGGGCGTTCATGCCGAACATGCACTCGAGGACGTAGGGCGGGCAGAAGCGCGCATAGGCGCCGTCGGGCCCCCGCCCGATCTCCAGCACGTTCTCCCCGTGGGGGATGGGCCCGGTGTCGAGGTTTTGGCCGACGACGATGCCCTCGTCGGTCTGCAGGATGACCCCGGAGCACTCCTCGGGCAGGCGCGACTTGGCTATCGCGACCGCCACGCGCTGATCGAGCAGCCGCTCCATGCTGACCCCCGCGGCCTCGCAGCAGGCCCGCTCAAGCTCCAGCGGCGGTTCCATGGCGTGGAAGTGTGCGAGCATGCGGTCTGCGATGGCGCGCCTGCGCTCATCGGTGATCACGGTCTCGACGAGATCGCCCGCCAGCATCCGCTGGAGCGGCTCGCGCACCGCCTCGCCGAACTGCCGGGCGCGGCCGAGGGCGGTGCCGGAGGTCTCGATTACCAGCAGGTCATCGGTGTTCATGCAGTCCTCTTCTCCGAACCAGCACGGCTGACGGGCTGGAAGCCCGTCCTACAAACGACGAGACGACGAACGACTCACAGGCTGGAAAGCCTGTCCTACGCACGACTACGGCGTGCCCGGCGCGTAGCGGCTGACGCCCCGCGCGGTCGCGAACCAGATCGCGGCTCCGGCATCCTCGTCCAGCCCCAGCACGATGTTGCAGCCGAGGCCCGTGGTCAGCGACGTGATCGAGTGCCACTCGCCATCCGCGCCCAGCCGCGCCACGCCCATGTCCGACGCGAACCACACCTCGCCCGCGCGGGTCACCAGGATGTCGCGCACGCGCGTTGAGGGCAGCAGGCTGTTGTCCGGCGTGAACGCCGTCGCGGTGCCTGTGGCGTCGAAGTGCACCACGCCGCCCGCGCCCGGGCTGCCCGTGACCGTCGCCCACATACCGCCATCGGCGTCCGGCTCCAGCGCGATCACGAAGCGGCAACCCGCAAGCTCCTCGGGGAGCTCGACCGCCTGCCACTCATCGCCGAGCCTGCGGTACAGGCCGTTGCTGAAGCCCACCCAGAGCGCGCCGCCCGTGTCGCTGGCGGCGGCCGTCGCGCCGTTGCTCGGGACTTCGCCCGCAGCCGTGGTCAGGCGCTCCCAGGTGCCGTCGGTGCGGCGCACGCCGAGGCCCCCGCCCCAGCGATGGCCCGCCCAGAGCTGCCCCTGTGCGTCGAGGCCCAGCCGCCCCCAGCGCTCGATCGATGACTGCCGCGAGAGCTTCTCGCCCTGCCCGACCCGGTGCGTCACCCACGCGCCGTCGGCCCCGAGCGACAGGATGCCGCCGCTCGCCGCGATCCACGGCGCGCCGTCCGGGCCCGCGATTACGCTGTAGGTCGAGCCCCTCGGCATCCCCTCGGCCTCCCACGTTCCGTCGCGGCAGCGGCCCACGCCCGCGATTGTGCACGCATAGATGTCATCGCCGATGGCCGCCACGTCGATCACCTGGCGGTGCGGCAGCCCGCCGGCGTCGCTCCAGTGCGTCCAGCCCGCGCTGGTGGCGCCCGCCTGCTGGATCGTGAAGCCCTGGGCGAGGGTGTCGCGGAAGCCATCGGGATTCGTGACCGTGAGGTCGTGGATGCCCGCGGGCAGGTCGCCCGGCACGCTGATGCGCAGCTCCTCACCCGCGATCTGCGCGGGCACGTTCCGTCCAGCGATCAGCACCTCGGCGCCGTCCGCGAGGTTCACGCCGGTGATATTCGCCTCAACGGCCTCGCCCTCCGGCACGCGGTCGGGCTTGACCTGCACGATCTGCGGCGTCCCGTCGCTCGGCAGCCACTGGTAGGGCGTCTCCCAGTAGCTGTAATCGGTGGAGAAGCTCGCGAGCTGCCCGTGGGCCTGGTAGTCGAGGCGGAACTGCGCGATGCGCTCGTGGTTGCCGGGCCTGGCGTCCGTGTGATTGTGTGACTGCCCGCGAATCCACGCGCCGGTGGACGGATAGGGACTCTGAACGCCGCCCGCGTCATCGATGCGGAATGGCTGGGTCTGCGCTACGTGCGTCGGGTCGGTGCGCACGATGGCGCGTATGAACTTCGCCCCGTCATCGTACGCGAATGTCGCCTCGGTCACGCCACGGTCCCACTGAAGACAGCGGCCGGCACCGGGCTCGTCGGTGACCTCAAGTTCCTCGATTGGCTCCGAGGGAAGGTATTGCCCGTCACGCAGCCACAGCACATCCGCCTCCTCAGCGGTATCGATAGCGATGACCGCCCCACCGACGACCTGGATCCCTTCGATGACCGGTCCGTTGGAGATGTAGAACGCGCCCTCGCGCAGGGCGTGCTTGAGCGCGACCTCGGTCATCTCCGGCAGCCGCGCCGCGAACCATGACAGGTTGCCGCGCTCGGAGGAGTGCGTGTCATCGTCGGCAAAGCCCCAGAGGAATTTGCGGCCATCCCGCGCGCAGGCGGTCAGCACACTGTCCCAGAGCCCGTCGCGGCTGAGGCCGTCGCCCGCATAGCTGACCTCCATCCCGGTGAGGCCCTCGAGGGCGAGGATGAGCGGGAGCTGGCCGGCGCTCGGGTGCGCGATGACGACCATGGCGCCGGTGCCGTCGGCGACGTAGGAGTGCAGCGGGTCATTGACCCACGCGACGTGTTCGGGGAGGGTCTGGGTGGCCGACAGCGGGTTGGCGCCGGTCACGAAGATACTGATCAGGTGCGGGCCGAAGCCGGGCTGGCCGATGTAGAGGCGCCCGGACTCCTCGACGCCGCGGCAGATCAGGCCGGTGTAGCCCTCCTGAGTGGGCGCGCCCTGGAGCATGCTGAGCACGATAAGTGTGGTCATGGTGGTGAGTCCTCCTGTGCTTGACGCCAACGGCCGACAGGCTGGAAAGCCTGTCCTACAAACGACCACGACGGACGACGTAACGGCTACTGCCAGCCTTCCTCGTAGCCCGTCTCGTAGATCGCCACGATGTTCTCCATCGGGGTGATCGGCTGGATGTTGTGGCAGGGGCCGAGGATGTAGCCGCCGCCCGCGCCGAGGATGCGGAAGTTGTCCCGCACCTCCTGCCGCACGTCCTCCACCGTCCCGAACGGCACCGTCTGCTGGTTGTCCATCGCGCCATGGAAGCCGATCGTGTCGCCGAAGTCGCGCATGAGGCCCTCGCGCTCCATGCCCTTGCAGCGCCACTGCACCGGGTCGAGCACGTCGATACCCGCCTCGATCATCTGTGGCACGTTCGCGCTCACCGCGCCATCCGAGTGGTGGAACGCGAACACTCCGTAGTCGTGCGCAAGCCCGCAGAGCCGCTTGATGTGCGGGAAGTGGAACTCGCGGATCATCGCCGGCGACATCACCAGCGCCTCCTGGGTGCCGAAGTCATCGGCCACCCACGTCCAGATGACCCGCCCGCCCGCCGCCTCGAAGATGCGCTCGCTGCGCGCATACGCGAGGTCCGCGAGCTTGCCCATGCAGTAATGCACGATCTCCGGGTTCTCGGCGTGATCGGCGTAGCCCTGCGCGACGCCGCGCAGCCACTTGTAGGTCGCGAACTCCTCGTAGTGGCCGCCCTGGATGACCCAGTCCTCATGGCCCTCAAGCTGCTCGGGGATGTGGTCGTACGTGTACCAGTCGGGGTTCGGCCAGGTGTAGTTCGCCTCAATCTCCTCGACCGAGCCGTACTCCTCCAGCGGGAACGAGACCGCCTCGCGGTAGACGCCGGTCCCGTAGTCCATCATCTCGTAGCCGATCCCGAATGCGTCGGTCATCTGCCCGAGTTCGGGCCCGACGTAGCGCCCGCCGACGCCCATGACCGGGTCGATGTGCAGCCGGTCGCGCACCTCGGCCCAGTCCTCGGCCTCCATGTAGGCGATGAGGTCGCGTGTGACCTCGGGCGTCGCGCGGTAGTCGAGCGGGAAGCGGTCGAACGGTTCGCGGTTGAGCACGGCAAGCCATCGCTCCCGCGGGGTCATCTCGTCACGCATGTTCGGTCACCTCAGTGTAGTTCGTCCAGTCGTTCAGGAGGGGCGGGCTTCCTTGCCCGCCCGGCCGTTCGTCGGTCCGTTCGCGGGCCCGCCGCCCCTACAACCCGTACCGCAGGAACTGGTGCTCGCAGGGCGAGCCCATCGCGGCCCACATCGTCTGCGCCTTCACATCGCCCACGAACGAGAGCAGCGTGATCGAGGGCTTCTCGCCCTGCGTGTGCACGCACACGCCGGTGTTCTTGCGCGGGAAGTGCGAGCGCTGCGCCTCGTAGATGTCCGCGCGCGTGAGCGGCTTGGCCTTGCGGCTGAGCACCTCCCACGCCCGATGGCAGCGCGGGTCCTTCTCGGCGCGCTGCTTCATCGGCACGCCGCCGAACTTCGGCGCGTGGTAGGTGTTCGAGTGCGTGATGTAGCCGTCCTTCGGCCGCAGCACCGCGATGTCCTCGGGCATCGTCTCCACGCAGCAGATGTCGCCGCCGATGTCGCCGAGCGTGTAGTTCAGGCAGGCCATGCGCTTGGTGCGCTTGAGCATCTTGAGTGCCTCGGCGGTGCTCTTCTGCTGCAGCAGGATGCGGGCCAGGAAGCTGTAGGGGATGCCCGCGCCCGCCCAGTCCGGGCCACCGGCGGCGAACTCCGGCGCCGCGCGGTAGGGCAGGTAGTTGGCCGAGGCGGAGATGTTCTCGCTCAGCCCCGGGCGGCCGATGCTCCCGGCGATTGCGAACGAGAGGAAGCGCGGGCCGTCGTCGGGCTGGCCGTGCAGCAGCACCATGTAGGGCTGCCACTTGATCCACCAGTCCATGTTCCACGCGACG
>JALGSW010000023.1 GCA_029821635.1 Candidatus Zipacnadia bacterium
ATGCCGGGGATGCTCGGGACGGAGTTCGCGGCGCGCATCAAGGCGCTCAGCCCCGAGACGCGCGTGATCATCCTCAGCGCGTTCCTCGAGGAGGCCGAGCCGGAGCAGCTCGAGATCGCGGAGTTGGCGCTGGAGAAACCCTTCGACCTGCACGAGCTGAGCCGAATCGTGGGCGAGCTGATGGCCGAGGGCGCGGCGGCGGCGCAGTAGGGGCGTCCCCGCGTGGTACCACCGGGCGTGGCTGAAGCCACGCCCCTCCAGAACGGCCGCGCCCGCATTCCTACCTGCGCACGATGTCCCGATTCGCGCGCGCGACCATCTGCCCCATCGCCTCCGCGTCGCCGATCGTGCACCACAGTCGCGAGGCGTCGCGGAACTCGCGCACACCCATCCCCGCGCACTCCGCGATCAGCACGTTGTCGTCCGGCACCTGCGTCAGGATCCCCGCCTGCTCCAGCGCGCCCGTGAACTCCATCGTCTCCTGCGTGAACTCCCGGAATGACTTCCCATCGAGTGTGTACGGCGGCTCCTCCCACATCGACGGCGGGAAGAGCAGCTTGATCTTGTAGTCCAGCCCGCGGCGTGTCATCTCCTCCCGGTCGAACTCGAAGCCGTAGTCCTCCGGCCGGTTCCACCACGGCGTGCCGGGCAGCACGCCGGGGAACTGCACCGGGACCGAGTCCGGCCGCACCTTCAGCAGCATCTCGAAGCTCTCGCGGATGGTCTCCTCCGTGTCGAAGGGCAACGGTACGATCATGCTCGTGATCACGAAGATCCCCGCGGCCTGGGCCAGCCGCACGGTCTCATGCACCTTCCCGATGTCGATGCCCTTGCGGACCGCACGTTCGAGCACCTCTTTGCAGCCCGATTCGAGGCCGAAGAAGATCGCGCGCAGCCCGGCCTGCGCTATGCGCTCGAAGTGATCGGGGCGGGCGCTGGCGAAGTGCCCGAAGCTGGTGAAGCGCACGTTCATCTCGCGCGCGATGATCTCGTCGGCCAACTCCGCCATCAGCCGCCCGGGCGTTGAGGAGCCTGAGAGGCGGAAGGCGCCGATACCGAAGCGGTCGATGATGCTCTCCATGCGGTCGGCCAGGACGCCGGCGCTGGCGGAGCGCAGCCGACGGCCGCTCTCCACCGGGTGCGTGCAGAAGCCGCACTGCTGCGGGCAGCCGCGGCTGTCGTCGATCACGATGATCTTGATCTTCTCATCGCCCGCCATCGCCGGGTACAGGTCGCGGTCGTAGACCGGCTCGGGCAGCTCGTCCATTTCCAGGCCCTCCGCGCCCGGCAGGGAGACCGGCGTGGCACCGTCCATGTACGTGATGCCGGGGATGCTCGACAGCTCCGCCCGCCCCATTGCGTGCCGGGCCAGCAGCTTGATCGTGCGCTCGCCCTCGCCGTGCGCGATGCAGGTGAAGGCCTGCGTGCGCTGGTAGATCGCCCCGCCCCACCACGACGCCTGCGGGCCACCCGCGTAGATCGGCAGCGTGGGGAACTCCCGGCGCAGCCGCTCGGCGATGATGACGCTGCCGGTGAAGCCGTCGCCGCTCCACAGCTTCATCGCGACGAAGTCGGGGCGGAGGTTGCGCACCTCCTCGGCGACCTCTTCAGCGATCGCGTACATCTGCGTCTGCTGATGCTGGCCGAGGGCGGCGTCGAGCTGCAGAAGCTTCGCGCGCGTCTCCTCGTTCAGGTCCTCTCCCCCACCGCCGCCGAGCAGGCTCTGCGCGGCGGGCCGCAGCATCTCCGCAAGCTCGCGCGGGAAGAGCCGGCGCATCGTTGAGATGGTGCCGAAGTCGAGGATGCGCGGCTCCACGCCAACCTCCAGCAGCGCACCCGCGAGGTTCGCCAGGCCGTTGTCCGGAGTGAGGCTGCTGGGTGTGTAGGGGTAGCCGCCGAAGCTTACAAGCAATGCACCGGGCATCACGTATCATCCACTCGCGATCGGGTTGCGCGTCCGTCAGGGGCCCCCCCCCCTGGAGTGCGGGTTCGCCGGCCTCGTCCAACAAACCTCCATGCACGCGCACAGATGAACCTCGCGTGTCATAGGGCGGCTCCGGCAGGAGATAGGCCCCGCACCGTGGAAGCTGCCGTCCACGCCACGGAGACCGGGAGGCACGTTCATGTCCATGCCGCAGATCATCGGCGCCGCAACGCTGCTGCTCGCCGCGCACCTGCTCGCTGTCGCGGAGCCGCTCTCGTGGGAGGGCGTTGAGGTCCGCGCCACCGACGACAACGGCAGCCCCACCGGGGACCCGCACATGGCGATCGACGGCGATGAGGAGACCGTCTGGTCCGGCGATGCCCACGACCTCACCGTCAGGCCCACGAACTTCGTGGTGCTCTTCCCCGAGCCCACAGCGGTGGGGGCGCTGGAGCTGCTGACCGACAACACCAAAGGCTACGTGCGGCTGACCGAGCTGGAAGTCTACGCGGCCGTCGAGGGCGGCTGGGCGCCCGTCGGCTCCGTAGCAGGCAACGATCAGCTCCGCCTCACGATCGACCTCACGCCCGTGCGCACGGAGCTGTTGCGCCTGCGCGTCACGGACACCGCTCGACCCGATCACGCCTATCCGCGCGTGCATGAGTTGCTGCTGCACCCGCCCGCCGAGGGCGTGGCGCTGCAGACGCCACCGGCCGCCGACGTGCCCGGCGAGACCAAAGCCGAGCGGCTGTTCCTCGACGCGCTCATCGGCACGGTCGCGCCGATCGCGCCGGCGCAGTACGACCCGGAGATCGGCTACCTCGGCTACGTCCAACGCTTCATGAACACGCTGCTGGAGGCCGGGACGGACCGCTACGGGGAGGTCCACTCACCGATGTGGGTGAGCGTCCTGAGCTGCCGCGACCTCGAACACCCCGGCTGCCAGTTGCCCACGATCGAAGGCCAGCGGCAGGGCGACCGCGCGATGATGGGCGGCAACCTCCAGCATGATCTGATGCTGCTGATGGCCTGCGAGCCGCTGAGCGAGCTGACCGGCGACGCGCGCTACGAGCGGGCCGCCGAGGACTACCTGCGCTTCTTCCTCGACAACGCCACCGACACGCCCACCGGCCTGTGGCCGTGGGGCGAGCACGCGCACTGGGACTTCTACGGTGAGTGCGTCGGCCACACGATCCACGAGCACCTCGGCGCCGCCCCGCTGCGCTTCTGGGAGTGGGCGTGGCGCCTCAACCCGGACGCGGTCCTGCGCGAAGCCGACGGGCTCATCAACCACGTCTACGACCTCGATACCTTCGGCTACTCGCGCCACGCGGACGTGACGAAGCCGCTGCCTGAGCCGCGCAAGATGGAGGGCTACCTCGACTTCCCCCGCCACGGCGGCTTCTACATTCAGGAGTGGGCGTTCGCGTTCAGCAAGACCGGCGAGCGCAAGTACCTCGACCTGATCGAGCGGATGATGGACCATCACGAGGCGGCCATCAACCCCGAGAGCGGCCTGCTTCCCGCCACCACCACGAACAGCGCGGGCGTCGCCACTCCCTCGAGCCAGCTCTCCCTCGCGCTCACGATGATCGAGTCGTTGCCGCTGCTGGAGGGGACGCCGACGCGCGAACGCTGCGAAAGCCTCGCGGATCGCTACCTCGACGCGCTGACCGCGCTGCCCAACGAGGCGGCGGACGGGCGCTACATCGGGAGCTGCCCCATCGGCGGCCCCACCGAGGGCGGGCGCATCGGCTGGATCCCCCACTTCGGCGCCAACTACGGTCAGGGCTTCGCGTGCGCCCAGGCGTTGCTGTGGGTCCAGGCCTACCGGCTCACCGAGGACCAGCGCTGCCTCGACCTTGCGCGCGACATGGCCCGCTGGTACGCACAGACGGAGGAGCTGCCCGAAGAAGAGCACGTGCGGGCGCAGGTCTATGCAGGGATCATCAATCTGATGATGGACATGCACGAGCTTGACGGCGGCGAGCAGTGGCTGCCCGCGGCTGAGCGCTTCGCCCGGACGGCCATCGAGGGGCTCTACTGCGACGTGGACGGTCACGGGATCTTTCGCGGCGCGACCGACCTGTGGTACTACGAATCGGAGCTGTGGGTCAGCAACCTCGCGTATGCGCTGATCCGGCTGCACACGCTGACCGAGGACACGAACGTGACGCTGCCGGCCAACTACTTCATGCGCTGAGCGCGCGCAACGGAGCGTGATGACCATGGCGCGAGCGGGACTCGCACTGCTGCTGGCCTCGATCGCAGTCACAGCCGCGTGGGCACAGGATGACGCGGGGACGATCGCCAACCCCGGCTTCGAGCTCGGCGACGAGAATCGCGCGGAAGCCTGGGGCGTCGGCGGGGGCGCCGCGATCGTCAGGGACGCGGCCATCGCGCACTCCGGGCAGCGTTGCGCGATGACGCGCTTCGAGGACTCGGTCGCCCAGCGCGTGAAGATCGACGGCGCCGCCGCCTACCGCATCTCCGGCTGGATCAGGCGCGTGGACCCGGCGGGCATCGAGACCCCGAAGATCAAGGTCTACTTCTACGACGCCGAGGGCAAGCAGGTGGACGTCCAGGCCGCCGAGTGCCCCGGCGCCGCCGCCGACTGGTCCTCGTGGGAGACGGTCATGCAGGCGCCCTTCAACGCGGCGGAGATGAACCTCACCGTCCGCGGCTTCTTCGGCGGCACCAAATGGTTCTACTGGGACGACTTCGCCATGCAGAAGGTCGAGGCGCCCGACTGGCCGCGCTGGGACGACACGCCGGACCTCGACGGCATGACGGTCACCGTGCCCGACATCGCGGACGTGTGGACCGACGCCCTCCTGCGCTGGCCGCCGAACGCCATCGTGCCCTTCGACGGACGCCTCGACAGCTCCGTGCTGCTGCGCGGTGAGTCCCTGCGCGTGGAGCTTCAGGGGCCCATCGATGCGAACTGGGCGCTCATCCACACGATGCGGCCGGGGATGGCGCTCGGAGAGGCGCTGCTGATGGGCAGAGGCCCCGCCGATCTGGAGGCCGGCCCAGCCGGCATGAAGCGGTTAGCCCCCAGTGAAGCAAGGGAGGAGTTGGTCACTTCACTTCAGTTCGAGCCGCAGGACGTGGACACAGCGCTGCTCATGTTCCCATTCGCGAGGGACGCAGAGGTCTACCTCAACGAGATCCAGCTCTTCGGCCTGACGGAGGGCGCGCAGCTCCCCGGCGACGCGGTCGAGCTGCGCCTCGCCGAAGGCGCGCCCGAGGCCGTCGCCGACGACCTCGCGGCCGCTTTCGCCGCCGAGGGCCAGCGCGCCGCGCTCACCGCCGGAGAGGCCACGGGTGGCGAGTATGAACTGCCTGCGGGCCGCTACACGAGCATCTTCGCGCAGCCCGCGCAGGGCGAGTTCGGCCTCGCGGGAGTGACGCTCGACCTCGCGCTGCCCGGCGCGAGCGAGGGCGACATGATCGAGATCGCGCTCAAGCGCCCCGAGGAGCTGGACATCAACGTCCGCTGGACCACGCTCGCCGACCGCCAGGTGGACAATCGCGAGAACCGGCGCTACTACTCCGACCTCTGCCGCGTGGTCAGCCGCGTCGAGGGCGGGCGGCTACGGGCCACGCTCGACGTACCGGACCAACTCTATCCAGCGGATGAGCCGATCTGGCTGACCATCCGCGCGCGCCGCGAGATGACGCTCGACCTCGCCCAGTCGCGCCTCATCGCGAGCACCATCTCGCCGGACGCCGCCCTCGCGGAGTACGTCCCGCAGATTGAGCGCGTCCTGCGGCGCATGTACGCCGACGCGACCGAGGCGCACGTCTACGATGGTCGCGACTGGTCGAAGATGGTCATCGGCGCCTACACGGAACGCGTGCTGGCGCTCGCCCCGGGCAACGGGCCCGCGACGCAGATATACCAGCGCATCGCGCGCGTGAAGCCCGTAGTGCGAATCGAGCGCCCCGGCCCCGCCTACGCGCCTGACTGGGCCGTCTGGGCGCGCGAGGCCATGCAGAACCGCCACGAGATCCTGACGTGGTGGCTCAACCACCGCCAGCAGGCGAACGGGGAGCTTGGCGGGCACATCAACGATGATGGCGAGTACTCGTGCAACTGGCCGAGCGTCTACCTGATGACCGGCGACGAGCGCATCGCGAACGCGCTGCGCAAGCTCTCCGACGTCGCGTGGGAGATGAGCGCGGGGACCGGCTACACCGTCGGCTCGCGCGACGTCGAACATGCCGCCGAGGACCAGTCGTGCACACAGCCGCAGGTGCTGCTGACCGATTACGGCAACCCGACCTCGATCGAGCGCTTCATGACGATGTCACAGTATTTCGACCTGTGGACGCACGTCAACGAGGCCGGGAGGCGGCAGTTCCGCAGCTATATGTTCAACACGAAGGAGGTCTGGGATGACCCGCCCTTCGACATCGACCAGCCCTACTGCCCGCTGTCGATGGTCGGCACCGGGCACCTCGTTTGGTACAACGGCAGCCCGGAGATCTCGCGTATCTTCCTCGAGGAAGCCGAGAGCTGGGCGCTCGCGTGCCTGAGCACCGACAAGGGCAAGCCCGAGGGCAAGATCCCGATCGAGATCAGTGCGCGGACCTCGGAGATCAATCCGTACGCGCCCTACCCGAGCAACCCGATTCTGCAGAAGCGCAATTCGCTCTACCGCGGCGGCGCGGGCGCGTACATCGTGCAGTACTTCATGCGGGGCGCCTTCGCGCTCACCAACGACGACCCGTGGAGGCGCCTCGTCGGCCTCTGGGAGCCCCCCGCCGACGGCGCGGCGGAGCGCGCGGAGAGCACACTTGCGCGCTACAGCGAGCAGGTTCCGCCGCCGCCTGCCGGCCCGGAGCAGCGCTACGCGGTCCCCGCGACCGAGTATGACGCGATCAAGGCGCCGCTTGAGGTCGTGCGCGGCGGCGAGGCCATCGGCGGGCAGGGCACGGATGCGAACGTGGGCTCGGTCACCTGCACGATCAGCGTGCCGGAGGCGGGACGCTACGCCATCTGGGGGCTGCTTGGGCGCGCGGACCCGACCGAGGAGGGCACGCAGGACACGAGCTTCTTCGCGACCGTGGACGACCGGCCGCGCGACCGCCTGCGCGGTCCCGTCCCGGCGGATGAGTGGACGCCCCTGATCACCGCGAACTCCTACGAGCTAGCCGCGGGCGAGCACACGATCCTCGTCGGCGAACGCACCAACGGCAGCGCCCTGCGCGAGATCGGCTTCACGAACAAGTACTCACTGGAGGGCTCCTGGCGCCCGAGCCAGGACGAGCTGTCGATGTGGCGCGCATGGCGCGTGACCGGCGACAGAAAGTGGCTGGTCGAGGAGCTGCGCGAGTGCGTGCGCCAGCAGGAGCGCAACCGCTGGCTGCTGACCGAGGCCGAGCCCTACACCGACCGCGTGCCGGTGCCGGGCCAGCGGCTGCTGAGCAGCCTCTTCCTCGGCGACTTCACCTCCGGCAAGTCGCACGTGCCGGGGCACTGGGTGAGCTGGGAGGGCGGCGGGCTCGACTACGCAGCGGCGGTGCGCGAGGCCTCGCCCGAGCACCTCAAGGCGCTCGTCTACAGCTTCCACGAGCAGCCCACGCCGATGACCATGCGCGTCTGGCGCCTGCCGCACGGGCGCTACCGCGTGAGCGTCGGCGCGGACACCGACGGCGACGATGTTGCCGATAGGCAGGTCACGACGGGCGAGCAGGAGCTGTGGCGCTACGACGGCGCGGTGCAGTTCGACGCGCGCCCCGGCGAGACGCTGGTGATCGAGCTGACGCTGCTGGAGGAGCTGCCGGACATCCGCATGCGACCGGACCTCGCGATCGGCGTGGGCGACGCGACGGTCGATGGCGATGCGCTGACGGTGACCGTGCACAACATCGGCGGCTCGGCCGCGCCCGCGAGCACGCTGCAGGTGCTGGGCGCGGCGGGCGAGATCGCGACGGCGCAGGTTCCCGCCCTCGACGCACCGATCGATCTGAAGCCGAAGACCGTGACGGTGCGCATCGACCTGCCTGAGGGAGCGCAGGCGACGACCATCCGCCTCGACCCCACGAACGCCATCGCCGAAATCACGGAGGCGAATAACGCGCTAAGATTGCGGAACTGAGACGCGCGTCGTGCGTTTGCATGACTGTCGTTTGGAGCGACGCATGGAGACCGCAGGCGGTCTCACGTCGTTTGGATGCGCCGGCCGTTCACGCTATGACAGGGGGCCCCATCATGCCGCGCATCGCACTGATCGTGACGTGCCTGCTGCTGGTCACATGCTCGCTGGCTGCCGCTCAGGACGACGTCGCACAACGATCATTGATGCTGAACAACCTCTCGCCTCAGGTCGTGGTGGAGCTCTTCGAGGAGGATCGGCTGGGGCCGCCCGGCGGGCTCGAATCGGTAGAGGCCTTTCAGGGGCACGCTTTGCCGCAGATCGCGCCTGACTTCCGGCTGCCCGGCGGCGTGAGATTGCGCGGCAGCCAGGCTGCGGTCGAAGAGGTCAGACAGATTCTTCTGCTGCTGAACAGCAGCACAACGCCGCTGGATCTCACAGAGTGGCCCTGGCTGATGCAGGACGGGAGATTGCGTCTTCCTCCCGATCGGGCCATCGTGCGGCCGTGCGGCGGTGACGCTCAACGCGTGCGGGTCGCCATCCGGTCCGGGAGGGTGACGCTCCCGGAGGAAGTCGTGCTCGACGACATCGTGCAGCCGGAGAACGCGATACACCTGCGCGGCCCCGCAGATGCACTCGCCGAGGCGGCGGAACAGCTGCAGGCGCTGGACTTTTCTCCAGTGCAGCTTGCGCTTGAGACCCTCGTCGTCTACAGGGCAGACGGCCCGACGCTGCCCCGGGCGCTCGTGGCGAACGGGATGGCGATGCCGTCGATGCTCATCTGTCAGGGGATGACCGAGGGCGAGATCGAGCAACTGAAGAACAGCGCCGACCGGAAGGCTGGATACAGTGTCCTCACCAGAGATGGCCTCGTCGAAGCCGCATCGGTCCCCATTGACACTAACGGCGATGGCGCCGGAGACATCGTCGCAGAGCTGAAGTACGTCGCCTACCTCGACGGGGACAGGATTGCGTTTCAGGTCAACATCGCGACCTATGACTACCGCAACGGGGGCGGAGCAGAGCCGGAAACGCTGTCCGTCATGCTGCGGATGGCAAACGGCGAGACCGCGGCACTCGCGCACGTGGGTAAAGACGGGGCGATCCTCGATCCGGTGTACCTGCTGACGGCGAGGGCTCTTCAGCCGTAGCGCACCCATCAGCCGCGAGGGAGGGACAGACCATGAAGCGCATCGCACTGATCGTGACGTGCCAGGTCGTGCTGTTCGCAGGGATCGCGTGGGCGGAGGAGGCGACGATTCGGCTGACGTGGGTGAACGCGGCCGAGATGCAGGGGCTGCTGCAGGGAGTCCTGCCCGAATGGCAGGTGCGCGCGCACGGCGGCGCGGTCGAGATGCCGGAGGGCGTCGAGCGGACGGAACTGGACATGCAGAAGAACGCGATCCGCGCGGTCGGCACCGAGCAGGGCATCGCGGAGCTGCGCGAGATGCTGAAGGGCCTCGACAAGCCGGTCCCGCAGATCGAGATCGCCACGACGTGGCTCGAGCTCGACGACTCGAGCGTGCTGGGCTACGCGCTGGCGGTGGATGGCGAGCAGGTCGAAATCGCCGCGCCGCAGATCGCGGTGTTCGCGCACATGAGCGACGAGGAGATTGCGGCGCTCAAGGATGGCGGGACGGTACTCAGCAACCCGCGCGTGATCACGATGGCCGGTCGGCCGGGACAGATCGCGTTCGAGACTGACACCGATAACGATGGCGCCGAAGATGTCGGGACGGGCCTCGGGTGCGTGGCGTGGGCGCTGCCGGGCGGCGCGGTGTCGGTGCAGGTGGACCTGTGGACGTACGACCGCCGTCCCGAGGCGGAGGAGGCAGAGACCTCGCTGCGGGCGATGCTGCGTGTGGCCGAGGGCGAGACCGTCCTCCTCGCGCGCGTGGGCGAGGACGGCGCGATCCTCAATCCGGTGTATCTGCTGACGGCGAGGGTCGTGGAGCAGTAGGGGCGCGGCGGCGTCTGCCGTCTGGAGGGGCCGGAGAGCGTGCGCTGTCGTGTAGCGCCACGCGATGCCGGCCCGGTCGTTTTGCCGTTGACGTCCGGCTCGGAACAGCGCACGACAACGGCCGGGCCGGCGTCGCGCAGCCCGCAAACGGCGCGGGCTTGCGCTCTCCGGCGCCCTCCAAACGGAAAGGCGAACGACGTACGGCTCTGCACGGGCGAGACGCCCGTGCCACGGGGATGCCGATTATGCACATCGACACTGACATCGCGGTCGTGGGCGCCGGGTCGGGCGGCATCGGCGCGGCGCTGGCGGCTGCGAGGGCCGGGGCGCGGGTGCTGCTGGTCGAGCGCGCCTCGACCATCGGCGGCACGGCCGTGCGCGCGGGCGTCTCCACCTGGGAGCCCGTCGCGGGCGCGACCGGCATCCCCTTCGAGATCTTCCTGGCGCTCCGCGAGCGCCCCGACGCCGTCGCCTGCTACTCCTACGGCCGGCACATCTGCATGCCCAGGCCGGGCGAGGCGCCATTCCCCGGCGGCGAGCACGTCATCGACCGCTCCGTCGGCTACCTCGACACCCTCCAGCGCCACGGCATGCGCTCCCTGCGCGAGGACACCGCGTGGGCGCGCGCGACGCTGCATGGCGTGGTCTTCGAGCCGGACGCATACGCGCAGGTCGCCGCGGAGATGCTGCGCGCGGCGGGCGCGGAGGTGCGCACCGGCGTCGCGGTGGTCGGCGCAGAGGCCCGCGACGAGCGCGTCGAGCGCATCCGCCTCAGCGACGGCAGCGAGGTCCGCGCGCGGGCGTTCATCGACTGCACGGGCGATGGGGCGCTGTGCGCGGCGGTTGACTGCGAAACGATGGCCGGGCGCGACTCGCGCGAACGCTTCGGCGAGCCGCACGCGACGGAGCAGCCCTCCCCCGCCACGAACGCCGCCACGCTCATCTACCGCGTCATGCCCGCGGATGAGGAGCGCGTGGAGCCGCTGCCCGAGGGCGTCCCGGCGGAGTGCTGGTGGCGCGAGCGCTTCCCGTCGGTGAGCGCGGTGCAGGCGCCGCGTGGCGGCTACATCATGAACATGCTGCCCACCGCCGAGTGGCGGGAGTTCGCCGACCTTGGCGATGGCCTGCGCGAGGAGTGCCGCCGGAGGGTGCTGGCGCACTGGCACAACGTGCAGCGCGAGTTCCCGGAGTTCCGGCGCTACCGGCTGGCATGGATCGCGCCCGAGGTGGGCCTGCGCGAGGAGCGGCGGGTGGTCGGCGAGTACGTGCTGACCGAGCGCGACCTGCTCGCGGGGCTGTCCGGGCAGGGGCACGCGGACATCATCGCGATCGCCGATCACGCGATGGACCTGCACGGCGAGGGCGGGGGCTGTCGGGAGCTGGCCGAGCCCTACGGAGTGCCCTTCCGCTGCCTGCTGCCCGCAGGGATGCGGAACGTCCTCGTGGCCTCGCGGGCGAGCAGCTTCTCCGCGATCGCGGCCTCAAGCTGCCGGCTCGCGCGCACGATGATGCAGCTCGGGCAAGCGGCCGGGACTGCCGCCGCGATGGCGCTGGAGGGCGGCATCGACGCGCGCGACGTGCCAGCGGATGCTCTACGCGAGGCGCTCAGGCGGCAGCGCGTCCAGCTTGAGTGGCCGCTGAGCGATGAGCTGCGGGAGTGGCTCGCGGATCAGGAAGCGGTCAGCCGGGCAGCTCGCACGGACACGCGTTACTGACCGTCACCTGCATGACCACGTCGCTCTCGGCGCAGGCCGCCTCGAAGCCCCTTTGCAGCGCGCCGAAGAGCACGTCGGCCTCACCGATCACCAGCGTAGCCATCGGCCCCGGCTCCACGCACAGACCGGCCTCGCGCAGCGCGTCGGCGAACGCGTCGATCGCCGGCCCGAGGTGCTCGGTGCGCAGCGGGTAGAGCGACACCTGCGCGCTAATCACGTCCATCAAGCTCACTCCCTCACGAAGCGCATTGTCGCCGCGCGGAGCGATCACGCAGGCTCGATCCACTCCACCGCGTCCCGCAGCGTGCCGACGATCACGTCCGGGCGCTCGGCGGCCCAGGTGAGCAGCGCGGGCAGCATCCGGTTCTCCGGATCGTGCAGGTAGTGCGAATGCGGGTGCCAGCAGATCACCCACAGCAGCCTCTGCTCGTAGACCTCCTCGGCGACCGCCAGGTGGTACTCGATCCAGCGCTTCAGCGCGTCCTCGCGCGTCCACGGGGCCTTGCGCCAGCCCTCCGGCACCGGATCGTGCCCGCGCGCCACGCGCCACTCGCGGTAGGCCTCCTGATCGTTGCACATGATCGCGTCGAAGAAGTTGCGGTCGGTGAGCGACATGATCGGGACCTCGATCAGGCCACTGTCATACGCGTACGGCTGGTTCTCCGCGGGCCCGGCGACCGTCGCCATGTAGTCGTCGGAGCTCGCGCGGAAGTTATACTCGCAGCTCACCCAGCGGAAGCCGTTGTCGAGGATCGCGCGCTGGTTCTCCGGCTTGCCCTGCAGGCCGCCCGCGTAGCCGCCCGGCCCGCGCAGGACCGTCGAGACGTGCCCAAGGCGCTCGGCGAACAACTCGTTGGTGCGCCGCAGCTCGAAGTCGAGCAACTCCAGGTCATCGGTCACCAGCGGCACGTGCGACCAGGTGTGCTGGTCGAGGTCGTGCCCGCGCTCAAGCACCTCCTGCAGGTAGCCGACGTCCTCGGTCGGCTCCAGCCCGTTGCCGATCTGGAAGAAGTGGATGCGGCGGCAGAAGCTCTCCGCGCTGCCGCACAGCATCAGCATGCGCTCTTTGATCGCGGGCATGGTGCGGCCGTGGCAGATGCCGTCGGGCGCGTAGCCGCCGGCCATGTCGGTGTCATAGGTGATCGCGATGGCGCAGCGCGCGCCCTCGGGCAGCGTGACCTCAAGCGGCGTCCGGTCGTCACTCATCGGTCTCCTCCTGCGCGGCCCGGCATGACGCGATGAACTCGGCGGTGGTGATCGTGTCGCCCCAGTGCGTCTCGTGGAAGCGGATCCCCCAGCGCGTGGCGATGCGTTCGGGCATGAAGTCCGGCGGCTCCACGCCGATGGTCGCGTCGCGGATCAGGATGACGCGATAGCCAAGGCCGAGCATCGGCCCCATGCCGCCCGGCGCGTTGAGGATGCACATGTCCGTCGCGAAGCCCGCGTAGATCAGGTTGACGACGCCACGCTCGCGCAGCATGCGGTCGAACTGCACAGTTTGATGCGCGATCGGCTCGTCCGGCTCCGGCGCGACGACCGTTGGGAAATCCATCTGCGCAAGGCCCGAGCGCTCCGAGTACTCGACGCCATGCGCGCGCTCCAGCATCGCCGCGCGGTGGCCCGGAATGGCCTCGCGCGGCGCCCCGGCGACAGGTATCGCGCTCTCGGCGGCGGCCGGCTCCTCCTCCAGCCACTCCGGGTAGCGCTGAGCGATGCGCGTGTCCTGCACGTGGCAGACGGCCAGGCCGCTCGCCCGCGCCGCGTCCATCGCCGGGCGGATCATCTCGGACATGATGCGGAAGGCTTCGGCGTTCGTGCCGGGGTAGCCCATTCCGACGCAGTACGCGTCATCGTACGCCGCCCCGCCGGGGCAGCCGATGTCCCAGCAGTGCAGCGACACGAGCGCGGTCTCGTCGAGCGCCAGCTCCAGCGGCTCGGTCGCGTAGCGCGCCTCCGAGGGCGGGATCGTCCGGTAGTAGCGCCCCGTCAGGTTGAGCGTTCGAGTCATCTCCGGTTCGCCTCCGCGACGCCGCGCACGATCTGCGCCGCCAGTTCGCAGTGCTCGGGCCGGTACTTCTCGCAGAAGGTGGACCAGCGGATCCACGTGTCGAGGAAGGCGTGCGCGGTCGGGCAGGCCTCGGCGCCGTAGCGGTACGCGCGCGACGCGGGCGGCCGCGAATACGGGTAGCGCCCCTCGGCGGACCAGCGCTGCAGGAAGGTACAGGCCTCGGGCATCAGGTAGTAGCGCGCGGTGCTCGCGCCGGGGATGCCCGCCTCGACGAGCTGCTCCGCGAACTCGTCTGCGTCGCACGCGAACTGCGCCGGGGCGATGCTCATCCCGAACATCCACGCGGAGTAGACGCCCATGTAGTCGGGGATCGGCAGCGGAGTCACGCCCTCGACCTCGCCGATCAGCTCGCTCAGCAGGCGGATCATCGCGTCGCGGTGCGCGACCTGCTCGCGGATGATCTCAAGCTGCGCGAGGCAGATCGCGGCGGTGCACTGCGGCATGCGGTAGGCATAGCCGGGCTCCTCGTGCACGCGCCCGAAGCCGGGCTCCTGGATGCCGCCGCGGCTGTGACCGATGAAGCGCGTGCGCTCGGCGAGGGTGTCGTCGTCGGTCACGACGCAGCCGCCCACGTCCGCGCCCATCGTCTTCTCCGAGTCGAACGAGAAGCCCGCGGCGTGGGCGAGCGTGCCCGCCGGCCGGCCCTTGTACTCGCCGAAGACCGCCTGGCAGGCGTCCTCGTAGACAAGCAGCCCATGCGCGCGGGCCAGCTCGACGATCGGGTCCATGTCGCAGAGGATGCCGGTCTTGTGCACGCACAGGATCGCGCGCGTGCGATCGGTGATGAGCGGCTCAACGGTGGCGGCGCTGAGGTTGACGGTGCCGGGCTCGGTGTCGGCGAAGACGGGGATGTAGGCCTCGGCGATGAGCCCCTGGATCGTCCCGTAGTCGGTGATCGGGCTGACGATGATCTCGTCGCCAGGCTCGAAGTCGAAGGCCGCCGCGAGCGTGGCCAGCGCGGGCGTGCAGCCGGGCGTGGCGATACAGTGCTTGACGCCGAGCGCCTCTGCGAAGGCGGTTTCGAAGCGGCCCATCATGTTGACGGTGAGGCCGCTCTCGACGATCTCGCGCAGATACTCAATCGCGCGCGGGCCGATCTCGCGCGGGAACGGCGTCGGCAGCTTCCCGACTTCGCTCAGGTGCGACTGCGCGCCCCATCTCGCGTTCTCTCTTCCGGCCATGGCGACATCACTCCGAGAGTGCGGCGTCGGCCATCGCGGGCAGGTTCGCGGCAACGGCGGGCCGGCACAGCGGCTGAGTTCCGCAAGCGGAACTCACCGCTCGCTTCGCTCGCGGCGGCCCCTCCACGACAACGGCAGCGGCAAAGGCCGTTCTCCCCCTCGCCGTGCGCTTGCGCCCGGAGAGGGGGTCGGGGGGAGAGGTCAGCCGTTCGGACGGCGCAAGCTACTCCCCCACCGCGCTCAGCGCGATCGTGAACGCATCCCCTGGCGCGATCGTGTAGATCAGCCCCTGATCGTAGTCGGATGGGTCCACGAAGCGCTCGACCAGCGAGAACGTGTCGATCCGCACCGTGGTGGCGTCCACGACCTCCTCGATCCGGTAGCTCGCGTCCGAGCGCTCAGAGTTCTCGAAGATGATGTAGCGCCCGACCACGTCGTCGGGGCGCTCGCGCGCAAGTTCCACGCCCTCAAGCTTCAGCAGCACCCGCGCGGGGTCGCTGTCGTCCCAGCTCGCGAGCGTTCCGCGCAACGCGCTTGCCGGCAGTGTCAACGCGTCGCCGCCCGCCTCCAGCCGCTCGCCCTGGATCAGGACGCGCTGCTGGACCGTGTCGCCGTCGAAGCGCACGAGGCCCACGCGACCGTTCATCGACACGCCCCCCGCGCTCAGCGCCGCCTCCTCCTCGGTCACGAGCAGCACGTCGCGCCGGCCGTCAGTGAGCGTCACCTCGACCGCCGCCGCGAAGCCCTCGCCATCGCTCTCGACCGGCAGCGCGCGCACGCTGGCAATGATCGGGTCCTTCGCGTAGGGCTCGATGACCGTCACGAACTGGCTCTGCACGTCCTCGCCGAGGCGGCTGCGCAGCAGGTAGCGCAGGCGCGGCGGGTTGCCCTTGAAGGCGGGCGGCAGGCCGTCGGCCAGCACGACCTCATCGACCTCGCCCAGGTTGTGCACGCGCAGGTGCCGCTCCCAGTCCTCCGGGCGCTCCCAGCGAGGGTCGAATATCCGCCAGTCCACCTGGAAAGCGCTCGACGACCCGGCCTTCGAGACGTTCTCGAGGAACGAGAAGCCCGTGCCTGTGTAGCGCGAGTTGAGGTCGCCGTCATACGGCTCCCCGTAGGCGACATCCGGCCCCGCCAGTGTGCCGGTCGGCTGCTCGGTCAGCGTCAGCCCCTGGGTGGCCGCCGTGGGGCCGCCGCCGTTCTGGATGAGCCGGTGGTTCGACCCGCCGCGCACCCAGAAAAGGTCAAGTACGTAGGAGTTCGTCTCATCCACATCGACCATCGTCATGCAGCGGCGGTAGGTCGTGACGCCCTCATAGACATCGCCGCCATCCACGTCCACCACGCGCACCGGCCCGGTCTGGGCGAAGAGCTTCGTCTTCCCCGAGAATGACTGGCTGTCCGGGTTCGTGTCATTGACCATGCAGGTGTTGTGGCTGATGATGTGATCGACCCAGCCGAAGCGCTTCGGCCACTGGCCGGTGTAGAGCGGGTAGCCCATGTCCGGGACCATCACGATGTCATCGACGTAGAGCAGGTAGTTGAGCCGGTCATGATGCCCGTGGCCGTACATCCGCCCGTAGTACATTGCGAGCGCTCGGCAGTCCGCTCCGCGCTGCGGCGCCTGCAGCACGGCCATCCCGTGGCCTCCCGAGTTGTAGCTCACCAGCGGCCCCGGGTCTCCCGCGAGGTCGCGCTCAAGGCCCGCCTGGACCGCCTCCGGGTCCTCCTCGTAGAGCTGCCAGTGGATGCCCTCCGCCGCGCGGACTCTACCGGGCGACAGCGCGAATAGGTTGTCGAGGCTCTTGCGGTTGGCGAACCAGACCTCGCGGGCAAGCTTCTCGCCGCCGAAGAGCCCGTAGCCCTGCAGCGCCATCTCGCGCCCGACGGTCATCCCGGTCGTGCTGTGGTTCATGCACTTGTCGCCATCGCCCCAGTTCGGGCTGAAGGTATCGGCCATGCGCACGCCCGCGCCCAGCGAGTAGCACGCGCGGAACTTCGGGTAGTCGCGCAGGATGTCGTGCTTGTCATAGGCCGGGTAGTGCGCCAGCAGGCCAACCACTTCGTAGAACGAGAGCGCGGGGATGCGGGAGTAGCCCAACGCGGCCTCGTCGCTCAGCCCGTCGCGGCTGAGGCGCTGCTGCATGATGAGCGGGATCCCGCCGCCGCCCGCCTGGAAGAGCCAGTCGAGTGCGGCTTCGGTGTCCTCGGGATGATCGAGCGCGATCGCCGCGCAGGCCATGGCGTACTGGTGCATGCCCGCGTTGCCCGCAATGCGCCTGTCCTCGACGCCGATGATGAACTCCCGCAGCAAGTGGTCCTCGATGTGCCGCGCGATCGCCTCAGGCGTTGACTTCTCGCCCGTATGGTGCGCCTCGGCCATGCGCGCGGAGAAATCGACCAGCTCGTCATCCTGCATCAGCGCCTCGAAGATGTGGTCGTAGGCGAGGCTGCACCGCTGCGCGGTCCAGGTCTCCCAGATCTTCCCCTGCACGCGGCCGCGCCCGGAGCCGCCGGTGGAGGCCTCCATGCCAAGCCGGAAGTGCGGCATGTAGTCAATCTCCGGGTAGAGGTCCGCCATCCGATCGAGCAGCACGCCCGCTTTGTGGGCGTAGGCCGGATCGCCGGTGAGCGTGTAGACGACGGCCATCTTCTCCGTCACGTCCAGCAGCTTTGTCCAGATATTGAAGGCATAGAAGGCCGCGGCGAACCACTTCTTGCCGCCGACCTCGACGCCGGTCCCATCATCAACCCAGTCGGGGTTCTCGCCCTCGCGCGGCTGCAGGAAGCGCGGATCGCCCTCGCCGAGGCGGAACTTGCCCTGCTCGTCGAGAGCGCTCTGGTAGTAGGCCGCGAAATCGTTCGACGGGAACCACTGATCGCAGTTGCCGCAGCGCACCTGCCACGGACGCTCGAGGAAATCCACGTGCCAGCGCGAGGGGTTGTAGGGCGCCTTGTAGTGCTCCTGGCCGCAGTTCGGGCAGCCGTCACCGCGGTTCACGGCCGCATCGCGCGGCATATCCTGCGACGGGAGCAGGCGCCAGAGTTCCTCGTCAGACATCTCCATCCACGGCTGCACCTTCGCGATGAGCGCGTCACGGAAGCTCGCGGCCCACTCGTACCGCTCGCAGTTGCGAATGGCGTTCTCGCGCAGTTCTCCGGTAATGAGCGCGCTGCCGGTCTTGGCGTTCACGGTGCTGGCTCCCATCGTCGCCGCTATCACGATTGCGGCTATCAGCGACATGTATCTACTCATTGAGAGGTTCTCCTCGCCAGCTGGAAGATAGAGGAAGCGGGCATACTGGTCCAGTTCGGGAATCCTGAAGGTCTCTGGAGGACTGCCTCATTGCTGGCTCTTGCCGTCTCTGTCCCACATGCCAAGCACCCGCGCTACTTCATCGCCCATGCCCTCATTGAGGAGTCCCGTCAGTCCATCTACTTCAGTGGACCGTGTGACTGTGTCCCGCGGTTCTCCGTAGATGCCAAAGCCATACTCTACCCCCACTGCACCGTGATAGCCAGCTTTCGTGTAGAAAAGCTCGGCGGCCTCGAAGAGCGGCTTGACCCGCTCCTCGAATCCGGATCGAGCGTGTCGCTCACCGGCCGTTGACGCCCCGAAGCAGAAATGGCCACTTGTGTTAAGGTAGTAGCCCCTGTCTTCCATGCTCATCACATAGACCTCGTGCGCACCGAACTTGCGCGGCGGTCCCTTCGGCCACCCATCCTTAGCGCTGAACTTAGGATCATCTATTGCCGGCCATTGGCAATGAGGAAACGCTCTCTCGATCACGTACGGGAACAGCCCCTCCATCGCCGCCCTGGGATAGAAGAGACAGTGCCAGAAGGCATTAGCTTCGCGTCGTGGCAATAGTTGATGACTCATCTCGCGTACGTACTGCGTGAGGCGCATACCCCGCTCATGCTCGTCGAGCAGTGCCTCGACGCCTGCACGATTGGCCTCCGCCTTCCGGTATAGTCTGTTAAGTTCTGTCCGGTCATCCAAGCGCACCGGCTCGGTGCGGTTCCCGTCTCTAACGGGCACCGTACCCGACTGAATGTGTATGTGCGGAGGGTCTGGGCTCTCGGGTATGGCCAGTGCGGCGACAAAATGCGCGTCCCCGATCTCGATGATATGCACGGTGAAGTGAGGGCGTGGGGACAGATGGTCGGACGCGACTTGGTAGAGCGTCTCCCCCGGCGTGCCGACATTGGGGATCCCGTTGATCTGGTCTGGACCTACAAGCGGGCGGTTATCCTTGTCAGCGTCCAGGCCAATGAACAGCCAACCTCCCCATGCGTTAGCGAAGGATGCTATGGACTTGGCGATGTCTTCGCTCTGGCCCCATTTCCCAGGTCCCTTGTACTCCACGTGCATTTGCTCGCAGAAATCAGCGAGTTTAGACAGATGTGGTTCCTTCAGTTCCTGCAACGGCTTCTGGAATGGGTTGAGCCTCATATGATCCCCTCCGGCTCTTTCTTCAGAACTCGAACCGCGCGAGCACCGGCGTATGGTCCGACGGCTTCTCCGCCAGCCGCGGTTCAATGTCGATCCAGCAGTCCTCGCACAGCCGCGCCAGCGGCTTCGTCGCCATGATGTGATCGACCCGCCAGCCGTGGCGGTTCGCCACCGATGTGGTCTCGCGGTAGTCGTAGAACGAGTACTCGACCGCGTCCGGGCGCTTCATTCGGAAGCAGTCCACGAAGCCCCAGTCGGAGACGCCGGCGAACGCCGCGCGCGCGTCCGGGTGGAAGTCCGGGTGGTTAAGGTGCCGGTCGGGCTCCCAGATGTCGATCGGCTGGGGCGCGACGTTCATGTCGCCGACCCACAGCACGCGCGCGCGCGGGCTCCAGCGCCGCTCGAAGAACGCGCGCAGCCGCGCCAGCCAGTCGAGCTTGTAGGCGAAGGCCTCGTGGTCAATACTGCGGCCCTGCGGGACGTAGGTGTTGACGATCGGCAGCGGGGTGCGCGGGCTCTCCGGCGTCGGCTGCACCGCCACGGCGAGCAGCCGGGTGGCGTCCGCGGGCTCGACACCGTCATCGAAGCCGCGAGTGAGCAGTTTCATGGGCAGGCGGCTGGCGGTCGCGACGCCGTTGTAGGACTTCTGGCCGGCGAAGAGCACGTCGTAGCCCAGCTCGCGCAGGTCATCGACCGGGAAAAGCTCATCGGTGACCTTCGTCTCCTGCATGCACAGCACGTCGGGCTGCTGCTGCGCGCAGAAGTCCACGATGCGCGGCATACGCGAGCGGACGGAGTTCACGTTCCAGGTGGCGATGAGCATGGCGGCAGGTTCGCCGCGCCGGTGCGCAATGCCTCCAGACGCGAAGCGGCCCCCGCCGGGGTGGCGGAGGCCGCGTGTGTGACCTTGGTGCGTTGCGAGATGCTACTTGTTGCGCTTGCGGCTGCGGATCGCCCCGGCGATGCCGGTGCATGCGAGCAGGAGCCATGTTGCGGGCTCGGGGGAGTCGTCGCCGCCCGGGCTGGTGGGCGACGAGTACTGCCCAATGTATATCTCGTAGTTGCCGCCGGACCGGCCTTGCCAGACGACAGCGTCGTTCCATATCTGGGCGTAGGGTCGGCCGGCGCCCCTGTTTAGCGATGTCGTCTCGCCCGTGCCGTTGTCGTATACCATGACCTCGTAACTGTCGGAAGCATACATACCAGCATAAACCACCCTGTCGCCGAATATCTGCGATTGGGAGTACGCGTAGGAGTTGTCCGTAATCTGTCTGCTACTGGTTCCGTCGTACATGAAGATCTCGTCCATGTCGTGACTATCGGTCCAGATGACGTTGGAGCCCGACAACCCACGGAGAGCACGGGCGCTGTCGGTAACCAGAGTAGTGGTCGCGCCATCGTAGAGGAACACAGATGCACCGCTCTGCCACGCCACGTAGTCACCAGACACCTGAGGACTGCTCTGGTTGGTATCGTCCTTGGTGAGCTGTGATGTCACACCGGTCCCGTGGTTGTAGAGGAAGATCTCCACGTCGGTCCCAGGGTCGTCGTAGCCGGCCCAGACCACGTTGTCTCCGGACACCTGCGCGCCATAAACGCGGTAGGGGCCGGCACTTATCTGTGTGGTCGTTCCGGCGCTGTGGTCGTAGAGGAAGACGTCACGCCCTCCGCTCCAGTCGCCGTACCAAACGACGTTGTCACCGGATACCACTGGATCGTACTCCGTCGCGATGTTGTCCGTGAGTCTCGTCGTCGCAGTGCCGTCGTGAAGGAAGAGCTCACCCCACCCGTCCTGTTCATCTCGCCAGAGCACATTGCTGCCCGATATGCGCGCGTTGCCGTCCCCGTCGTCATTGTCGGTCAACTGCTGTATCGCCATTCCGTCCCAGAGGAAGATCTCGTTGTCGTGGCCGTCGCTGCCACGCCAGACAACAGTGTTGCCGGACACCTGCGGATAGCAGTCGTCGTAGGTGTTGGCGGTGAGCTGTGTAACCGTCCATCCCTGTCCAACGGCGGCGCTGGCGCATATGGCCAACGCCGCCGCTGAGCAGCAAACCATCCAGAGTCGATTCATGTTGGGCGCGTCACCTCCGTTGCGGTCGCTGGTGCTGCCCCCTGAACACTCCTCGATGCAAGTCGCCGCCTCCCGGATGCCACCTCCTCCCACAGCCTGGTGCGGCAGAGGTACAGACTCGAGGCCTGCTGCCGTACAGCAACACACACCTCCACACACGCCGATCGCGTGCATGCAGGTGCTTTGAGATTGGCGTCGGATCGCTGCATGACAGGCTCCCCATGAGCCTCAGCAGGCACGGTCCTCAAGCCAGATGCGTGTAGCATTTTCGCCACTTTGGAGAATCGACCTCCTCACAACCACCTCACAATTCACTCATGTCACATATCAGCTCCGCATTGATACGTAGGTGTGGCGATGACCACACACATAGAAGCGGCCCCCGCCGGGGTGGCGGGGGCCGCGTGTGTGGCGATGGTGCGTTGCGAGCTGCTACTTGTTGCGCTTGCGGCTGCTAATCGCGCCGGCGATGCCGGTGCATGCGAGCAGGAGCCATGTGGCGGGCTCGGGGGAGTCATCGCCAGCCGAGCCAGCGGGCGTCCCCTGCCACGCAGCTACCTCACAGTCTCCAGTACTGTGGACGCCACCCCAGGGAGGAGAAGGGTGCACTCGCGGCGTAAGCTCTTCTGCTTGCAGCACCTGACCAGCCGTGCCCGACACGCGAGGAGGCGGAGGATGTCCGAAGAGCAGGGAAGTCGTCCCGAGGCCGACGGAGCCCCGAGCGCGGGGGCCGCGGCGGATGAGAGGCGCCAGCGGAGGCGCAATGCGAAGCGGCGCGGCTGGATGAGGTGGCTCTGGGCACTGCCGCTGCTCGCGCTGGCGGCGTTCTTCATCTGGCAGGCGCGCCGGCCCGCCGGGGTCGAGGTCGTCCGTCCGCAGAAGCGCCTCGTCGTGCAGACGCTCACCGCCAGCGGGCGCGTTGAGGGCGCCCGCAACGTCGAGCTCTCCGCCGACCGCACCGGCATCCTCGTCGATCTGCTCGTGGCCGAGGGCGACCGCGTCGAGGCCGGGGACGTCGTCGCACGCATCTCCGCCGACGTCGAGTCCGCCGAGTTGCTGCAGGCCGGGGCCGCAGTTGCCACGGCTCGCGCGAGCCTGAGCGAGGCCCGCGCCTCCGCCGCCACGCTCGCCCCCACCATCCGCCAGGCCGAAGCCGAGGTCGCGGGAGGCATCGAGCAGGCCCGCGAGCGGCTCGCCGCCGCCGAAGCCCGGCTCGACGAGCTGCTCGCCGGCGGGCGCGCGGAGGAGGTGCGTGAAGCCGCGGCGGCCGTCGAGCAGGCTCGCACGCGCCTCGACCAGGCTGAGCTGGACGTGCAGCGCGCCCGTTCGCTCGCCACCTCCGACGCCACCGCGCGCGCGGCGCTGGAGCGGTCTGAGGCGGCCGTGCGCAACGCGACCGCGCGCGAGCAGGAGGTCAGCACGCGGCTCGAGCAGGCGCAGCGCGATCTTGACCGCGCGCGGCGCCTGTACGATGAGGGCGTGATGGCCGAGGCCGACTACGAGGCCGCGCGCACCACCGCGGAGACCGCCGGGAAGAGCGTCGAGCAGGCGCAGGCGGCCCTCCGCCAGGCAGAGGTCGAGGCCGAGCGGCAGCGCAAGCTGCTGGAGGTGACGCGCGAGCAGGAGCTCGACCGCGCGCAGACCGATCGCGAGAGCGCCGGTAGCCAGCTTCAGGCCGCGCAAGCCCGGCTTGAGCTGGTGAGCGGCCCGGCGCGCGCCGAGCAGATCACGCAGCAACGCGCCGAGGTCCGCTCGGCCCACGCGGCGCTGGACCAGGCCCTCAAAGCGGGCCCCGCGCGCGTGGAGAGCATCCGGCGCACCCCGGCCGGCGAGCGCGTGCGCGTCGCGGAGAGGCGCCTCGAGGAGGCAGTCGCGGCGCGTGACACGGTGCTTACGCGGCTGGAGCGGACCGCCGTGGGCGCGCGCTTCGCAGGCATCGTCACCGAGGTCGTCCGCGAGCCCGGCGACGTCGTGACGCCCGGCCAGGCGATCGTGATGGTCTCCGAGATGGAGCGGCCCGAGATCCACGTCGAGATCGACGAGCGCGACATCGCCTCGGTCGCCGTCGGGCAGACCGCGCTGCTCACCGCCGACGCCTACCCCGAGCTGGCGCTCGACGCGGTCGTCGAGCGCATCGCGCCCGAGGCGATCACCGAGCGCGGCGTCGTGGACGTGGTCCTGCGCCCGATCGATCCGCCCGAGTGGCTGCGCGCAGGCATGACCGTGGATGCCGGCATCGTCATCGAGGGCAAGCAAGAGATGCTCGTGCTGCCCATCGGCATGATCGTGCTTTCCGGTCGCGAGCCATCGGTGCTGGTCGTGGACGACGGCGAAGTGCGGCGGCTGAAGGTTGAGACCGGCGTCGGCGGCGTGCGGGGCACAGCCATCCGCAGCGGCCTGAACGAGGAGGCGCTGGTCGTCCGCGACCCGACCTCGGTGAGAGTAGGCGAGCGCGTGCGGCCCATCGAGACGTCGCCGACTGCCGAGGGCGAGCCGGATGTTTGAGCTGCGGCTGGCGGTGCGGCACCTGCGAGCAGGTGGATGGCAGACGGTGCTGATCCTCGGCGGCGTGGCGATGGCGGTCACGCTGGTGGTCTTCATCGGCTGCCTAATCGGCGGGCTGCAGCGCAGCATCGTGGACACGATCACCGGCCCGATCGCGCACATCACGCTCAGTGCTCCCCAGCGTGTGCCCCGTGTCGCGCCGAAGGTGCCCGGGGCGCCCGATGCCCTCGTAATCTCCTCAAGGCAGCAGCGTCTGTGGCAGCCCGACACGATCGATGAGTGCGACTGCCTGCAGGCGCAGATCGACACGTTTGGCCACGTAACGGCCGTCGCGCCCGCCGTCTCGGGGCAGGCGCTGATCACGCGCGCGGGGGCGGAGGAGAGCGTGCGCGTGATCGGCTCGCCGCCCGCGCAGCAGGACGCGATCTCCGGCCTGGAGGAAGACCTGCTACGCGGCGACTACCTGCGCATGAAAGCAGACCAGGCGGTGATCGGCTACAGCCTCGCCGAGGAGCTCGGAGTCGATCTGCACGACCGCGTGCGCCTCACGACGGCGGGCGGCAACGCCGGCACCTTCACGGTCGGCGGGATCGTCTACACCGGCGCGGAGGGCACGGACAAATCCACGGTCTTCATCACGCTGCGCGCCGGGCAGACGCTCTTCGCCACCGGCACGCTCGTCACCGCCTTCTCCGTGAAGCTCGATGACCCGTTCGTTGCGGATCAGGTCGCCGACGCGATGGCAGCTTCGCTCGACCTCGACGTGAACACGTGGATGCGTGACAACCCGCGCCTGCTCAACGCCCTGCGCGCGCAGACCAGCTCCGCGGTGCTCATCTCCGTCTTCAGCCTCGTGGCCTCGTCCTTCGCGATCGCGAGCGTGCTCGTGGTCAGCGTGCTCAAGCGGCAGAAGGAGATCGGCATCCTCAAGGCCATCGGCGCGCGCAGCAGGCAGATCCTGCGCGTCTTCACGCTCGAGGGGCTGATGATCGGGGTGCTCGGGGCGGTGGTCGGCGGTGCGCTGGGGTCGGGGATGGTGCTGCTGCTGACACGCGTTGAGGGCCCTGCGCCCGTACCGGGGGGGACGCCACAGGAGCTGTTCCCGGCCGCGCTGATCCCTGAGATCATTGCGGCGGCGATGATCGCCGCGGTCGTGGCGACCGTCATCGCGGCCGTCCTCCCGGCTCGCCAGGCCGCCAACCTCGACCCGGCGGAGGTCATCCGTGGTGGGTGAGGCCAGGGGCGTTCCGGCGGTCGAGGCGATCGGCCTGCAAAAGACCTACTTCGGCGCGGTGCCGGTGAGGGTGCTTCATGGCATCGACATGCGCGTTGAGGCGGGGGAATTCGTGTCGGTACTCGGGCAGTCCGGCTCGGGCAAGTCCACGCTGCTCAACTGCATCGGTGCCCTCGACCGCCCCACCGATGGACGCGTAATCGTCGCGGGGCAGGACCTCGCCGACCTCGATGACGACGAACTCGCCGACCTGCGCAACATGACCGTGGGCTTCGTTTTCCAGTTCCACTACCTGCAGGACGAGTTCACCTGCCTGGAGAACACGCTGATGCCGATCAGCATCCGCAAAGGCCAGGCCGATCCTGAGGACGTCGAGCGCGTGACGGACCTGCTTGAGCGAGTCGGCCTCGGGCACCGGCTGGGTAACCTGCCGAGCCAGCTCTCCGGCGGCGAGCAGCAGCGCACGGCGATCGTGCGCGCGCTGGCGAATCAGCCGCGACTGGTGCTGGCCGACGAGCCGACGGGGAACCTCGACAGCACGTCCTCCGCGCAGGTCTTCGGGCTGATGCGGGAGATCAACCAGGAGACGGGGGTGGCGTTCGTGTTGGTGACGCACGATGACCGCCTCGCCGCCCAGGGCGACCGCATCCTGCGCATCGAGGACGGCCTGCTGACCGAGGAGTAGGCGCACCCCAGGTCGTTCTCCCTCCTCGCCGGAACGGAGAGGGGGGCCGGGGGGGTGAGGTCAGCCGTCAGCCGTTTGCAGGACGAGCTTCCAGCCCGTCAGCCGTCGCCGTTACGCCCCGTCTCCCAGCACCGGCAGCAACAACCTCGACGGATGCGCCGCGTCGTGCAGGACTTCGTTGCGCGCGATCTTCGCCGGCGCGCTCGACCACGTCGGCTCCATCGTGTTCGGGTGCGGGAGGATCCGCGGGAAGTCGCTGCTCGTGACCATCAGCGCGATCCGCGAGCCCTCGGGGAAGACGTACGCGAGGTTGCCGAAGTGCAGCCGCAGGCGCGTCGGCTCGCCCGGCGTGAGCGGCTTCGGATCGCTCCAGCTCTCGCGGAAGCGGCAGCGCAGGCTGCCCACGATCAGGCTCGTCACGCGCCCGGTCGGCTCGACCACGCACAGCTTCGCGACGACGTCCGTGTCCTCCGCGTCCGTCGCCAGCCACACCTCCAGCTCGACCTCCCCCACCACGCTCAGCGGCGCGGCCAGCCGCTCGCCCCGGTAGTAGAGCACGTCATGGCGCGCCAGCACGCTCCTCTGCTCGCGCGGTCCGGCGTCCGAGAGGCCCCAGTAGATCTGCCCGCCATGCGTCGGGACGGGGTCGCTCGGATCGTAGGTGAACGCGTCGGGCGGTTCGAGGCCGGGCGTCTCGCGGCTGAGTCGGCCGTCGCCGCCGATGCCCGCCGCCGCGCCACCCGAGCGGAGGTGCCAGCTCTGCACCTCGGCGTCGCGCGGGGGCCAGTCGGCCAGGCTGATCCAGCGATTCTCGCCCATCAGGAAGATTTTCACCGGCGGCTCATCGGTGAGGCCGTCGTCGATGTCGCGCATCCACAGGTCGATGAAGCGCTGCCGGTAGTCCATCCACTGCAGCGCGGCGGCCGGGCCGAAGTCCCACTGCCCGTACTCGCGACGGCCCGCCGTCCGGTGCCCCCACGGGCCGATGAGCAGGCGCTGGGAGCTGCGAGCGCGCTCGGACGCGCCGCGGTCGGTGATGCCACGGTAGGCCTGGAACTGCCCGCGCGTGAGGTGGTCGAACCAGCCGCCGATGTGCATTCCGGCGGCGGCGACGCCGTCGTGCATCGTGCACTGGTCGATCTCGCGCCAGTACTCATCATAGCGGTCATGGGCGACCCAGTTTCGCAGCTCGGGCGCGATCGTGCCGACGCGCTCCTCGATCGCGGCCAGCGACGACAGCCCGCACAGCTCGCCCCAGGTGAAGTGTCCGGCGGTGGGCTTCGTGCGCGCGACGTTGTGTGAGAAGCACCAGCGCACCGCGTTGGCCAGCGCGAAACAGCCGTCGTAGCGGATCCAGTCGGTGAAGAAGCTCTGCGGCGCGACCTGCGGCACGATGCAGCGCAGCGCCTCATGCCCGCCCGCGGCCGCGGGGATCTGCACGATCCCGAGGTAGCTCAGGCCCACCATCCCCACGCGCCCGTTGCACCACGGTTGCTCCGCGATCCACTCGATGGTGCGCTGGCCGTCCACGGCCTCGTCGATCAGCGGCCGGAACTGCCCGCTCGAATCGTACTTCCCGCGCACGTCCTGTGCCACGAGGGCGTAGCCGCGATCGAGGTAGTAGCGCACGGGGCTCATGCCGGCCGGGTCGCCGCCGGTGGCGAAGACGCGGTGGTAGGGCGTGCGCGTGAGCAGCACCGGGAACTTCCCTGCGCCGTCCGGCAGGTAGACGTCGGTGGCGAGTTCGGCGCCGTCGGTGGTCGGGACTCGGCGGTTCAGCAGAGCCTGCATCGTCTTCGCCTCCATGCCTGGATCGCTGCTGCGCGCGCTCACGGACGACCGGCAGTTCACCACGCGGAGGGCTCAGTCCTGCGCATACAGGACATCTCGTTCGCCGAGGCATGGCGCAGCGGCCCCCGCCCGTCGGCCGCTCTCCTGCATCACTCCCGTGTGGCGGCGATCGTGCGCTCGAGCTGCGGCCCGGCGTAGTCCGCGAGCTCCTCGGGCAGCGGCACATCCACCCACGCCCGGCGCTCGGCGGAGAGGTACGCCGCCAGGCCCCACTCAACGTTGCGCAGCGCATCCTCGCCCGTCACCGGGACCGGCCCGCCCTCCTCGAGCGCCCGCCGGAAGGCGCGGTGCAGCAGCACGAACTGGCTCTCGCGCAAGTCCTCGTCGATCTCGACGGCCTCAGGCGCGTCCTTGCCGCGCGCGATCAACACGCGATCTGGATGCCAGCGAGCCGCGATGCAGCCCTTCGTCCCGTAGATCGCAAAGCCCTCGTCGATCGGCGTCACCGGCGCGGGCGGGCTGTAGAGCGCGATGGTGATCAACGCGCCGCCGTCGCACTCGGCGATGACGGCGAACTGATCCTCTTGGATCATGCCGGCGCTGAAGCGGTTGCGCACGCTCGCGCAGACGCTCACCGGGTCCTCGCCGCAGAGGAAGCGCGCGGTGTCCACGTAGTGGCAGCCGAAGTTGATGATGTGCCCGTTGCCCGCCGAGGCCGCGCAGTAGCGCCACGAGTCGGTCGCGCCACGCTCGGGCGTGTTGGCCTCGCCGATGAACGAGCCGTCGATCGCGACGATCTCCCCCACCTCTCCGCGTTCGATCAGCCGCCGAGCCATCGCAAAAGGCGCGCGGAAGCGCGTGGACTGCCCCACGTTGAGCAGCAGCCCCGGACGATCGCGCGCGATCGTGCGGTCGCGCGCCGCCAGCATCTGCCGGCAGCCGCCCATGCTCGCCGCCATCGCCTTCTCGCAGTAGACGTGCTTGCCCGCCTCCAGCGCGGCGACGGTCACCTGCGGGTGCATCTGCGTCGGGACCATCACAACCACCACGTCCACCGCCGGGTCGGCCAGCAGCTCGCGATAGTCGGCGTAGACGGCCACCTCGCCGGCCGCGCATGCGCGGGCGCGCTCGCGGGCGCGTGCGGCCTTGTTGGCGTTCGGATCGGCGAGCGCGACCACCCGTGCCCCGTCAGTCTTCGCAATCGCATCGATGTGCGCGGAGCTGATCCGCCCGCAGGCGATCAGCCCGTAGCCGAGTTCTGTCATGGCGGGACGTCCTCTCGTGACGTGGCTCGCGTCTGTCGCGGCGCGAGTTCGCTGCCGGGGGCGGGCGTTCCTGCCTGGGGCTCGGGTCTCTCCCCGGGGATGAAGCAGGAGCGTCCGCTCATCGCGCGGAAGTCATAGTGTATGGCGACCACGGAGCCGTCGGTGAAGCCTCGGGGCGTCCCGCTGCGTCACAAACTCCTCTACGGGATGGGCTACCTCACCGTGGCCCTGACCACGGACATGACGCTTACGTGGCTCCTGAAGCGCTATCGGCCCGATCCGACGGACCCGCGCTGGGACGTGCTTGCCACGGAGCTCGCGTGGGCCGTGGCGCTGGTGTTGGGCCGAGTCATGGACGCGGTGGCGGACCCGCTGATTGGCTACTGGAGCGATCGCATCCGCACGCGTTGGGGCAGGCGCAAGCCGTTCATACTCGTCGGCGCGCCCTTCCTCGCCCTCATGTTCATTGCGATCTGGCTGCCACCGGATTCGGCGCCAACACTGCTCAACGGCGTCTACCTCGCGGCCATGGCGTCCCTCTTCTTCTTCGCGTTCACCATCGTGGTCTGCCCATACCTCTCGATGCTGCCGGAGATCACCAGCGATCCGCGAGAGCGCGTCAGCATCACCGCATGGCAGGGCGGCTTCAACATCGTCGGGGCGGTCGCGGGGATGGTCGTCGCGGGCTGGCTGATCGAGACATACAGCTACACGGTGATGGCGCTGGTCTTCGCGCCGGCGGTCCTCCTGTTCGCATGGGCGCCGCTGCTCGTGCCGACACCACTTGCCGGCGAGGAATCGTCCCGGTTGGCGCTCGGGCAAGCTATCAGGCAAACCTTGCGCAACCCGCTCTTCGTTCCCTATGTCGTCAGCCAGGTCTGCTTCTGGATAGGGCTGCGGATCGTGATGGGAGCCGGTGCGAAGATTGTGGAGGTGCGGGCGAATGTTGGCGAGACCGGCCAGGGGGCGGTGATGGCGAGCGCGCTGCTGGCCGCGGGGATACTCCTGCCCGTGGTCCAGTGGCTCGCGGGGCGTTTCGGCAAGAAACCGGTGCTTATGGCGTCGATGGTATGGTTCGGGCTCTTCATGGTGCCGTTGGCCTTCGTCGGCCAGCTTCCGGTAGGGCTGGCGCCGTTGACGCAGGCGTTCGTGGTGATGGCGCTGATCGGCCCGGCGATCTCGGCGATCTTCGTGCTCCCGAACGCGATGGTCGCGGACATCGTGGACCATGACGAGAGCATGACCGGCGAGCGCCGCGAGGCGATCTACTTCGGCGTCCAGGGCCTGCTGGTCAAAGCGGGGCTGGGGGTGGGAGCCGCCACCGCGGGCATCCTCCTCGGCCGCCTCGGTGAGACGGCCACGAGCCAGGGCGGCTTCATCGCCTGCCCGCTGGTGGCCATGCTCTTCGCGTGGGTAGCGGCCGTGGCGCTGACGAGGTACCGGGGGGATTGAGGTCAAGGGCGCCGCTTGCCGTTCGCCGTCCGTCGTCATCCGTTTGTAGGACGGGCTTCCAGCCCGTCAACGCCTTGTGTACGGGCAACGGATGACAGGCTGGAAAGCCTGTCCTACGAACGACCACGGCGGAACGGCTGACAGGCTGGGAAGCCTGTCTTACGAACGACAACGGGCAAACGGCTGACAGGCTGGAAAGCCTGTCCTACGAACGACAACGGGCAACGGCTGACAGGCTGGAAAGCCTGTCCTACGCACGACAACGGGCAAACGACTGACAGGCTGGAAAGCCTGTCCTACGAACGGAAACGACAGCGACAACAACGAACTACGACGGGCTGGAAGCCCGTCCTACAAACGAAGACGACAACGACGACGAAAGACGACAACGACGAACGACCATCTTACTCCTTCGGCGGGAGGGTCTCGTCGAGGCACGGGCCGCAGTAGGCGCAGTCGTCCTCGCACAGCGGGATGTCCACCCAGCAGCGCCGGTCGCTGGAGAGATACGCGGCGCTCGCCCACTCGATGTTGCGCATCGCGTCCTCGCCCGTCACCGGCTCGAGCGTGTCATCGACGATGCACGCGTAGAAGCCCTCATGCTCGCGCACCCACGGTCCGGCCTCGTAGAGCGCGCGGTCAAGCTCCACCTGCCGCGGCTCCTCGCCCGCTCGCGAGATCAGCAGCCGGTCGGGCCGCCAGTAGGCCTCCATCATGCCCTCGGTGCCGAAGATCGCGTAGCCCGCGGTGGGCGTGCGGTAGGCCTTGAGCGTACCGTACTGCGCGAGGGAGATCGTGCTGCCATCGTCGCACAGCGCGGTGATTGTGTAGTGGTCCTCGGGGATCACGCCCCGGCTGAAGCGGTTGCCGATGTGGCCGCTTACCGAGACCGGGTCGGCGCCGATCATCGAGCGCGAAGCGTCGATGTAGTGGCAGCCGAAGTTGACCACGTAGCCGTGGCCCGCCGCGCCCACCTTGAAGCGCCAGAAATCCTGCGGCACGTCGTCGGACTGCGTGGCGCCGGCGGTGAAGTGCGCGTCGATCCCGAGCACCTCGCCGATCGCGCCCTCCTCTATCATGCGCCGCGCGGTCACGAAGGGCGCCTGGTAGCGCGTGGAGTGCGCGATCATCAGCTTGACGCCGTTGCGGTCGCGGGCCTCGATCATATCGAGGCACTGCCGGACACTCGGGGCCATCGCCTTCTCACAGATCACGTGTCTGCCGGTGTCCATCGCCGCCACGGAGACCATGCTATGCAGGTGCGTGGGCACGAGCACCACCGCGACGTCCACGGCCGGGTCGGCGAGTAGCTCGCGGTAGTCGGCGTAGGCGGCGGGCCCGTCGGGGTGCTTCGCAGCGATCTCCCGGGCCTTCTCAGTGTTGGTGTCGGCAATGGCCGCGACGCGGCCTTCCGCCAGCCCGTTGATCGCTTCGATGTGCCGCGCGCTGATGCGGCCAAGTCCGATGACGCCGTAGCCGAGCTGGTGCATGATCGCTTCAGTCCTCATGAGTGCGTTCTGTACCGCCGTGGCTGAGTTCGCGGCCGACGTCGCCGCACCTCCAGCAGAACGGCATCGAGGCCCCTCCCCCCCGGAAGGGCCTCGATCCTGGCGCTTGCAGCCGCTGGATCCAGCGGCCACAGCTTGGTGCGTCGCCGGCTGTTTACCTGTTGCGCCCCGGCGGTCCATCGGGCTTGTCGCGCCCGGGCGGCCCATCGGGCTTGTCGCGCCCCGGCGGTCCATCGGGCTTGTTGCCCCTGCCGGGATTGCCTGCCGCGGGTCGCAGCGCGACAATCGTGACGGAGCACGGAGCCGATACGTTCCCCGCCAGGTCCGTGGCAAACACTGCCACCTCGTAGCTGCGACCGTCCGTGTCCCGCCTGCCGATTTGCGACGAGAGTTGCAGCGTGACCCGGAAGGTGCCGTCCGCACCGAGGTCCACGGAGACGCCGGGCTCGGGCACGTCGAACTCCCCGTACTCGTCGCTCACCGTCAGCATGACCGAGGCCACGCCAGTCTCATCGTCGAGCGCCAATCCGCTGATCGTCACCGTCTTCAACTCTCTGGGGTTCCGCGAGGACAGGATCGCCGGCTGGGGCGAGTCCAGCATGACGCTCGGCGGCGTGCTGTCCGGTGGCGCGAGCACTGAGACGGATGCCGGGGCGGCCGCGTTACCCGCATTGTCCTCGGCATTGAGGGTAATCTCGTAGAGCCGGCCGTCGGTATCCTCGGGCCGGACGATCGACGCGAGCTCCACCGTGATGGCGAAGCTGCCGTCGGCGGCGAGCAGGCCGGTCATGTCCTGCTCGGCGCTGAGTTCACCGTACTCATCCGTGATGCTCAGGGACGCGCTGGCGATGCCGCTGACCGCGTCCGCAGCGAAGCCGCTGATCGCGTCCGTAGCGATGCCGATGACCGCGTCCGTAGCGAAGCCGCTGATCGCGACCGCGGTGGGCGTGTCGGACCATGCCAGCTCCGCCGGGTCGGGGGCGTCGAGGGAACACTCGGGGGCGTCTTCATCGGCCGGAGGCGGGGGCGGACCCTCGCGCTCGACGATGGCCCTGCGGACCCTGACATTGTCGCCGTCGTTCCAAGTCCCATTGGATGTGTTAATGTACCCGAAGTTCTCCCTCTCGTAGCCCTTGGGCTCATTGTAGCCCCACTTGATGAAAGGACTCTCGTCGAGCGTCTCGCCGGTGAGCCAGTACCATCCGCCCGCCGGCTCAGGTCCCTCCGAGCTTTGCAGAAGACCGATCGAGTAGTAGTCCTCGTTGGTGGGGCTCGCAAGTTCGGCGGCGCGCATCAGTAGGTACACGAAGGTCTGTTCCACCTGGCTGTGGATGGTTACCAGGTAGCCACCCAGGGCCTCTGCCTCGGCTTCCTGCACGGTCCATCTCGCCATGTCCATGAGCACGATGTACTCGTGCCCGTTACCGCCGTCCGCCACTTCCCACGTCGTCCACTCCGGCTCCTCTGAGTGTGCGACACCCACAAGAGCGACAATACACACCATGGATACTGCCAGGAACATCGCCCGCTTCACGGCAGATCTCCTCCAAGGGAACGTCGGATGTGAAGGCGTACGGCTTAGCAGCCGGCGGGAGTTGCCTCAGTAACAGCTCAATATGCTCTGGTTTTACTCTACGTCTCGTGAACTATATCGGAATATGTGGGATTTGTCCAGCGTTTGCGAGAAAAGATTTCGGGGAAAACGGGGAACATCGAAGACGGCAGTAACGACGGAGTGCAAAAGGGAACGACGGAACCACGGTGGCGAACGCCCGGCGACCGCTTCTGCGAGGCGTTCTTTTAGTTCGCCTGTTGCTCTGCGGAAGGCTTGGGGCCCTCCAGCATTGTGCTCGGCGCGCTCAGCACGAATCCGCTTGCCGCGGCATCCGCCTGCGCGCTTGCCCTCATGAGCGCGAAGATACAGCCGTACACCGCCAGCAGACTGCCTGCGATCCCTATCAACATGGCCCTGCCTCCTGCGCTCCTGGGCGATCCGTCAGCTCAGTGTATCGGCACGCAAACCGAGGAGAAGCTCAGCCTTGCCTCAAGACTTCCTCTGTTTTCGCTCAATTATATATTGAGGGCCTGTCTGAGTCCAGCGTTTGAGCAGACTCATTTGGAAGGTCCCGCCTGCAGATGCGATGAAGTGCGCAGGGCCGGACGGACTGAATGCCACAAAGGAGAGCGCGATGGACTACTCGCAACTGTCAGTTGTCCTGCTTGCTGACATGCCTGGGACACTCAAGGCGGACCTCGATCTGCTCTACCCTGAGCGAGTGACATATCTGAACTTCACCGAGGAAGCGCACGACGCGCAGACGCTGGCGCAGTACACGCACGTGGTCACCGCAGTACAGAACGGTGAGAACCTCGCAGCGCTCGACTACGCAGCCGTCCGTGAGTACGCGCAGGGCGGCGGGCAGGTGATCTCCTGCCTGCTGGAGTACGCCACCGAGCGCGGCCTGCACTTCTCCAAGACCCACGTGCTCGACCGCATGGAGCCGGCGATGCGCATCGAGGTCGAGTGCGATGTCACGCGTGGCTTCGAGGTCGGCGACACGATCGGCTGGTTCGGCTCGGTCTCCAGCGCCCCCGAACCGCTCTACAACAATCAGATGCTCCAGCGCCAGATCCTCAACCCGATCGAGGACGAGCGCACGACGGTGCTCGGCCGCTCGACGGTCAACCAGGGCGCGGTGATGCTCGAGGAGCGCGTGGGCGATGGCCGGATCCTGGCGCTGGACCTGCTCTCCCCCGGCCGCGTCTGGTACAACTCGCATGGCGCGGAGAACAAGTGGCTCTTCCCCGGCAACTTCATCGGCGAGAGCGTGCGCTTTGGCAAGCACTATCCCGAGCGCCTCAGCTACGACGACTTCGTGGAGATGATGCGCGAGTTGGCGGAGCATCACTACGGTCTGCGACTCGTCAACGAGGGCCCGTGCAGCGATGGGCGCGACATGTACACGCTGCGCTTCGGCGATGAGGACAAGCCCACCGTCTACCTCGGCGCCGCGGTACACGGTTGGGAGTGGGAGAACTGCTACGGGCTGGTGCGGCTCGCCGAGCTGCTCGGGACGGGCGCGGAGATCGGCATGGACGCGAGCCAACTGCACTGGGTCATCATGCCGGTGCAGAATCCGTGGGGCTTCGACCACTTCACGCGCCAGAACGCGGCAGGCGTGGATCTGAACCGGAACTTCGACCACGGCTGGGAAGACTTCCCGATGCCGCAGGACGTGCCGGTCCCGTGGGACTACAACTATAAGGGTACGCGCGCGGCCTGCGCGCGCGAGACGCAAATCATCCAGGGGCTCGTGGAACGCTACCGCCCGATCGGGCTGGTCGATTTCCACACCGCGCACTTCGTGCTCATGCCCGCGCAGGGCTGCGATGAGGAGCTGGTGGGGGCGATTCACGAGGACGTGCAGGAGCGTCTGCGCGATCGCTTCCTCTGCCAGGCGCCCTACAACGGGGCCTACCAGCAGGTGAACATGGACGCCATCTCCGACCCGGTCGATGCGCCCTACGTGATCTGCTACGCGGCGGACCGGGGCTGCAGGGCGCCGATCCTGATCGAGATGTCGGGCAATCGCGACGACACGCACGGAACGGCGGTCGTGACGGACGTGGTGTGCGAGATCTGCCTGGCCCTCGCGAGTCATTGCGCGGGGCTGCAGTAGGTTCACGTTGGACAGGCTTTCGGGCCCGTCAACACCACAACGACTGACAGGCTGGAACTCATAACCCAGGAACTGCGGACGCGTCAACGAAAATCGATCGGAGTAAGTCGTGTGGAGGGGCTGCTTTTCCCGCCGCCGCCCCCGGCGGCGGGAAAAGTGACGCCCGAGTGCCGTCTGCGAGGGCGGCAGCTTCCCTGCCAGCCCGTCGTTCGCCCTCCGAAAGGCAAACGACGGGCGGGCAAGGAAGCTTCGGCGCCTGGCGGCGCCTCACCCTCGCGCGGCAAACGACGCAGCGCGAGGGCCGCCCCTCCTTAACGACATTCGCCAGCGAGAAGGAGAGCTGATGGCGATGGGCGCGAGCACACGCGGGCAATGGATCGACGCGGCGGAGGCCGGGAGTGTCCAGGAGGCGCTGGACGCCCTGCCCGTCGCGGGCGGCACCGTGCACGTCCCTTCCGGGCGCTGGGAGATCGACCGGACGCTCGAGATCGCGCTGAGCGAGCGGCAGCACCTGTGCCTGCAGGGCGAGGGGCGCGCGAGCGTGCTGGTCAACACCAGCACCTCCGGCGACCCGCTGCTGGCGATCGCCGGGGCGCTCGGGCAGTGGTGGCCGGACCTGACGATCACCGTGCGCGACCTGAGCTTCGTGGGCAACCACCAGAGCGGCGACGCGCTGGTGATCGACCACCCGAACGATACACTCGTGGACGCGTGCTTCTTCATCGGCCACGGCGGCACCGCGGTGCGCTTCATCACCAAGGGCACGAACGCCACCGTGCGCGACTGCTGGATGCGCGACTGCAAGCGGGCGCTGTCGGCGGAGAACCTGCATCACCTGACGATGCACGGTAACCAGACGCGGCGGCTCAACGAGGGCCAGG
>JALGSW010000172.1 GCA_029821635.1 Candidatus Zipacnadia bacterium
TTGCTGCTCATTTCCAGGTTCATGCCCTTCCTGTTCGCCGCCCGCGGGGCATGCCCCGCGGCAGGAGGACATTTCTACTTTGCCACAACCGGACATTATCACTTTGCCCCTACAAGCCCGCTCTCGCCCTTGACACACCTCGGAAGCTTGTGTTAGCCTATCACCAGAAGTGCCGCACTCCCTGACCCGCGGAGATCGCCCATGGGCCCGGCCGTCCTACACCTTCACTACCGCCACTACGCTTACCACGGCGCCCGCCCGCGGCGGAGGGAGTCCTGCTAGCAGCACAGCTCTCCCGACCTACCCGACGCCGCGGACCATAGACCGCGGCGTTTCTGCATGTGGGGACGCATTTCATCGGCAATATGCCCGCCAGAGCAGGTGAAGAAGCCATGGGTCCCGTCCTGGACGACATGAACATCTTCTCGGGCAACGGCAGCGCACAGCTCGCCAGTGATGTCGCGAACTCGGTCGGCATCCCGCTGTCGCAGGCCACCGTCGGGAAGTGGAGCAACGACGAGGTGCGCGTGCAGCTCCAAGAGAACGTGCGCGGCAAAGACGTCTTCTTCTTCCAGTCATTCCCCGGCGAAGTCAGCGACCGGCTCATGGAACTGTGGCTGATGATCGACGCGGCCAAGCGCGCGTCCGCCGGACGCATCACCGTCGTGATTCCGTGGTACCCCTACTCCAAGCAGGAGCGCAAGTTCAGGGGCCGCGAGCCTATCTCCGCCCGCCTGGTGGCCGACCTGACCGTGGCCGCCGGCGCGCAGCGGATCGTCACGATGGACCTGCACGAGGGCGCGATCCAAGGGTTCTTCGACATCCCGATGGACCACCTCCCGCACCTCCCGGTCTTCCTCGATGTCTTCCGCAACGAGGGGCTGACCGGGGAGAACGCGGTGATCGTGGCTCCGGATGCGGGCGCCGTCGAGCGGGCGACGGAGGTCGCGCAGCGCCTCGGCTGCGGCATCGCGGTGATCTTCAAGCGCCACCCGGAGGGTGACGTGGAGAGAGCGGAGGTCGTGGAGACCGTCGGCGACATCAAGGGCAAGCGCGCGCTGCTGGTGGACGACTTCATGCTCGGCGGCAGCACCCTCGTCAACGCCGCTGAGGAGGTCAGGAAGGCCGGCGCGACCGAGGTCCGGGCCTGCGTGACCCACGCGATCATGTCCGGTCAGGCCACCGAGCGGATCACGAACTCGGGGATCAGCACGCTCTACACCACCGACACGCTGCCGCCGCGCCCGGACATGCCGCCCAACATCAAGGTCGTGTCCGTCGCGCCGCTGCTGGGCGAGGTCGTCCGCTGCATCCACGAGGACCGGTCGGTCAGCAAGCTGCTGGGCGAGATCGAGTCGGACAAGACCATCTGACGCCCGCCCATCCGGGCCGTCGTCGGCAGCCTGTTGGCGGCCGTCAATGGCCCGGCGGAGGCGAAGCGGATCGCCGAGGTGCTACGGACCGCCCCGGCTCTGCCTGAGCCCGAGGCGTTGAGTGACTGACGAGCCATCGTTACACGGTGCGCGCATTGCTGGGAGGAAGCAGACGTGGCGAATGCACAGGATCTGATGCGAGAGACAATCGAGCGGATCGTGCCCTACTCGCCCGGCAAGTCGTCGGCGGAGGTCATGGAGGAACTCGAGATCGAGACCGTGACCAAGCTCGCCTCCAACGAGAACTCGCTCGGGCCGTCGCCGCTGGCCATCGAGGCCATGCGCGCGATCGCCGAGGACGTCTTCGTCTACCCCGATCCGCAGTGCGTAGAGCTGACGGACGCCCTCTCCGAGCGCCTCGGTGTGGGCCCGGAGACGATCCTCGTCGGGCGCGGCTCGGATGAGATCATCCACATGCTCGGCCTCGGCTTCGTGAACGAGGGCGAGAACCTCGTCTTCTCCGCGCCGCCCTTCGCGATGTACCCAATCACCGCGCGGCTGATGGGCGCGGAAGAGCGCGCGATCCCGCACCGCGACTTCCGCCACGACCTGAACGCGATGGCCGACGCGGTCGACGGGAAGACGAAGCTGCTCTTCGTCTCGAACCCGTACAACCCGCTCGGCACAATCGTTACCGCCGACGAGGTCGAGGCGTTCATGGACCGCATCCCGGACACCTGCATCGTGGTCTGGGATGAGGCCTACTTCGAGTACGCCGACGACCCCGCGTACCCCGACACCCTCCGCTACGTGCGCGAGGGGCGGCGCGTCGCGGTCCTGCGCACGTTCTCCAAGGCCTGGGCCCTGGCGGGGCTGCGCGTGGGCTACGGAGCCATGCCCGAGGACATCGCGACCGTGCTCAAGCAGGTGCGCGAGCCCTTCAACGTCGGCATCATGGCGCAGGCGGCTGCGATCGCGAGCCTCAAGGACCCCGATCAGGTGCCGCGCAGCGTGGCCAACAACAACGCGGGCAAGAGCTACCTCTACGCGCAGTTCGAGGAGATGGGCCAGCAGTACGTGCCGACGCAATCGAACTTCGTGATGGTGGACGTCGGGACGGACAGCGTGGAGTGCTTCGACGCTCTCATGCGCCACGGTGTGACCGTGCGCACGGGGGAGATCTTCGGCCTGCCGACGTGGCTGCGCGTGACGATCGGCCTGCCGGAGGAGAATGCGACCTTCATAGACGCGCTGCGGGCGGTGTTGGGGAAGTAGCAGTGCCCTGCGGCGGGCCGGGGTGGCACCTCAGCCCCCGCTCGCTTCGCTCACGGGGCCTGACCGCGCGCAGACGCTTCGCGCCTGACGCGCGGCGGCCCCTCCAACGGCTACGACCGTAATGTCGCCGGCAATAGAAAAGTGCCCCTCCGGGGGCAGGTGGTGAGCCCGATGATCATCGTGATGCGTCCTGACAGCACAGAGGAAGACATGCAGCGCGTCATCTCGCGCCTCTCCGACCGCAACTACGGGCATCACCTCTCCCGCGGGGAGTCGCGCACGATCATCGGCGCCATCGGCGCTCCGGATGATGAGAAGGAGGTCGTCGCCGGGCAGTTCTCCGTCCTCCCGGGCGTCGAGCGCGTGGTGCCGATCCTCAAGCCCTACAAGCTCATCAGCCGCGAGTACAACCCGAGCCCGACCGCCGTGATGATCGGCAACGCGAAGTTCGGCGCCGGGCACATCGGCGTGATTGCCGGACCGTGCGCGGTGGAGAGCCAGGAGCAGATCATGCAGACCGCCCGCGCGGTGAAGGAAGCGGGCGCGTCGGCGTTGCGTGGCGGCGCCTTCAAGCCACGCACCTCGCCCTACGACTTCCAGGGCCTCGGCCGCGAGGGATTGGAGATGCTCGCCAACGCGCGCGAGGAGACCGGCCTGCCCGTCGTCACCGAGGTGATGGATGTGCGACAGGTCGGGGCCGTCGCCGAGGTCGCCGACTGCCTGCAGATCGGCGCGCGCAACATGCAGAACTACGACCTGCTCAAGGAGGCCGGGCGCTGCGGCAAGCCGGTCATGCTCAAGCGCGGGTTCTCCTCGACGATCACCGAGTGGCTCAAGGCCAGCGAATACATTGCCGCCGGCGGGACGCTCGATATCATCCTGTGCGAGCGCGGTATCCGCACCTTCGAGACCGCCACGCGCTTCACCTTCGACCTCGGCGGCATGGTGGCGGCGCGGCGGGAGACCTTCCTGCCGATTGTGGCCGACCCAAGCCACGCCATCGGCGTAGCCTCGCTGGTGCCGCAGATGGCCCTGGCTGCGGTCGCGGCGGGTGCGGACGGCCTCGCAATTGAGGTGCATCCGCGCCCCGACCAGGCGCTCAGCGATGGTCCGCAGTCGCTCACGCCCGCGGCCTTCAAGGACCTCATGAAGCGCATCCGCACCGTCGCCGAGGCGGTCGGCGCGGAGGCCTGATCGTGTGCGGGGGCCTGGTCGCAGGTGGAAGATCCTCGGGAGGCGCCCGAATGCTCTTCGAACGCGTCACGATCATCGGGATCGGCCTCATCGGCGGCTCGTTCGCCCTCGCCGGACGCGAGGCGGGCGTGCTCGGTGAGGTCGTGGGCGTGGCGCGCAGCGAGCGGACGCTGCTCGAAGCCGTCCACGTCGGTGCGGCCGACCGTACTACCCCCGACGCCCTCGAGGCCGTGCGCGACGCCGACCTCGTCTACATCGCCACGCCGGTCGCGACGATCGCCGGCACGCTCGCGCGCATCGCACCGGCGCTCAGAGATGGCTGCGTGGTCACCGACGCGGGCAGCACCAAGCGAGCGATCATGGCCGCCGCGCAGGACCTGCCGCCGGGCGTCAGCTTCGTCGGTGGGCACCCCATGGCGGGCTCCGAGCGCGCAGGCGTGTGGGAGGCGCGCGCTGCCCTCTTCCACGGCCGCACCTACCTGCTCACGCCCGCGCCCGGCACCGACGAGGCGCTTGCGAAGCTGCACGAAGTCGTCGTCGCGATCGGCGCGCGTCCGGTGGTGGTCGATGCGGAGACGCACGATCGGCTGGTCGCGCGCACCAGTCACCTGCCGCACCTCGTCGCCGCGGCCCTCGCGAGCGCACTGGGGGAGGCGTGCATGGAGCGCGACTTCATCAGCACGGGCCTGCGCGACACTACGCGCATCGCCGGGGGGCCGATCGACGTCTGGCGCGAGATCCTCATGGCGAACGCCGACGAGGTGCTCAAGGCGCTGGACGGCTTCCTCGGCGAGGCCGGGCGCTGGCGCGAGGCGCTGGAGGCGCGCGACGAGGCCGCGATCGTCGAACTGCTCGCACGGGGCCGCGACTGCAGGCGGAAGATGGGAGAGCAATGAGGCTGATCGTTCGAGTCTGCGGCCCGCTCAGCGGTCGGGTGCGGGCGCCCGGGGACAAGTCAATCTCACACCGCGCCGCGATGCTCGCCGCCATCGCCGAGGGCACCTCACGCATCGAGGGTTTCCTGGCGTGCGACGACTGCCTGCGGACCGCTGAGGCCCTACGGCACCTGGGCGTGACCGTGGAGCAGGCGGGCGTGGGGACGCTCGAGGTGCATGGAGAGGGCCTCGACGCACTGCGCGAGCCGGACGCGCCGCTGGACATGGGCAATTCCGGCACGGGCATGCGCCTGCTGATGGGCCTCGCCGCGGGGCGGCCGATGACCGTCACCTTCACCGGCGACGAGTCGCTCACGGGCCGGCCGATGGACCGCATCGCCGAGCCGCTGGAGCGCATGGGCGCGCGCGTCGAGGGCCGGGGCGAGCGATGCACGCCGCCGGTCACCGTGCATGGCGGCGACCTCGGCGGCATCACGTACGCCCCGCCGATGGCGAGCGCGCAGGTGAAGTCCGCGGTGCTGCTTGCGGGCCTGTCCGCGGCGGGCGAGACGACCGTTGTCGAGGTCGCGCGCTCGCGCGATCACACCGAGCGGATGCTCGCCGCGATGGGCGCCGACATCAGCGTCGAGGGCCTGCGCGTGACGCTCCGTCCCGGACGCGCGCTGCGTGCCACCTCAATGAGCATCCCCGCCGACCTCTCATCGGCCGCGTTCCTGCTGGCTGCCGGGCTGCTGGTCGAAGGCAGCGATGTGCAGGCCGCCGACGCCCTGCTCAACCCCACGCGCACCGGTCTGCTGGAGGCGCTGGAGGCGATGGGCGCGAAGATCGGGCTCGGGGGGCGCCGGGACGTCGCGGGTGAGCCCGTCGGCACCGTGCGCGCTCAGCCGGGCGCGCTGCGGGCGGCCGAGTTCGGCGGTGACCTGATCCCGCGCATGATCGACGAGGTCCCGCTGCTGGCAGTCATCGCCACGCAGGCCGAGGGCACGACCGTCATCCGCGACGCCGCCGAGCTGCGCGTGAAGGAGAGCGACCGCCTGGCCGCGATGGCGGAGGTGCTCGGAGCGATGGGCGCGGACGTGCGCGAGCGCGAAGACGGGCTGGAGATCACGGGCCCGATCCCGCTAAGCGGGACCACGATCGATGCGCGCGGCGACCACCGGGTCGCGATGTCCGCGGCCGTCGCGGGGCTGGTCGCACGCGGTGAGACGGTCATCGAGGGAGCGGAGTGCATCCGCACCTCCTACCCGACCTTCGTCGCCGACCTGCGGACGCTCGGGGCCGACTGCATCGAGGAGAGCGACGATGACTGAGCGCACTGGCTGCATGGTCGCGATCGACGGCCCGGCCGGCGCGGGGAAGTCCACCATCGCGCGGACGGTCGCCGATCGCTGTGGCTACACCTACATTGACACGGGTGCGATGTACCGCGCTGTGGCGCTGCACGTGATGCGTACGGGCCTCGACGTTGAGGCCGACGCCGACGCGATCGGTGAGCTTGCCGGGCGGCTGCGCTTCGAGTTCCGCGCGGTCGGCGACGAGCAGCACCTCTTCGTGGACGGCGAGGACGTCGAGCGCGCGATCCGCACGCCGGAGGTGGGCAACCTCTCGTCGCCCGTCTCCGCTATTCCGGAGGTCCGCGAGCACCTCGTGGCCGCCCAGCGGACGATGGCCGAGCGCGTGCCGGTGGTGATGGAGGGCCGCGACATCGGCACGGTCGTCTTCCCGGACGCGCTGCTGAAGGTCTTCCTGACGGCATCCGCCGAGGAGCGCGCCCGCCGCCGCTACGAACAGCGCATCGCGCAGGGCGAGGACGCCGACTACGAGCGCATCCTCGCCGACCAGCGCGAGCGCGACCGGCGCGACAGCACCCGCGCGGTCGCGCCGCTGCGCAAGGCCGATGACGCCGTTGAGATTGACACCGATCCGCTCAGCATCGAGCAGGTCGCCGATCGAGTGCTGGAGCTGCTCGACGACCGTGCGCTCGCCCGCCTGGAGGGACGCGATGGACCGGCTGTATGAGCCGCCTCGGAGCTGGACCTGGCCGCACTACCGCTTCGCGCAGTGGAGCATTCCGAAGATCATTGCGCTGTGCGGCGGGCACCGCGTGGTCGGTGCGGAGAACATGCCCGACGAAGGTGGCGCGCTGATCGCGTCGAATCACCTCAGCCACCTCGACCCGCCCGTCGTCGGGACGGCCATCCGGCGCCGAACGTACTACTTCGCGGCGTCCGAGCTCTTCAGCAACCCGGTCTTCGGCTTCATCATCCGCAAGTGCTATGCCTTCCCGGTCAAGCGCGGGTCGGGCGATCGACGCGCGCTCAAAGCCGCGATCGAGCTGCTCGCAGGCGGTGAGCTGCTGACGATGTTCCCCGAGGGCACGCGCAGCCACACCGGGGAGCTTGGGGAGTTCGACCTGGGCGCGGCGCTCGCGGCCTCGCGCGCGGGAGTGCCGATCATCCCCTGCGCGCTCACCGGCACGAACGATGTCTTGCCGCGCGGCGCCAGTCGCATCAGGCGCGGGAAGGTCGCGGTCGGCTTCGCCGAGCCGATCGACACGCTGCAGTTCGGTGAGAAGCCCGGCAAGGAGGAATTGCGCCGCATCACCGAGCAGGTTGAGGAGGCCATCCGCACGATGAAGGCCGAGCAGGCGGCGTGGCTGGGGGGCGAGCCCCTCGGCGAAGCGCCCTCAGGGCAGGAGCCGGACGGCGAGTAGGCAAGTATTAGGCGAACGCAACGAGCACGAGCAACTGACGGGGAGGCTGACGCGATGCTTGATGCGATACACAAGCGTGCCAGTGTGCGCGCGTACACCGACGAGCCGGTCTCCGAGGAGCAGCTTGACGCGGTCCTGGGCGCGGCCCTCTGCGCGCCGACCGCCAACAACGTCCGCCCCTGGCACATCGTGGTCGTCACCGATGCCGGGAAGCGCGCGAAGCTCGCGCAGGTGCACCAGTGGGCGAGCTTCTGCGCGCAGTCGCCGATGGTGCTGGTGTTCTGCGCCGACGCGAAGCGCCAGCCGCACTGGTGGATAGAGGACGCCTGCGCGTCGCTGGAGAACGCCCTGATCGAGGCCGCCGGCCTGGGCCTGGGCACCTGTTGGGTCGGCATCCGCGGCGGCGAGGCCGGAGAGAGCCCGGGCCCCGAGCGCGAGGAGTTGGTGCGCGAGCTGCTTGGTATCCCCGGCGAGATCCGCGTGCTGGGCCTCGTGAGCCTCGGGCATCCGCGCGGCGAGCCGACGCCCAAGCCCGCGGGGCCGATGGACGCGATCCACCGCGAGAGTTGGTAGCCCGACCGCGAGATCACACGAATCCTGTGACAGCCGAGGTGAGTTCAGCATGTCTGACATGGGCGGGCCCTACGTGCTGGGCATTGACTGCGGGACGCAGAGCCTGCGTTCCGCGTTGTTCGACCTGCGGGGGAAGCTGATCGCTTCAGACAGCACGCCCTACCCGATCGACTACCCGCAGGTGAGCTGGGCGGAGCAGAACCCTGAGCACTGGTGGCAGGCGGTCCGTGTGACCGTGCCCAACGTCATCCGCGAGGCGGGCATCCACCCGCGTCAGATCAAGGGCGTGAGCGTGGACGGCACCGCCTGCACGGTCGTCTGCTGCGACCGCAACGGCACGCTCCTGCGCCCGGCGCTCCTGTGGATGGACCAGCGCGCGCATGAGGAGGCCGACGAGGTCACCGCGACCGGCGACCCCGTCCTGAAGTACGCCGGCGGCCCCGAGTCTCCGGAGTGGATGATCCCCAAGACCATGTGGCTCAAGCGCCACGAGCCGGAGGTCTACGAGCAGGCTGAGGTCATCTGCGAGGGCACCGACTGGCTCATGCACCGCCTCACCGGCAACTGGACCGCCTCGCTCAACTGCACCACCTGCAAGTGGAACTACGCCATCCCCGAGGGCGGCTGGCCCGAGGGCCTGCTGGACACGCTCGGCATGTCCGAGCTGCTGGAGCGCTGGCCGAGCGACGTGCTGCCGATGGGCACGCCCGCCGGCGGTATCTCCATGCGCGCGGCGGAGGAGACCGGGCTGATCCCCGACACGCCCGTCGCCGAGGGCGGGATCGACGCCTACGCAGGCATGTTCGGGCTCAACGTCGTCCGGCCGGGCCGCATGGCGATGGTGATGGGCTCATCGACCTGTCACATGGCGCTCTGCGCCGAGGCGCGCTTTGACAGCAACGTGTGGGGCCCCTTCCCTGACGCGCTCATCGAGGGCGCCTGGGTCCTTGAGGGTGGGCAGACCGCCACCGGCAGCATCGTCAAGTGGTTCGCGGACAACTTCGCCTCCCGCGAGATGCTCGAGGCGAAGAACCGCGGCCGCTCGCGGTACGACGTGCTCGACGAGCTGGCCTCAGAGGTCGAGCCCGGCGCCGAGGGCCTCGTGCTGCTCGATTACTGGCAGGGCAATCGCACGCCCCTGCGCGACCCCCTCGCCCGCGGCGCCATCTGGGGCCTGAGCCTGCGCCACGAGCTGGGCCACGTCATGCGCGCGATCTACGAGGGTACCGCGATGGGCACCCGGCACATCCTCGAGGACCTGCGCAGCACCGGATTCCAGCCCGAGGGCATCTACGCAGCCGGCGGCGGCACGCGCAGTCAGCTCTGGATGCAGATCCACGCGGATGCCTGCCAGGTGCCGATCTACCTGACGGACGAGCCGGAGGCC